>CAXUEG010000109.1:0-8742 GCA_964249935.1 uncultured Terriglobus sp.
GCCCTGGACAGGCCGATACAGGATGCAGGAAACGCTCTACAAGATCGTCAACGCCAGCTGCCAGCCCATGCACGCGGAACGGAAGATAGAACGAAAGCTGTTCTCTACCCGGCGAGGACTGGTTACGCTGCGAGTGCTGCCAGGGCAATACGAGAGGCTCAAGGATCGCAAGCGGAAGCCACCTCGGGGTGAGCGGGGAAGACTCGCAGCCGTCAAGAGTGAGGCCCAGGGTGCGTGTCCCCTGGGCCTCTGTCACGTCCGCTCTATTTTCCACATTAAGCGAACCGACGACGCGCCGCACCCATTACACCGAGGATGCCGGTGCCGAGCAGGGCAAGGCTGGATGGCTCCGGTGTGGGTGTGACGGGGGTCGCGGTCAGGTGCAGGAAGTTCGCGGGATAGGCGAGGCTTTGGTCCTCGTAGTCGCTGTAGACGCCCGGCGCGCAGACATTATTGTAGAGCGCGCACAGGTTGCCACCCTGGTACGTAAGGATGTCCGTCGTCGGGATATAGAGTGACAGGTCGAACTGCGGCGCGGGTACCGGGAACGCATCGATCAGGAAGAAGTTGCCCTCATCCAGGTCCTCGCCCAGGTAGCTGGCAGGCAGCGTAAAGCTGTACGAGCCATTCATGTAGGTGCCTGACACATGGGTGCCGCCCTGGCTGGTGATCAGCAGCTGGCCATTGAAGGTGCCGCCGTTGGTCAGGTCACCTGTCAGGGTGAAGGTAGTGTCGGCTGAGGCGAGGGCGGGCAGGAGCAGCATGGCTCCCATCAGGAGCAGGACGTTTCGCAGCAAGGAGAACCCTCCCGGTTTGGTGTGCGCCAATCGTATACGCTTCCAATGGCGCTTAGCTGCGATATTTCGCCTAGCACCGACAGTGTGGGTGTTCCAGCGAACAAAACGGGGACGGCTCATCATCAGGGCTTGGGAGGCTCCTCTCAAAAGGTAACCAGAAACGCCGTTCCCGGAAGCAAAGCCCATATCCTGTTTCCAGCACCTATGCCGCAGCTACCGCTTCGGCTTCGATTCGGCGAGTTGCGATCGGGCCGCCAGAGGCGCCTCGCACGGAGCTCGAGAAGTCTAGGCATCGCCATGTTCCTGAAGACCCTGGTGGTCGAACGCATCGCCCCGGACGGCGACCCTCAGCCAGTTCCCATTTATCAACTCGATAGCTTCGCCATGCGCAACTTCACCAACAACGCCGTTTTCGACGACACTCTTCCTGTCGCCGAAGGCCAACTTCAAGCCGGCTCTCTCGTGCCACTGGATCAACTGCAAAGCGCCATGGAGCAGTGGTTCCACCGCAAGCGGTACCTGCAAGCCGGGGAAACGCTCCGGATCACGGAGACCCGGGGCTACTTCCCGCACACTGCAGGTACTTGACAGGTCCGAAGCCGGCAGAGCAGCAAAAGGGGCCGAAGTATCGTGCCAGCCCCCTTGCGTCAGGCGTAACTTGAAGCAGCGCAGGAACTTACGCATAAGTTCTTGCGACACCGGAACTTACCGCTAATCGCAAAGCGTAACTCTCTTTAAAGCAAGAATTTAGCAGTTCTGGAGGGGGGGGGGGCTCACTCGCTGTAGTGCAGCAGGCTGTACACATCCACATCCGGGAACTTTTCGCGCCCCTTCAAAAAATCCAGCTCGACCGCAAACGCAACGCCCGCAATTTCGCCGCCCAACTGCCGCACCAGCTGCACCGTCGCCTGCATCGTTCCGCCCGTCGCCAAAAGGTCGTCCACAATCACCACTCGCTGCCCAGGCTGAATCGCATCCAGGTGAATCTCCAGCGAGTCCGAACCGTACTCCAGGTCATAGGTGACCTTCGCGACTGGCGCGGGCAGCTTCTTCGGCTTGCGCACCGGCACAAAGCCGGCGTTCAGCCGGTATGCCATCGCCGGCCCAAAGATAAACCCGCGAGCCTCGATGCCCAGCACCAGATCGACATGCTTGTCGATGTAGTACGTCGCAAACGCGTCGATCATCTGCGCAAAACCGGCCTTGTCCTTCAGCAGCGTCGTGATGTCATAGAAAAGAATGCCGGGCTTGGGAAAATCTGGAACGGTGCGAATGAGCGGCTTCAGCGGCTCGCAATTGATCGGTGTCGACATAGGTCCATTCTAAGCAGCGGCGTCCAGCCATCTGCTGCGTTGCCTCCAGAGTTACACCGCGCCGTCGATGCGAAACTCGCCCAGCGTTGCGCCTTCACTCTCGCTTACTTCGTGCACTTGCACGCGGTCCACGCGGCTGCCGCGCGAGCCTTTCCGCAGCGCCTCCTCAAGCTCTTCCAACTGCTCGGGTTCGCCCATCGCAATCGCCTCAACATGTCCGGCGTCAGTATTGCGCACCCATCCGCGCAGGCGGAGTTCAGCGGCCTCGCGCTGCACAAACCATCGAAAGCCGACGCCCTGCACGCGGCCTTCCACGCGGTAGTGGCGGATCAACACCTCGGCTCTCGTGTGCTGTGCTCGCCGATGTGCTCCAGGATCGCCTCTGCGGTCTCTTTCGGCTGCTCGCGATGCGGAAAATGGCCCGAATGATCCAGCAGGATGCGGCGATAGCCCTTCGTGAAGTAGCGGCCAGCGCCGTCGGTCGTTTCCGCCAGCTCGCAAGTATCTTCCATGCCATGAATCAGCACAGTCGGCGTGTCCAGGTGCGTGGTCGCTTCGAATCGCGTCTGCAGCGTCCCGTAGCGCGGGTCTTTCTCAGCATGGCCCCAGCGCGAACGATAGCTGTGCAGCACGGTGTCTTCGAAATCCTTGCCCGTCCAACTGCGCGCCGCCTCCGCGAGCTCCGTTTCCGAGTACCAGCCATGCGGACTCCATGCGTCCCACTGCGCTTTGCCATACGCGACCGGATCTTCGCGGAACTTCTTCTCGCCCGGCTTCGTGCAGAGCAGCCACTGATACCAGAATGCGCGCGCTTGCGGAAATGCAGGTGCGTCCGTCGTCGCCGGCTCAAACGGCACCGAGATCGTCACCAGGCTCTTCAGCCGATGCGGAAACAGCGCCGACAACGCGTGCGCCGTACGCGCACCCCAGTCGTGGCCGATGAAGTGAAACGTCTTCATCCCGAGCGCATCGGCGAGGTCAATCATGTCCTGCGCGAACGCGACTGGTTGCCCGGTACGGCGCGTTTTCTTGCCAAAGAAGCTGCTTCGATACTCGCTCGGTCAGTATCTACTAATTTACTGGGCGATCGTCCGGTAACCCGCTTCGTGAAGGGTCGGCAGCACCTTGTCCCAGGCACGCGGCGAGTCCGGCCAGCCGTGCAGTAGCAGCAGGCGCTCACCCTTCTTTGGTCCGCTCTCTTCATAGGCCAGCCGTACGACCGGCGTCTTCAGTTGTTGAACGCGCATGTTTCGGTTGGATGCGGCCCAAACACCAAACGGCACCGTCGAAGCGATGCCGTTTGGTCGAAATGCACAGAACCGTTACGCGCGCGACATGTACGCGCCTTCCGCCGTGTCGATGCGAATCTTCTCGCCCTCATTGATGAACGGAGGCACTTGCACCACCAAGCCCGTCTCAGTCGTGGCCGGTTTCGTCACGCTGCTGGCAGTGGCCGACTTGATGCCTGGCTCCGTCTCCACAATTGTCATTTCAACCACTTGGGGCAGCTCGATGCCAACGGGCTTGCCGTCGTAAAAGCTCACGTGGATGTTCAGATTCGGTAGGAGGTAATCCACAGCGTCGCCCAACGTTTCGCGCTTCAGTGGCGTCTGCTCAAACGTCTCCGTGTCCATGAAGTAGTAATCGTCACCGTCGTTGTACAAGTACTCCATCGCGACCTCGTCCACGATAACGCGGTCGATCGCATCGCCGGAGCGGAAGCGGTGTTCGAACATGGCGCCGGAGCGCAGGTTGCGCAACTTGGCCTGAATAAACGCGCGCAGGTTGCCGGGCGTGCGGTGCTCCACCGCGAAGACGGCGTGCAACACGTCATTGTGCTTGATGATCATGCCCGGACGCATTTGGGTGGCGGGAATCGCCATAAAACAGCTCCTTCAAGTGCTTGGAATCGCTGACAGATTGTACCGTGCGTGGGAGGTGACGCCCGCATCCGCGTCGCGGCTAGTGTCCGCCAAAGAGCCGATGGAAGAAGTGGGCGATCGCGCGGAACGGGTTATGCGAGCCCTGATCGACCGTGACGGTCTTTGCGGCCGGTTGCGCGGTGTTGCCCTGCGCTGTCGCGCCTGCCGCTGTGGTTACCGGGACGGTTCCGTCCGGTAGTGGCGGTCCACTCGCCGTTCCGGTTGCTCCGTTGTAATCCACACCAGCGGAAACCTGTGTGTGCTGGGCGCCAGCGGGTGCCGCAGGCACGGTAGACGGTACCAGTCCGGCGCTGACCGCCTCTGGAAAGTCATCCCCTTTCCCCGGTCGCGGGCAGCCGCACAGCGTGGTGGCGCGGCTCACGACGGAGCGCACGCTGCCTCTTTCAAAGACGATGTGCTGGCCCGGCTTGACCAGGTAACCCGCGCCGCTCAGCTGCTCCACTACGTGCAGAATGGGCGCGTTCCTGCCAAGGTTTTCCACGCAGGTGTCGCCTGCGTCGTTCACGCGAAGGTGAAGGTCGACCGGTGCCGGGTCGGAACTCTCGATGCGCAGGTCCGGCGTGACGACCGCGTCATCTTTCAGCAGCGGCGCCGTGATCTCCGTCGCGCCACGTTGCAAGGCAAACAGCAGCGGATGTTGCGCGCTGGAGGCCCCGTTTGCCGATTGCGAGAAGCTGACCGCGCTGCCCACGCATACGCGCACCTGGCCACCGCGCGTCAATGCGACTTCGGCCGTGTCGCGTCCTGCGGTGACGGTTGCATTGTTCTGAATGGTCGATTTGCCGGCCGATACAGAAACCATGCCCTGAACCTGCGCACTGGGCGTGCGCACCGTCCCGATACTCTGGCCGGAAGCCAATGGCATCCCCATCAGCGTCAGCGCTGAGGAGATCAGAAAGGCACGAGGAGTGAGCATAGCTGCCTTCATAGCTCCATGAAGTTCTTCAGGAGCTGTTTGCCATCGCGCGTGAGCACGCTTTCCGGATGGAACTGCACGCCTTCAATGGGCAGTTCGCGGTGCCGCAGGCCCATGATGACCTCGCCCTCAGGATCCTGCGTGCGCGCGGTGACTTCGAGCTCGGCTGGCAACGTCTCCGGCTTGACAACGAGCGAGTGGTAACGCGTGCAAACCATGCGGGGCGCAATGCCCGCGAAGATGGTCTTGCCGTCATGCTCCACCTCGCTGGTCTTACCGTGCATCAGGCGAGCGGCACGCACCACGTCGCCGCCGAAAGCCGCACCCAGCGACTGGTGGCCAAGGCAGACGCCCAGCACCGGCGTGCGGCGCTGCTTCTGGCGCTCTGCATCGGCGTAATGTTGGATAAGGCCAACGGAGATGCCCGCCTCGTGCGGCGTGCACGGACCGGGCGAGATGACGATGCGATCCGGCTGCATTGCCTCAACCTGCTCCGGCGTCACCTCATCATTGCGACGCACCACAACCTCGGCCCCCAGCTCGCCCAGGTACTGGACCAGGTTGTAGGTGAACGAGTCGTAATTGTCGAGGACGAAGACCATGCTTCCATCCTAAGCCGTCCGTCCGCGGTCAAGCGTAATGACCCGACGAGCGAGCGAGCATTCACCTGATTGTGAGGAGCATCCCCCGGCAGGGTCATTGAAGGCCGGAGCTGAATTGCCGATGCTTGAAAAGCATGCTTCGTCTCTCCCGCCTCTTGGCCGTCTTCTTAACGATCGCCCTCGCGCTGCCGTTGATGGCAGCACGGTCAACGGAAGCAGGCGCGGCAGAGCACGGCAGCGCGACGGCCGCAGACGATGCGGTGGGTTCAATTACGACTGCCGCGCTCAAGACTGTGCCGTCCACCGCGACGCCGCCGGCGTCGGCTTCCTTTTCGCCACGGATTGTTGCTCTTTCGGCTGCACGCCTCAGCGCGGCCCGGCAAGCCGTGCAATCCTTGGCAGATCTGTCGACACATGCCATGCCATCCACGTCGATCCTGGGACACTTACCGGCGTTCGTTTCCATGCGCCGTCGCGCCGGTGAGCGGTGGAACACGAGCGACAGCAGCAGACCGGACGATTTTGCCATCTGCTATCGCGTTTCGCGAGTCATGGGTTTCCAGGTGGTGCCCGGTGACCTGACCCCGCCCAAGCTGCCGATACCCAAGATGCTCAGCGTAAAGAACCAGGGCAGCGGCATGGGCGTGCTGGTCGGAATCACCTTGCGGGTTGGCCGGGCGGGTAAGTAGGTTTCCTGTAAATGCAATGCGACTGGAAGCCGGCATTCATCGCTTCCAACTCGGACGCGGCACTTCGAATAAATCCTGTGTGCGGCAGTAGCCGCCGGCTGTGCCGCCGCCCATGCGACCGATCAGGCGAAGCTGTGCCGGGTCGATGTGAAACCGGCTCACATCAGAGAACGCCGACTCCCGCACGTGTGCATGCCGTATGCGCGCAAGCACAATCGTGTTCGCTCCCGCGGGCACCTCGGCGTGCAGAACACACTCAAATGCCGCCGGAGAACCCGCAATGCGCGGCGGTTTTACAACGATGCTTTCGGCCAGCTCCAGACCGGCCAGGGTGAGTTCGTCGATTCCGCGCGGCGCGTCGATGGCGGTCGTACTCATTGCGTCTGCCAACTCCTCCGGTACCACGTTGACGACAAGCTCGCCCGTTGCGCGAATGTTGGCGAGGCTGTCCTTGCCTTCGCGGTCCGCTGCGGGCGAGAACGAAACCGCAAGCAGCGGTGGATCGGTGGAAAGAATGTTGAAGAAGGAGTAGGGGGCTGCATTGCGGCGACCCTCCGTGTCTTGAGTGACGATCCATGCGATGGGCCTGGGCACCACCAGGGCGGCCAGGAGCTTGTAGCTGTCTGACGCCTTCATCGTTTCCAGATCGAAGTCGAGGAACGGCTCTGTGATGGTCTGCGTTGCGCTGCTCATGCTCGCTCCTGTTTGTGGCCGTCCCAGGTTGCAGGTTAGCGGCTTGCCTGGGAGCGCGCACGCTCGATCGCGCGCACGACAGCCTTGCTCTTGTTGATACATTCTTCAAACTCGGTTGCGGGCACGGAGTCCGCGACGATGCCTGCGCCAGCCTGCACGGACGCATTTTCGCCATGCATGAAGAGGGTGCGGATGGCGATGCAACTGTCGAGGTTGCCGGAGAAGTCGGCATAGAGAACGGAGCCGCCATAGACGCCGCGGCGGGCCGGTTCGAGTTCCTCGATGATTTCCATCGCGCGTATCTTGGGAGCGCCGGAGAGCGTGCCTGCCGGGAAGCACGAACGGAACGCGTCGATGGCACTCAAATCTGCACGCAAGCGGCTGCGCAGGGAGCTGACCAGGTGCATGATGTGCGAGTAGCGCTCGACGACCATCAGGTCCTTCACATGAACGCTGCCAAACTCGCTGACACGGCCCAGATCGTTGCGGCCCAGGTCGACGAGCATCACGTGCTCGGCGGTTTCCTTGGCATCGCGGCGCAAATCTTCTTCCAGGCGCGCGTCGCTCGCTTCATCGTCGCCACGCGGTCGGCTGCCCGCGATGGGGCGGTAGTCCAGATGGCGATCGTGCACACGCACCAGCAGCTCCGGCGATGAGCCAACGATGTGTGCGGATCCGATGCTGCTTTGTGCACTCCCCTTCGTCTCGCCAAGCGCGAGCGGGAAGCGCAGGTAGTACATGTAAGGCGACGGATTGACGATGCGCAACGCGCGGTAGATTTCGAAAGCGTCGACCTGTGGCCTGCAATCGAAACGTTGCGAGAGCACACATTGAAAGACGTCCCCCGCGGCGACGTACTGCTTCACGCGCTCGACTGCTTTGAGGAAATCCTTCTTCGGTGTGCGCGGCGTGAGCGAAAGCGGGCCTAGGGTTTTGCGGTTCCGCGTTGCCGGGGGCAGCGACAAGGGTGCGGTCACCTGCTTTTCGAGCCGGTCAAGCCGACGCAAGGCACTCCGGTAGGCCTTTCTGGCGTCGCTTTCCTGCAGCAGGTTCGCCGTCACAATGAGAAAGATCTGCTTCTTTACATGGTCAAAGGCAAGCACCTCATCGAAGAACATGAGGCAAGCGTCGGGCGCGTGGAGTTCGTCGAGCGCGATCGATGGCAGGCGCTCGATCTGGCGCACCGCGTCGTAGCTGAAGAACCCGACCGCGCCCGCGGTGAACGGAGGGAGACCGGGCAGCTTCGCCGGAGAGTGCTCGCTGAGCGCCTCCTGAAGCTCGTGGAAAATATCACCTTCGAAGGTGCGTCGCTTCTTGCCTTGCGTGTCGGTCAGCGTGCGGCCATAGGCGGTGAGCTTGCGATAGGGGCGCACGCCGATGAAGGTGTAGCGGCCGATGCGTTCGCCGCCCTCAACGGACTCGAGTAGAAAAGCTTCGGGCTCGGCGGCTGCGACACGCAGAAATGCCGACACCGGCGTTTCCAGATCTGCGTTGATGGTGCGGAAGACCGGGATGAGCGTGTGGTGCTTGCGCTTGAGCAGGAGAAACTGCTTCAGCTCCGGCGTGGCATCCGCCGCATTTCTGGAGGGCGCGATCATCCGCTGTACTTCACCCAGCGGACGATCTCCGGCAGGTTCGGCTTCTTGCCATACATGAGAATGCCGACGCGATAGATGCGGCTGGTCACCCACAGAATGGCGTAGATGGTGATGGCCATGATCGCGATGGACGCTGCAATCTCATACCAAGTTACCGGGTACACCGAGATGCGCATGTACATGAGCAGCGG
>CAXUEG010000110.1:0-8695 GCA_964249935.1 uncultured Terriglobus sp.
GGCGTCATCCAGTCCAGGTGGTCGATGTCGTTGCCCAGCGCCACTTCCAGCGCGTGAATCAGGTCATTCATCTGTGCCTTGCTGCTGGCCGGGAAGTACTTGTTGACCCAGTCCTGGCCCACGGCCTCACCCAGCGCGCTGTCGGTCGCCGAGGTGCAGCGCTTCCAGAGGTCCTGCTGCTTCGGCGTGCCCGTAAGCGTCTGCTGCAGCGAGAAGGCAAGGTCGCGAAACGGCTTGGAAAGCCGAGGCGCCTGCACCGTCACCACGTGCAGGGCGAGATAGCTCTTGAGGTCCGGCATGCTGGTGGACGCGATCACCTGGTTCAGCGCGGTCACAAACTCCGGCTGCGCTACGTTCAGCTTGTCGAATGCCGGCGTGTGCAGCGCGGCGAAGTAGTCGGCAAAGCGATAGCTGGGACTGCCCGACTCCAGCTGCGCAAGCGTCTCCACGTGGTACACGTTGTCGGGGTCGCGCATGGCGGTGCGGTCCATGGAGCCTTTGGCCAGTGCCGTCTCCACGCGCAGCACGGCATCGGCCTCCGCGGTCGCCTTGTCTGGCGTGTCGCCCAGCAGGGTAAACATCTGCGTGACAAGGTCGTGGTACTTGGCGCGGATCTGTTTGCTATGTGCGTCATCCTGCAGGTAGTAATCGCGATCCGGCAGGGTCAGGCCGCCCTGCTGCAGCGCGGCGATGTGCACGGTCGAGTTCTTCTGGTCTTCCTCGGCGCCAAAGCCGTAGAAGAAGCCATAGCCATGCTGCGCCTCAAGCTGACCGACCAGCGCAGCCAGCTTCGCTTTGTCATCCAGGCCGTCGATCTGCTCAAGCACAGGCTTGATCGGCTCAATGCCCAGCTTGTCTTCCAGCGGCTCGTTCATGCACGCGGCATAGAAGTTGCCATATTTGGTCTGCAGCGGCGTGGCGGGGTGGTTCGCAGCCTGCTCCAGCAACTGGTAGAGCGAGTAGCGGTTGTAATCACCCAATGCGGCAAAGCTGTTATAGGCCGGCTTGTCAGCTGGGATCGGGTGGGATTTGACCCAGTTGCCGCAGGCATATGCGTAGAAGTCGTTACACGGATCGGCCGTCTTATCGATGGACGACAGGTCGAGCGAGACCGGCTTGACCGGCACGGGTACTGCGTCGGCGCCCGCGACGGTGCCGCTGGGCAGGGTAATGTTCTGGGCAACCGCGCAGACCGCGGCGGCTGCCGCGGATGCGGAAAGAAGCAGCGCCATCGCTGCGTGACGAACACTTGGCATAAACCATGTCCTTGAAAGGAGAGGCGGACGTGCAGCCTGTTCATTGAAGAATACCGTTCGCGAATGGCGAAAGTATTCTGCGAACGTGGAAGCCCCGCCGCAGCGGGGCTTCTTTGCCTTGTTTGCGCGATTACTGGATCAGCTCCGTTGCGTGCGAGCCATTTGCGATTGCCGCGGCGCAGGACGGGGCCGCCGAAGCCGGATACGGTGAGTTGCGGATCTTGCTCAGCGTTCCGGTGGTGCTGTTCAGCTGAAAGGCACTGACCGCGCCGGACAAGTAATCCGACGTGTACAGGTAGAGGCCGAGCGCGTTCTCGATCGTGACGCAGTTCGGGCCTGTCCCGTCCAGCGCCGTGCGGCCGGTACCCGAAGCGCTCAGCGCGCCGGAGCTGGTGTTGATCACGTACCCTGCAATGTTGCTGTCGTTGTAGTCGACCACGTACAGGAACTTGCCGCGCGGATCGATGGTCATGTTCACCGGCAGCGACCCGGTGGCAAACGGTCCGGAGGTCATCGCGGTCAGCGCACCGGCGCCGGTCACTGTGTAACCGATGATCTGGTTCGAGGCGCTGTCAGTCACGTAAACAAAGATGCCACGCGGCGCAACTGCGATCGAGCTGGCCGTAACACCCGACAGGTAGCCCTGCGATGCGGCGGAGCCGACCACCGTGTTGCCGATCGGGGTCAGCGCGCCCGTGCCGATGTCGCGTTTGAAGACGAGGAGGTTGTTGAACGTCGTCGGATCCTGATCGATGACGTAGACGAACGAACTGCAGTTCGCGGGCGTGGTCACGCAGGCCGCGTCATTGATGTCGGAGATGCTGCTGTTGGAGAGGTTCGGACCGACGGCAAGGCCAACGGGAGCGACGCCTGCCGGGAAGTAATTGTTGCCGCCCGTCGTCACCGGCGAGCCGATCGCAATGCCGCCATCGGCGTCCGGTGCGCCCATCTTGTAAACCTCGACACCGCCGGGACCGCTATTTGCTGTCAGCGACGTCTTGCGATAGGTAAAGGTGACGTACATGTAGCCGCTGTCCGCGGAAAGCGCGATGCCGGTCGGGTAGATGCCGTCGAGCTCTACTACCTTCTGCGGGTACAGCTTGCCGTCCGTGCCGATCTCGAGCCACTGGATGGTCGAGTCGTCGTGGTTGATCACGTACAGGTTTTTCTGGTTCGCGCTGATGGTCAGGTTTGTCGGGTTGCGGCCCTCAGTCGACTGGCCGCTGGACGCCAGCGGCAGCAGAGCGCCAGTCTGGTAGTCGATGCCGTACTCGTTGATCATGCCGTTCGGGTCGGCCGCCGTGCCGCGCGAAGACAGCACGTACAGGAAACCGACCGTATAGGTGCCGCTGCACGACGACAGGCCGAAAGAAACGGCGGAGAGAAGAAGAGCGGCGGTGATGCGGCCCAGAACGTTGAACTTCATGCGCTTGTGTTTCACCTTTACAGAGGAGCTGGAAGAAGTGCGGGGGCCGGGCTTGCGCGGTAGCCCCCGTCAAAGATCGCTAGCTGGTGATGCCGCTCGCAACCAGGCAGGTCGGCTTGCCGTTGGCGGTGAACTGCGAACCGCGCCGCAATTGCTGCAGATCGCCAATACCCTGGCGCCGCTGGAATCCCGTCACGGTGCCGTCCGCATTCGACGTGTACACGTATTTGTTTGAAGGGTCGTTGACCATGCACACCGGGTTCGCGCCCGTGGTGTACTGCGAGTTCAGGGTGGTTCCGCCGCTGACACCACCCAATGCGGTAAGCCGCCCGTTCGCGCTGTCCACGGAGTACGCGGAAATTGAGCCTGCGCCCTGGTTTGCGTTGCTTGAACCCGAGTTCAGCACATACAGATAGCTTTGCGTGCCGTCCGTCGCCGTAAGAGTCCACACCGGCGTGGTGCTGGTGACGATGTTCGGGAACGGGCTGCCCTGTCCCGGCTGCAACACCCCGTTGGTGACGGTGTACTGGAAGATCTGATTGTGCGTGCCATCGGTCAGGTACAGGTAGCTGTTGCCCGTCGTCATGGAGGTGAAGTTGGTCGACGCGCTCTGGTCTAAAATCTGCAGGCTGTTGGCCGTCGTGGTGAGCTGGCCCCCGCCGCCCTGGCCGAAGATGGTCGCCGTGTCGTCGCCATTCAGCACCACCACGCTGCCGCCCACGGCCTTGATACGCGACGGATTCGGACCGACCGGGAAGTAGTTGATCGCAACGTTGTTCACCTTGATGCTGTTGTTCAGCACTGGCGTGAGCAGGCCGGTGGTGGCGTCGACTGAGAAGACCTCAACCGAGCCGCAGGGCGCGGTATTGTTGGCCAGCGTTGGCGACGTGCAGGCCGGCGCCTTTCCTGTAGCGTCCCGTGCCGGAGAAACGCTGTCCAGCACATAGAGGTAGCTGCCGCCCAGGTCGAACCACGCGGGCGTTGCACCAACGGTGCCATACGCCTGCTGCGATGCCAGCACACCGTCACCACCCACGCTGAACAGCACCACCGAGTTGGTCGGCTCGTTCAGGTTCACCGTGTACAGGTAACGGCCGCCCGGCACCACCACCGCATACTGCGGCGCGCCGGTGCCGCCCGCACCCGCCGCAAACGGCGAATGCACCACTTCCGTCAGGTTGCCGGTGTTGTCATCGATCTTGAAAGCGGTGATCGCGTTGCCCACTGTGTTGGACGAGCTCTGCCCGGCGAGCACCCACAGGTAGCCGATGGTCCCGTTTCCACATCCACTGGCCCCAAGTATCAGGGCAATCGAAACCGCACAGGCCAGCAACCACCGGCCATTCCCGCTCAACTTCATTCAGAGATCCTTTGTGGCGCTATCCCTTTTCGCGGTGTTCCGCTCAGGAAAAGGGCGCGAACTTTCCTCAAAAAGAGCTATGGAGATCGCGCACAGCCCATCTGTCTCCGTGTCCTGCTCCTGGACGGACGCCGGAAACGTGCTCTTCCATTGTAAGAGCCGGGTGCGATTTCCGCCACCGGCCTGTGATCTTACGGTCGGTGCCCGGCCAGTTTAGTCAGGCACTGCGGTACACAAGCGTGTCATTGTGACGTGCCGGCGCTGGTGAGGAAAGCAGCACCGTTACAGTTTTCTCGTCAAGTGGGGTGCCTCGAAACAGCAGAGCGAGGCGGCGTGGCGCCGGCGGAGCGGGAGTACACTGCCGCCATGGAGCTCACCTTCGCCGGTTTGCCGCTTCCGCTCCGCATGCGGGCGAAGGTCCGGTTGCGGGCTTCGTCCTTCCGCTCGACCGCATCTTCACCTGAGCGCTTGGCCCAGGAATCCCGAGGCTGACCCTCGGGCGGAGAGGGCTGTTCCGGTCGCTGGCTGACGAATGCGGGGCATCCAGGTGCTCACAAGTTGTAGGGCGCAAGGTTGAGTCCCGGGTGTACTCTGGCCCTCATCCGTTCTCCTTATGCGCTTTTGTCTCCTTCCGGTCACCCTTGGCGTCCTGCTGCTGCCGTTTGCCGGTCTCGCCCAGCAGACCGAAACCTCGCCGCCTCTCACGCTCGCGCAAACGTCGTTTCCCGGCGAGCCGGCGGTTCTGCGCGATGCCAAAGTCGTGTTGCAGTACAACGCCGACGGCACGGGTACGCGCACCGAGTCCCAGGCGTTCCTTCTGCAGTCTGAGGCGGCGGTCCGCACCTTCGGCGTTGTGGGTATCAACTACGCCTCGGCTACGCAGACCGCGGAGTTCGTCTACGTCCGCGTGCGGCACCCGGATGGTGCCGTTGTGGAAACGCCGCTGACCGATGTGCAGGATCAAAACCCGCCAGTCACCCAGCAGGCACCGTTCTACAGCGATCTGAAGCAGAAGCAGATTCCCGTTCGCGGCTTGCAGCTGGGTGACACGCTTGAGTGGCAGACTCGGGTCACGATCACCCGGCCGGAGGCGCCAAACCAGTTCTGGGGCGCGGTGCCGTTCGCGCGTGGAGTTTTCACGCTGAACCAGGCAGTCGAGCTCCGCCTGCCGGCGCAAACCTCGGTCAACGTCTGGACCAATCCCGCCGACCATGTTTCACCCGCACGCACGACCGAGGGCAACCAGGCAGTGTACCGGTGGCAGTGGCACTCGCTGGAGCCAACCATCGGCAAGGAAGCCGAGGCCGCGAAAAAGGCGAAGGAAGGCAAGCTGCTGACTGCGGAGGAAGAGCTCGACGAGACACAGGGCCGGCTGCCTGACATCGCCTTCACCACCTTTCCGGATTGGGCCGCCGTGGGTGCCTGGTATCGCGGCCTCGAAGCCGACCGCATGCAGCCGGATGCCGCCATTCGCGCCAAAGTGGCGGAAATCACAGCGCACAGTACCACCGAGCAGGACAAGGTGCGGGCCGTCTACGACTGGGTCGCGTCGAATATCCGCTACGTCGGCGTCGCGCTCGGCATTGGCCGCTATCAGCCGCACGCCGCCGCTACCGTGCTCGCAAATCAGTACGGCGACTGCAAGGACAAGCACACGCTGCTCGCCTCCATGTTGATCGCCCTGGGGCAGCAGCCGGACGCGGTGCTTATTGGCTCCGGCATTCGCTTCAACGCCGCCGTGCCTTCGCCCGAGGCATTCAACCACTTGATCACGCGCCTGACGCTCGACGGGAAACCGGTCTGGCTCGACACTACCTCTGAAGTCGCCGCCTTCCAGGTGCTGATTCCTACTTTGCGCGACAAAGACGCCCTGGTCATTCCGGCGGCCGGGCCGGCAACCATTCAGCGCACGCCTGCCGTGTATCCGTTTGCGCCGTTCTCGACCATGGCGGTTCAAGCCAAGCTCGATAAAGACCTCACTTCCGATTCGACCGTCGTGTACCGCTTTCACGACGACAGCGAGGTGGCACTTCGGGCCCTTCTTCGCCAGATCTCGCCTGCCCAATATCCTGAATTCATCCAAAAGCTCATGGAAGGTCTCGGATTTGCGGGAAACACCAGTGACCCGACGATCGAGAACCTGAAAGACCAGGAGAAACCGCTCACGATCCTCTTCCACTACCATCGCGTGCACGACCCGGACTGGGGCGAAAACCGCGTTTCCGCCATCTTCGGTCCCACGGAACTTGTCGCGATCGATGAGAAGAAGCCACCCACCTCAACCATTCACCTGGGCCTGGCGCGGGTAGGGGAGAGCGTTACGGACATGCAGCTGCCGGAGGGCTGGTCGGCGGAGCTGCCGGAGGCCGTCCACCAGCAGCTTGCGCAGGTACGCATTGATACCACCTACAGCCTGGAAGGCAGCACGCTGCACGCAAAGCGAACGACCACCGTCCTGAGCGACACAGTGCCTGCCGCGGACTGGAAGCAGTATGAAAAGTGGTACCAGGCCGCGAACGCCGGCTCCATGCCCTACATCCAGCTGGTGCCTCCCCGTAACCAACACGCGAACGGACCTGTGGTGACCGGAACCGACGCCGTCGCGCAAGCACCGGACAGCACGGCTCCGGTGAAACCGAAGACGCAAGCAGAACGCCTGGCGGAGGCCGCACGGCTGGTCAATACCGGCAGCGATAAGCTGCGGCGGAACGATGTGGATGGCGCCGAGAAGGATCTGAACGAGGCGAAGGCGCTCAATGAAAACCAGGAGTTTCTATGGGGCAATCTGGGTGTTGTCGCCGCACGGCGGGGCAACCAGACTGAGGCCATGAAGGACTACCGGAAGGAGGTCGAGCTCTACCCGGGGTCCGATTTTGCCTGGCGCAACATGGTCAACATGCATGCCCAGGACAACCACAAGATGGCAGCCGCAACAGCGCGGGAATGGATTGCGGCTTCTCCGCGAACGGAAGAGCCCCGTGAGGCGCTCTTGCAGGCGCTGTGGGCCGATGGGCAGAATGCCGCCGCGCTCACCGCCGCCAGGGCCGCAGCAGTTGAGCTGCCGGGAGAACTGAGTCAGGGCAACAATTTCCAGCTGCTGCTTGGAGAGGCACAGATGCGTGGTGGCGACATTGCTGCGGGTGCGGAGACGCTCTCGCACCTTGTGCAAAGCGATGCGACGCCGCTCCAGCGCAACAACGCCGCTTATGAACTGGCCAAGGCGCACCAGCAGATGGCGGTGGCCGAGAGTGCCGAGCGGCAGGTGCTGAAAGAGCTTGGCGCGGAAACACTCGCCTGGACCGGCGACGAGTCGTTGCAGACGATGACCAATGCCTCCAACCTGCTTACCGCTTCGTGGGACACCATGGGCTGGATCCTTTATCTCAATCAGAAGTACGCCGAAGCGGAGCAATACATTCGCGCAGCATGGCTTTACCGCAGCGAACCGGAGGTTGGGGAACACCTGGGGGATGTGCAGATGGCGCTGCACCAGGACAAGCAGGCCCGCATGACCTATTACCTGGCGAATCTGGTCGCGGCCAAGACAAACCCCGATCGGTTCCCCGAACTGAAGAAGAAGTCCGCGGCAGCGGTTCAGGCTGAGCAGGACTTGACCTCGATTCGGCCCGCTGAGGCATGGCGGCAGGAACACAGCTTTCCCGTCTCATCCGCCCCAGGACTGAGCGGCACGGCTGCCTACCGGCTGGTGTTTACCCGCGACAGCGTGATCAGCGTGAAACCGGAACCGGGCGGCAGCACAGCAGCGCAGGACGCCGCAGTTCGCACCGCGAAGCTCGCCGCCTTCTTTCCAGCAAATGAGTCCGCGGCGCTGATGGCGGTCTTCACACTGACCTGTAAAGACGGGGCTTGCACCCTGGTGGCTGGACGTTAGCAGGGGTGCCATTCACAGACGGCTTTGACCCTGAAGCGCCGCGATCTCCTCATCCGTGAACACGCGGGACCGTGTCAGAAACTGCAGCCCGCCGGGGCCTTCGAGTGAGAAGGCCGCGCCAAAGCCAGGGACGACGTCGATGATCAATTGCGTGTGCTTCCAGTAGCTGAACTGCTGCGCCGACATGTAGAAGGGCGCGCCGCCAATCTCGCCCAGCTTCACATCCCGGCTGCCGATGCGCATCTCGCCTTCCGGAAAGCACATGGGTGCCGAACCCTCGCAGCAACCGCCGGACTGGTAGAACATCACCGGCCCGTGCTCCGCCCGCAGCTCCGCAATCAATCCGAGAGCCGCGGGCGTCGCGGTAACCTGGTCCGGCACCGCAGCAGAGCTTTCCTGCTGACTCGCTGACCCGCTCACTTGCTGCTCCACTTATAACAGACCCAGTTTTTTGTCGCTATAGCTGACCAGCTGGTTCTTCGTCTGCTGGTAGTGGTCGAGCATCATCAGGTGGTTCTCCCGCCCGATGCCGCTCTGCTTGTAGCCGCCGAACGCCGCGTGTGCGGGGTACAGGTGATAGCAGTTCGTCCACACGCGCCCGGCCTCGATGCCGCGGCCGAAGTGATACGCCCGGTTCATGTCGCGCGTCCAAACGCCCGCGCCCAGGCCGTACAGCGTGTCGTTCGCAATCTCCATCGCCTCCTCGTCGGTCTTGAACGTGGTCACGCTCAGCACCGGTCCGAAGATTTCCTCCTGGAAGA
>CAXUEG010000111.1:0-5035 GCA_964249935.1 uncultured Terriglobus sp.
GCACCCCGGCGCGCTTGGCCGCAAGGAACTTCTCCTTGATGCCACCCACCGGCAACACATTGCCACTCAACGTTATCTCGCCCGTCATCGCCAGCAGCGGACGCACTGCCCGGTCCGTCAACAGTGAAACGATTGCCGTTGCCATCGTCACGCCCGCCGAAGGCCCGTCCTTCGGAATCGCCCCCGCCGGCACGTGCAGGTGCAGGTCGATGTCCTTCAACACGTCCTCGTCCAGCCCCAGCGAGTTCGCATTCGACCGTACCCAGGTCAGCGCCGCCTGCATGCTCTCCTTCATCACGTCGCCGATCTGCCCCGTGATCTGAAAGTTTCCCTTGCCCTTCATCCGGTTCGCCTCGATGAACAGCACATCGCCGCCGACCGGAGTCCACGCCAGACCGACCGCCACACCGCTGCGCTTCGTCCTTTCGGCGATTTCGGTATCCACCCGCACCTTGTATCCGCCAAGGAACTGCTGAATCACCTCGTCGGTCACCGTCAGCGGCTCGGTTTTGCCCTCAGCGATGCGCCGCGCCTGCTTGCGGCACACCGTGCCAACTAGCTGTTCCAGCTTGCGGACGCCCGCCTCACGCGTATAGTGCCGCGCGATGATTCCCAGCGACTCCTTCGGAAACACAATCCGCGGCTCGCCCGGCAACTCCTCCGGCTTGTTCGACTCCGGCACCTCCGTCGTCGCCTCCGCCGTCGAGTGGCTCACCGCCGCATCGCCGCCCAGCAGATCGCCACGGTCATCACTCACCGGCGCCACACCCGCACCCGCATCGGCCAGCGGTGTGGAGGCATTGTCATCCTGAGCGGAGCGAAGGACCTGCTTTTCTTCCTCGGCCCTCGCAGCCTCCGGTTCAATGCCGTTCTCCTTTACCTGCCGCGGCACCAGGTAGCGGTCCGCAATGGCGACCTTCTCCTCCTCGGTGTAGCCGGTGAGCTCGATGATTTCCATGCGATCCAGCAGCGGCGCCGGTATTGGATCCAACTGGTTCGCCGTGCAGATAAACAGCACCTTCGACAGGTCGAACGGCTGGTCCAGGTAGTTGTCCCGGAACGTCCCGTTCTGCGCCGGATCCAGCGTCTCGAGAAGCGCGCTCGCCGGATCGCCCCGGAAGTCCCGCCCCAGCTTGTCGATCTCGTCCAGCATGAACACCGGGTCGTTCGTCTCTACACGCTTCAGGTTCTGCACAATCTGCCCCGGCATCGCGCCGATGTAGGTGCGCCGGTGCCCGCGGATCTCCGCCTCGTCGTGCATGCCGCCCAGCGAAATCCGTGCAAACTTCCGCCCCAGCGCCCGCGCAATCGACTTGCCCAGGCTCGTCTTGCCCACGCCCGGAGGTCCGACAAAGCAAAGAATCGGCCCCTTCATGTCCGGCTTTAACCGCCGCACGGACAAGTAGTCCAGGATCCGGTCCTTCACCTTCTGCAAGCCGTAGTGGTCCTCATTCAGGCACTCCTCGGCCTTTTTGATGTCCACCGCCTCGCCGCTCGACTTCGACCACGGCAGCACCGCCAGCCACTCCACGTAGTTGCGCGTCATGCCATAGTCCGGCTGCGCCGGATTCATCCGCTGCAAACGGTTCAGCTCCTTCAGCGCTTCCTTCTTCGTCTCCTCGGGCATACCCGCGCCCTCGATCTTCGCGCGCAGGTCTTCGATGTCCTTGTTCCCCTCGTCGCCCTCGCCCAGCTCCTTGGAGATCGCCTTCTGCTGCTCGCGCAGGTAGTACTCGCGCTGCGACTGCTGCACCGCGTCCTGCACCTCGTTCTGGATCTTCGAGCGCAGCTGCTGTACCTCCAGCTCCTTCACCAGGTGCCGGTTCAGCCGCTCCAGACGCGCCGGAATGTCCGGTGTCTCCAGCAGCTCCTGCTTGTCCGACGTGGTCAGGAAAGGCAGCGAAGACGCCACAAAATCCGCCAGCCGTCCCGGCTCATCGATGTTCAGCGCAATCGTCTGCAGGTCGTCCGACAACGTCGGCGACGCCGTCACAATCTGCTGAAATTGCGACACCACGTTCCGTTGCAGCGCCTCCAGCTCCGGCGACTTGGTCGCGTCTGCATCCGGCCAGCGCTCATACGTCGCCGTTAAGAACGGCGTGCTCTGCTCAAACTCGCCCAGCCGTGCCCGCTCCATGCCCTCGGTAAACACAAACAAAGACTGGTTCGGCATCTTCACAACTTTATGAATGGTCGCGATCGTGCCCGTCTGGTGTAAATCCGAAGCCTCCGGCGTGTCCTGCCGCGCATCGCGCTGCGCCACTACCAGGATCGTCCGCTCGTCCCCAAGCGACTGAATCAGTTGGATCGAGCTCTCCCGCCCCACCGTCAACGGCATCACCGCATGCGGGAACAGGACTGTTTCCCGCACCGGCAGTACCGGCAACGCACGCTGGCTGGTTGGCTTACTCTGCTCTTGCCCGGCATTGGGCTGGATCACACTAAGGAAATCATTCGGCATGTGAGCGTACCTCTATCAAATCTTCCCACATAGGATGTGTCAACAGCACCCTCGGATTCACCCGAACCCTATCGGCTCGTCCGCACCCGCTCTTCATTTCGCCACGGCGCAACGGGATGAGTGCATCCGTCGCTAGGTGCTCACGCACGGTGTTCGCAGGAATTCCGCATGGGACGCCGAACACGTGTTCGGAATTACGGAAGTCACACCATCTTCCCAACTGAGACGCCTCGCGTTCCCGCAACCGACGCCCCATCCGGACCCTTTGCGGCATATCGCCCAAGCTCTTTCACAAAATGGCACTCCGTTCCCAGCTTCTCAAGCAACCGATCCATCCCGCCCGCCTCTTCCAATCGCAAATCCACAAAGAAGATGTACTCCCAAGGCCGCCCTGGCACAGGCCGGGACTCGATCCTGGTCAGGTCCGCTCCCTCGTCCGCCAGTAATCGCAGCGCCCGCACCAGCGACCCCGGCCGATGCGCAATTGAGAACGCCACGCTCGCCTTCACCGCGTCTCCCGCAACCAACCGCACCGGTGGCGCGCTCCCCGCCGGGTACAGCAGCAGAAATCGCGTAAAGTTCTGCGGATCGTCTTCCAGGTCGCGCAACAGAATGGTGGCGCCATACACTTCAGCCGCGTACGGTGCGGCGATCGCCGCTTCAACCGAGCTGCCGCCCTCCAGCACCAGCTTCACACTGCCCGCCGTATCGTATGCCGGAACCGCGCGGCACCCCGGGTGCCCCAAAAAAAAGCGGCGGCACTGCGACAGTGCCACCGGATGAGAGAAAACGCGCTCCACTTGCTCTATCGACAATTCCGCCGCCGCAATGAGCGCGTGTCGTATCCGCAGCGACGCTTCCGCGGCAATCGTGACACTGTGGTCCAGCAACAGGTCGTAGTGGTCGGCCACCGCACCATGCAGCGAGTTCTCGATCGGCAGCACCGCGGCATCCGCTGACCCAGCCTCCAGCCGCTCAAACACCTCCGCGGACAGGCTACACGGCACCAACTCCGCCTCGCCCACCAGGTCGCGCACAGCCAGATGGCTGTTGGAACCGATCTCGCCCTGGATCGCGACCCGCACGCGTCGGTGTCCTCCCAATCCCGCCGCAAGGGCGTGCCTCTATAACGTAAGAAAAGCGCAATCCGATTTCCGGAATGGCAACCTCCGCAGTGTACGTGGCAACTATGTTGATGTGGCTGGAAAAGCCGCGATTACAGCCCTGGCGGAAGCGTTCAGGGCATCAGGAGAAAGACGATGCTTTGGACGATTACCATCTTGTTGGTTGTGCTATGGCTGGTCGGTCTGGTGAGTAGCTACACCCTTGGCGGCTGGATTCACATCCTGCTGGTATTGGCAGTGATTGTGCTGATCTTCAACCTGCTGAGCGGCCGCCGCGCACTTTAGGGTAGACCCACGAACAGCTTCCGGAAGGCCGCTCGCTCGAGCGGCTTTCTCGCCGTAAGCGCGGCCGTTATGCCGCAAGGAGAAATCATGAACTTTGACGAGATCAAGGGCAAAGCGCAGAACGCATTCGGTAAAGCCGAGGAAGCAGTCGGCAAGGCAGTTGGCAGCCAGAATCTTTCTAACGCCGGCACCGAAGACCGCGTGAAGGGCGCCGCAACCGAGACCTGGGGCAACGCCAAGGACGCTGTCGGCACTGCAAAGGACTCAGCTTCCGCCAGCGCCAGCAACGCACACGCCGATGCCTCCTATCAGGCAGGGCGCGCGGACGGCCATCTCGAATCCGGCACCGGCAGCCTGCGCGACCGCATCGTCTCGGGCGCCGAGCACTTCAAAGACAACGTGAACGAAAAGATCGACAACTTCAAAGCCGAACAGGACGCCAAGCACAACCGCGCCTGACCCCCACTCTTACGCAAACAAGCGGGCCGCCTTGATCCAGGGCGGCCCGTACTACGTTCCACCACGTACCAGGTCTCGCCCACCGTGACCTGGCACAAGGACCTCGCGACGAAGGCGGGAGCATCCGTCCACCTCCGCTGCAAGCGCTGTAGCGCTTGACGCGCTCTGTGCGCGAAGGGTGGACTGGCAAAGCTCAGAGCAGGAGCTTCCCTCCCGGAGCAGGCTCGTGTAGTCTCGTTCGCACGCATAACGCGGCGCTTCCACCGTCTCGCCTGCGGAGCACTTCTCCCCCATCGCTGGGCCTGGGTCCACGCGCGCCGACATGTTCATGGCGCCGAACGAAACCGGCACCGCATGTTCGTACCACGCGGAGCACTTCAACACACGTGTGCCTCATGAATGGCACATGGTGCTCCCTAGTTGCGCGGGTGCTTTCCGTCACCTACCTTCGGGCGTGCAATCCCATGCATGTTTGCTGCGGTGTCGAACGTCGTCATCTTTCCAGCGCGATACAAGCCAGTTCGCCGAGGCTCGGCGGTACCCGGTCCTTCACGAAGTCAACGCAGATGATCTGAATCGGAGATTTTACTTGTGGACAATTTAGAGTTCTTCTATCAAAAGGGCGTCGACGCCGCATCGAGACGAAGCTTTCTCACCGGCGTTGGCGCACTTGGAGCTAGTTCCTTACTGGCTGGCTGCTCAGGAT
>CAXUEG010000111.1:5045-8502 GCA_964249935.1 uncultured Terriglobus sp.
CACCGGCGCCACAGGAGCAACGGGTGCCACCGGAGCAACGGGTGCCACCGGCGCAACGGGTGGGACCGGCGGCACCGGTGCAACTGGTGGAACGGGTCCAGTTGGTGCCGCGCCCCTCGGCGATGCCGATTACCTGAACTTCGCGTTGAACCTCGAGTACCTTGAGGCATCGTTCTATCTCTACGCCGCGACCGGCAGCGGCCTTCCCGCAGCCAGCACAGGCTTCGCCGGCGGATACGTCGTCGGTGGCGCACAGGTGACCGGCCTCAGCTCCTTCCAGCAGCAGATCATCAACGAGATCGCCTTTGACGAACTCTCGCACGTGAACTTCCTGCGGGCCGCTCTCGGCAATGACGCCGTATCCATGCCGGACCTCAACATCGGCACCGCCTTTGCGGCAGTCGCCAATCTCGCTGGCATCACCGGCAGCTTCAGCCCCTATTCCAGCTTTAACAACTTCCTCTTGGGAGCTTTCGTCTTCGAGGACGTCGGTGTAACCGCCTACAGCGGCGCGGCCCCGGCGCTTACTTCCCCCAGCAACCTCAACTACGCCGCCGGCATTTTGGCAGTCGAGGCCTACCACGCTGCGTACGTCCGCAGCACCATCACGGCGATCGCCTCCGCGGCAAGCAATGGCACGCAGCCAAACGCCGCACTGCTCACCATGGCCAACCAGATCGCCAACCTCCGCGCCAGCGTTGGCGGCGGCGATGAAACGCTCCTTACGCTCGCTCCCGCCACCATCGCGGCCAGTGGAAACTACGCCCCAAGTTCCGTGGTGGCGGCATCCTCAACAAACGCTGTAGGGTTTTCCCGTACGCCCAGCCAGGTCCTTCATATCGTCTACGGCACCGGCGGCACCTCAGGCGTCGCATCCGGCGGCTTCTTCCCAAATGGCTTGAACGGAAGCATCAAGACCACAAGCGCTTAGCCAGTCTCTGCGTTCCGTGCCTGCACCCATCCACCTGAAGTCCGACGTTCCAAGCAAGCCGTTCAAGGGAAACTTACATGCCGAATTTAGAAACTCGATTCCTCGATGAAGTCATCATCAGCAGGCGTTCCATGCTGGCAGGCAGTGCCGCACTTGCCGCACTCACCCTGGTGCCACAGAGCCAGGCCCGCGCGCAAGCCGCCGTGGGCGCTTATTCCGACAACGACATCCTCAACTTTGCCCTGAATCTCGAGTACCTCGAGAGCAATTTCTACTATCTTGCGGCGTTCGGCACGACCATCGATGTCGCGAACGCATCCTCCAGTGCCGCCGGCGCCCCCGTTCTTGCTATCTCGGGCGTTGTCGGCAACAACAGTTCGGGCAACACCTCCGGCGTGGTAGCCAACGCCGGGGTCTCCGGTGCGCCCGCCAGTTCCACCTATAAGGTCCCGTTCGCCACTCCGGTACTGGCTGCCTATGCGGTCGAGACCGCAATCGAAGAAGGACAGCACGTCGCTGCCATTCGCGGAGCACTGGGTGCACTCGCAGTTGCACAGCCCGCGATCAATCTCACGCCGGCCTTGTTCGATGCTCTCGCCGGTCTCGCGGGCGTTCCTTCTGCCTTGCGGCCCTTCAACCCCTACGAAAACGAGGCATACTTCCTCCTGGGTGCCTACATCTTTGAGGACGTGGGTGTCTCCGCCTACCACGGCGCTGCTCCATTGATCACCGGCAAGAACACCATTCTGCCGGTCGCCGCTGGCATTCTGGCCGTCGAGGCCTATCACGCAGGTCTGGTTCGCACCTCACTCACCGCAGCGGACAACGCCGCAACGTATGCTCCTGCGGGCACGCTTGCATCCGTCACTGGCATGCTCTCCGCCTTCCGCAACTCGGCAGCCCAGGCGAAGGCGCAGGTCCCCAACAATCCAGAAGATCCGAACCCGGACGATTACGGTTTGGCCACGCAAACAGTCACGTTGAACGGCACCGGCACCGTCACCGCGACTCAGATTGTGAACGCCGCTCCGGCATCTGCGCCTGCGCCCGCAACGGCTTTCGCCCGCAGCACCGGCCAGGTCTTGAATATCGTCACGGCAGGCGGCGCCACCAACGGTGTAACGGCCATGGGCGGCTTCTTCCCGTCCGGCCTGAACGGACTCTTCATCTAGGCTCCGTCTGCAATCGGACTACAACCCATGGTCACCCGATCTCAAGCGGCGGCCATGGGTTTTCTTTTGCTTTGGAAGCGGTGTCTTCGCGGCCACGTTGCGCTTGCAGGTTTATGCGCCAGCAACTCGGTCAGCCTATTTTCGTCGGGACCGCTCTCCTTCAGGCGTCTTCTTCACGGTCTTACACCGCTTCATCGATTTATACGGGTCGGCTCCGCGGCCTAGGATTGAGAGGATGAACGAAGCGGGCCAGACCGTTTGTCTCTGCATGATCGTGAAAAATGAGCAGCACGTTCTTCGCCGCTGTTTGGAGTCGGTGCGCCCGCTGATCGATCGATGGGTCATCGTCGACACAGGTTCGACGGATGGTACCCAGGACCTGATCCGCGAAACATTTCAGGATGTACCCGGCAACTTGTTCGAGCGGCCGTGGAAGGATTTCGGCCACAACCGGTCGGAGGCGCTGGCCTTCGCGCAGGGCCGCGCCGACTACTCCCTGATCGTGGACGCGGATGAATACCTGCAGCGCGACGCCGGATTTCAGTGGCCAGACCTGACCAGCGATGCCTACGATTTCCTGGTCGACTCGGGCGGGACCACCTATGGCCGTATCCAGCTGGTGCGTTCGTCGCTGCCCTGGCGGTTTGAGGGTGTGCTGCACGAATACATCACCTGCGATCGCACCCATAGCCAGGCACGCATGGCCGGCGTTCGGACAATCCGGCTGTTGGAAGGTGCGCGGTCCCGCGATCCGCTCACGTATCACCGGGATGCGCTGGTGCTGGAGCAGGCCCTGCGTGCTGCTCCTGACAACGCGCGGTACGTGTTTTACCTTGCGCAAAGCTACCGGGACGCGCAGCAACCCGGACTGGCAATCGATCGGTACCGGCAACGGGCAACGATGGGTGGCTTCGACGAAGAAGTTTGGTACTCCCTGTATCAGATTGCGCAGCTTCAGCAGCAAACGGGCGCCGAGTGGACAGAGGTGAGGCGAGCGTACTTCCAGGCATTCGCCTGCCGACCGCACCGCGCAGAACCCTTGTACCGGATCGGGCTCCATCACCAGCACAACCAGGAGTATGCGCTGGCTCGCTTCTTTTTCTGGGAGGCCATGCAAATCCCGTTTCCAGCAACGGACCTCCTCTTTGTGGAGTTGGATGTCTTCGAATTTCTGCTGCCGCTGGAGTACGCCGTGGCTTGCTATTGGCTGGGACTGCATGAGGAAGCCATGCGTGTCACCGATCGCCTGCTTGCGAATGAGTCGCTCAGTCCCGAACGGAGAGAACACCTGCTGCGCAACCGGCAGTGCAGCGTCGACATCTTGCAGGCGACCGGATACGAAACCAGATAGGAC
>CAXUEG010000112.1:0-8449 GCA_964249935.1 uncultured Terriglobus sp.
GGACATGGTTTTGCCCACCTGCTGTTCGATTGCAAGGTTGTACTGCTCCGCGTAAGGCACCTTCGTCTTCGCCTGTGCGTTCACGTTGGGATTGGACGCAAAGGCTCCGGTGCCACCGAAGGGTGCATACATGGTAAGCGTGGGCGCGCCTGCTGGCTGCGAAAAAGTCTGCACGCCGAAGTAGGGGATGTTCTCAAACGCGTTTGCCTGGATGTAATACTCCGGGACGAGATTGTAGAAGAGGCCGAAACCTCCGCGCAGGACGGTCCTTTGCTGGGCCTGGTACGCGAAGCCAAAACGGGGAGCGACGTTCTTATCCGGCTGGCCAAGATAGTCGAACAGGCTGTTCGGCAGGTGTACCTGCGAGGCAAATACGATCGGCAGGTTCAAGAAACCAGGGATCACCGGCTGCGGTGCGTTGGCGGGCGGATACTTGGACCCGAAGATAACGATCTGTTTCAGGTCAGGCACATACAGCGCATTGTTTCCATAGGGGCTGTCGTTGATATGTTGCAGGTCGTAGCGCAAACCCAGGTTCAACGTGAGCCGTTGTGTGGCACGCCAGTCGTCCTGGACGAAGATCCCCGCCTGATGCGAAACGTTGAGCAGGATCTGCGTATTGGGATTGGGTTTCTGCGTCGACGACGGATACCCCAGCAGAAAGTCGGCATAGGCGTTGCCGGAGTACTGGCCGTTGAAGTTATATGCGCCCCGCTGCGGCGCAGACGCGATCAGGTTGGCTGTGCTGTCGTGCAGGTAGGAGAAGCCGATCTTGATGTTATGGCGTCCGGCGGTCTTGTTCAGGTTTCCGATCAGTTGGATGTCCTGACCCAGCACCTTGCTGCGAGCCTCGCTAACAGTGGTGATGTTACTGATCGAGAGCTGGGGCGCGCCCTGGATCACCTCCGGCCCAAGCCCGGGAATAATTGCTGAGAAGTTGGTACCCACATTCTGTGGCGTGCGGAACACGGGAAGGTGAAGATACGCCGCGGTTAGATCTCCCACCAGCGTGGGCGAGAAGACGTGAGTCCATCCCAGAACCGTGTTCATGTTGCGTTCGCCGATTCCTGCCATCCCACCGAAGCGGCTAGTGGCTCCGGTCGACGGATTGGGACCGTAAAGCCCTGCGATATACGTCGCTCTGAACTGGTTTTTGTCGTTGGCTTTATGGTCCAGCCGAAAGGAATAGCGGTTCACCGATTGCGAAAACGGCACCACTTCAAACGCGTTCGTGCCGGTCCCTGCAACGGTCGGCAACGGATACAAGACATTCTGGAGCTGCTGGTCGACCGTATTGATCCGGCCCGTAGGAATCATATTGCCGGTGAATGGCAAACCGGTAAGCGGGTCTTTTAGCACCACATTAGGAAATTCTGAAAAATCGCCGGCCCGCTCCCGCACCGTTGGGACCTGTGAATTGAGATTATTTGCCTGCTTCAGACGAAAACCTTCGTAGTAGAAGAAAAAGAACGAGCGGTCGCGACCGTCGTACAGGTGCGGAAAGCGAATAGGGCCGGAGAAGTTGCCACCAAATTCGTTGCGGATGAACTTGGGTTTCGGCTGCGCACCGGCGAAATAGTACTTTGCCGCAGTAGCAGCGATGCGATTGAATTCCAGCAGCGTGCCATGAAACTCGTTGGTGCCGCCTTTGCTCACCACGACAATCTGCGCGGCCTGGTTGTACTCGGCGGGTGCGTTGGTGGTGATCACCTTAAACTCAGCGATGCCGTCCAGCGGCGGAACCTCTCCCAGCGGCCTCTGCAGGCCGACGTTCATGTTGATGCCGCCATCAAGCTCGAAGCCAACCGCTCCATAGGCGTTGCGGGCGCCGCTGTTGATGGCCGGCGTGATGCCGTACACGGGAATCTGATCCTGGCTGCCGGCTGCCTGGACCCCCGGCGCCAACGCGAGCAGGCCGGTAATGCCCAACCGCCCGTTCAACGGCGTGTCGGTGATCGTCGCAGAATCGATCACAAGGCCGACGGACGCGTCTTCCGTCTGGATGGCGGGCGCCCCAGCGGTGACCGTCACCTGCTCCTGCTGCGTTCCGATCTCCAGGTGCGCGTCGATCTCCGCAATCTGACCGATGGTGAGTGTGATGTTCTGCTGCTGAAAGGTCTTGAAGCCAACCTCTGCCACGCTGAGCGTGTAGTGTCCGGGCTGCAATTGCGAAACGGAGTAGCTGCCAGTGCTGCTCGTCTGTGTCGTGCGTTCGATGCCCGTGTCGGTGTTGTGGATCGTGATACTGGCGTTGGCAAGCGAGGCGCCACTCTCATCCGTAACCGAGCCTGACACCGAAGCGGTCGTACCCACCTGCGCAAAGATGCCGCCGGCAAACAGGCCAGTAGAGAGGAGCGCGGAAGCAACGGTGATGTTTCTAACTACAAAGTAAGTCACACCTGCGATGTTTCGTCTAGGACGGGCGTTCATGGTGCCTCCAAAGAGCGGCTCGGACAGGGAGATGTTGCGGGAGCGGATCAGGTGCTTCCCTCAGCCGCGGCCATCCTACGAAACGGTTCCAACCGTGCGCATGGTGCAAATGAACTACTCGACCAACGGCTGCGCAGTGACACTGCCGCGGCAGAGGTGGTATCTGTTGTGTGCCATGGCATCGGGCTTGAGAGCGACAGCAGTCAAACCTGTGCGACGCGTGAAAGCCGGGGCGCGTCCGGTGCTTGCATTGGCCATCGCGCTCGGCGGAACGGCGTTGTGCACCACGCTTCAGTCCTGCACGGCATCGCAGCGCGCGAACACCATCGCGCTTATTACGCCGCTCACTACGTCGGAGCTGTGGAAGAGCGTGCACGCGGGCGTGGTCGCGGCCACGACGCAGGGCCACATGAATTGGTACTGGAACGCACCAACGCATCAAGACGATGCTGAACGGCAGATGGATCTGGTCGACCGGCAGGTCGCCCTTGGTATCTCTGGCATTGTGCTGGTGCCCGCGCACGGGTCGGCTCTCATTCCCGTCGTGCAACAGGCGCGGCGCAGTGATGTGCCCATGGTGATCGCCGACGATGCCCTGGCAATCCCGCTCGGCTCGGACATCGGGATGGTGACTAGCGACGAACCGGCTGCGGGCAGACTCGCCGCCGCTTTGGTGCGGCAGTTATCTCATCGAGGCAGCAGCGTGGCCATTGTTGGCGTAAATCCCGCAAGCACGCGTGTCGTTCAGCGGATCGATGCCTTTGAGACAGAACTACACCACGCCGGCACCGTCAAGATCACCCTCAAGCTGGATGACACGGTGGGGCCCGGCGGCAAATCCGAGAGCGACTTGCTGAAGGCCCTGGGCCGCGAGCCGACGATGCAGACGATCTTCACACCCAGTCTATCGGCTACACGTGCGGTGTATGCAACGCTGCAGCAGCAAGGCCTGCTGCGTCGCATTCAAGTGGTTGGATGCGACCAGGACGAAGACCTATACCCACCTATCCGGCGCGGTGAAATC
Organism: uncultured Terriglobus sp.; assembly: GCA_964249935.1. Taxonomy (GTDB): domain Bacteria; phylum Acidobacteriota; class Terriglobia; order Terriglobales; family Acidobacteriaceae; genus Terriglobus. The sequence goes on from CAXUEG010000112.1 coordinate 3,455, forward strand.
GCCGGCCTTGTGGCGCAGAACGCTTTCCAGATTGGCTATCAGGCAACGGAGATGTTGATCCGTCGCAGGCTGCACCACAGCGCCATGCAGCACATCGTTATTGCGCCGCTACTGCTGCAGAAAGCTAACCTGGATGAAGCAACGACCAGACAATTTCTACGACCCTACTCCGGGTTTGATCGATGACACGCGTTCCCAGGTGGCGATGGATCGCTGCCCTCGCGACCCTTACCGTACTTTGCTTAGCTGGTGCCTTGCTGCTCAACATGGAGCGGACCGGTCTGCCGTATCACGATCGTTTCTCGGAGGGTCTGATGGGCGAGTGGAAGGTGTTTGGCGGTAATTGGAGCGTCGCCGCGAATGAATTGACGAACGCGTCAGACGATACCGGCGCGAAAGCTGTGACCGGAAGTGTGCGCATCACAGACATGGTGATGGATGCGGACGTGCGCCTGACCAGCAGTTTCGGCGACGCCGGGCTGATCGTGCGCGTGTCCAATGAGGAGGAGGGAACGAACGCCTTTGATGGGTACTATGCGGGCATTCGCCTGCCCGATCAACTCATTCTGAGCCGCATGGATTTCGGTTTTATCCCGCTTGTGCGGGTACGCATAGCGCAAGGTGTGGAGCCCGGTGTCTGGTACCACTTGAAGGTCTCGGCCCAGGGATGCAATGTGACCGCAGAAGCACGCGACATGGTTGGCAATGTGCTCGCGCGTGCACAGGTCCATGAAGATCCCGCGTGCATGCGGCATGGAAAATTCGGCCTGCGCAGCTTTGCCGCGGGAGGCAGCTGGCGCAGGGTGCAGGTGAGGGCGCACGAATGAGGGCGTCGACGCTGACTCGCCCTGGGCTGCCCGTCGCCGTGCTCGCGTGGTGCGCCCTGCCCGTTGTCTGCTTCATCACTTCGGCAGCTCAGGCGATCGATCCGGTCCCGATTGGCAACCTTCTTTTCCAGGCAGATGATCAGCCGGATGCACAGACCGTCCGCGGAGTAGTGACGGAAACAGGGCCGATCTTCTATCTGCAGGACAATAGCGGAGGAATCGAGGTCATCGCAGGGAAAACAGCCGCTGCATTACGCGTGGGCGATGAAGTGGAAGTGAGAGGAGCAATTACTTTAGACCGGTACTCCGCACACATGACGGCAGTCAGCCTGCGCGTTCTACGTGTAAGAGTGCCCGACCCGCCGTTGTCGGTGACACCGGCGCTTGCGGCATCCGGCGACTATGACCGGCAGTTCGTGGAAACGGTCGGCACTCTGGTTTCGAGCACGGCCCAGGGCGGACAACTCGTGTTGCTCTTGCGCAGCACACACCAGCTCTTTACGGCGGAGCAGTCGTTTTCTTCCATCACCTACGACGGAACGCGGTGGCAGAAGGGATCGCTGCTGAAGGTTCGCGGTGTCTGCCTGATGAACGACGGCTCATCACCTACCCCGGTCCCCTTTCACCTGCTCCTCCGTTCGTCCCAGGATGTGGAGGTACTTGCCGGGCCGCCGTTCTGGACGAGCGGTCATGTCCTCTTGCTCAGCTTTGTCTTTGTTCTGATTGGAGCGGCGGTATTGCTGGCTATAACGCGTCTCGAACGTTGGCGCTTTGCCGTCGTCTTGGATGAAAGGATGCGCATGGCACACGATCTGCACGACACCCTTGCGCAATCATTCGCGGGCATCGCCTTCCAGCTGCACGCCATTGATCGGGTGCTCAGCAAGCGCTCGCCCGACCCTGCCATGCAGGAGCCGGTACAAGTGGCGATCGGCATGGTTGCCCACAGTCACGAGGATGCGCGACGGACCATTGCGATGCTGAAGCCAAGCGACGACTATGAAAGCGATCTGCTGGACAGTCTGCGGCAACAAGCTGCGACGCTGACCCAGGGCGGCTCTGTCCGCATGACGGTGGAGAGCAGCGGCGAGCCGTTTGAGCTTACTCCTATCGTGAAGCAAACTCTACTTCGTATCGGGCACGAGGCCATTACCAATGCCGTACGGCACGCAGCACCATCGACCATCGAACTGCGCCTGCTGTTCGAGGCGCAATTCGTTCGGCTGTGTGTGCGTGATGACGGGTGTGGCTTCGATACGCATGCACGCGCTACCCGCGGTTTCGGCTTGCTCGGCATGCGGTCGCGCGCTGCTTCTCAGGGAGGAACGCTGCACATCCAGAGCCATCCAGGCCATGGATGTTCACTGGTGGTGGCAGTTCCCATCCAGAAACGGCGCCGTGCCTGGCTGCCAGCTGCCGCATTGAGGAGATTGTAGGCATGAGCGGAATGAACGATACCAGCGGCTCCAGAGGCACGCAGATCAGCAACGGCGAAGTGGGCTTGCACCAGATTCGTATTTGCATCGTCGACGACCACCCCGCGGTGTTGGTTGGTTTGCGCAGCATGCTTTCATCCGATGACCACTTTCTCGTTGTAGGCACGTTCAGCAACGCTTCAGCGCTTCTGGATGCCCCAGCGGACCTGTCCCCAATGGTGGTTCTGCTTGACCTGCGCATGCCTGGTCTGCGTGGGTCGCAGTGCATCGAGCCCATACGCGAACGATGGCCGAGCACACGATTCCTAATCATCTCCAGCTTCGACATGGACGAGGAGATCTTCCATGCACTTGATGCGGGAGCACTCGGCTTCGTTCGGAAGAGCGCTTCGCCCGAGGAGATCGATCATGCGGTCAGAAAGGTATGTGCGGGTAAGCGCTACTTGCCTGCCGACATCGCGCACAGAAGTCGCGATTGGGAGAAACGTGAGCAACTCACCACACGAGAGCTGGAAATTCTACGACGCGTCGTACACGGCGACACCAGCAAAGAGATCGGGGTCGAGTTACAGATCAGCGAATTTACAGTAAGGAACCACGTGAATAATGTTCTGGCCAAGCTGCGCGCCAGAGACCGAACCGAAGCCGCGGTTCTTGCATTGAGGCGCGGCCTGATCGCGCTGGAAGATCTGGAGCGGTAGGCGTGGTGTATGTAAGCGGGTAAGCAGTATCTCTTATATGGGATAAGAGAGTCGGTAGTACTTTTCTTATCGGGCCCTCACTCCTCCGCGAAACAGTTAAAGGAACGAGAGGGCTCCACGACGAATGCTCGCAGGTCGTTTGTGACGTTGAAGTGTTTGGGATTCTGCTTGGGCGCGCCATTAAGGCTTGTTAGGAGCTATTTAGTGCTCGATATCCCGGCAGCTTTGGGGAAGGCCTGCTCCGGCATCAACACGTCAGTCTCGCTTACGGCCTTTCCGCCGATGCCCAGCGGTGCACTCCACCGTCGGCCTGTCTGCCGCAAACGTGGGTCAACTCATGAGCATTTCCTCGTACGTCGAACGACACCAAAGAGCGCGGCTAGAAAACACTCGGGATAACGGGTTCGATCTCCTGAGTCGGTTTTAGCCGCTCGATGCTGATGGCATACAGCGCAATGAGCAGGTACGCCAGCAGCGGCACCAAGTACCCCAGAGCCAGGCTGCCGGTCTTCCGCGCGATGTACCCCAGCAACGGTGGAAACACCGCGCCACCGATCACTGCCATCACGATGACCGAACCGCCCAGTTTGGTGTCGCGACCCAATCCCTTGATGCCCAGCGCGAAGATCGTTGGAAACATGATGGACATAAACAGACTGGTGACCAGGATCGCCATTGCGCCTGCCAGACTCGGCCGCATGACGCCCACAGCGAGAAGCAACATGTTGGTCATCGCGTACCCCGTGACAAGGTGCGTCGGCCGGAACCGGCGCATCAGGGCGGTCGACACCAGCCGACCCACCGCCAGCGCTACCAGGGATGCGGTGAGCAGCAAGCCGCCGGCCCTCTCCGACAGGGTCGTGTATTGCTTCAGATAAGGAATGAATGCGGACCATGTGCTCACCTGCGCACCGCAATAAAAGAATTGCGCGAGCGCTGAGAGCCAAAGATGCCGGTACGGCAGCAGGTCGCGAAAGCTTCCCTGCGACGCAGGGTCCGTGTTGCCGACCGTTGCCAAGGCAGGGAACTTCGTACGGGCGATCAGCGCCGCAGCGATGAGCACCGCGATCGCCAGGCCTACATAGGTCGGCACTACGCGCATGATCTCACCGTGCATATAGCCCTGGTACTGGCCCGTGCGCTGTAGCTCGGCCAGCCGTGCCGGCGACAGTTCCACCCCGGAAAAGATGAAGTAAGTTCCGATCACCAGGCCTGTCACTGAACCGAACGGATTGAAGCCCTGCGCCAGGTTCAAGCGGCGTTCCGAACTGCCCGGCGGTCCGACCTGCGCCACCAGAGGATTTGCCGCGGTTTCCAGCGTCGCGGACCCGCAGCCGACAAAGAACAACGCGACTAGAAAAACTGCATACCGGCCGATCACTGCAGCCGGCCAGAACAGCATCGTGCCTGTGGCAAACAAGAGCAGGCCCACCAGTATCCCTGCTTTGTACCCGTATCGGCGCATCAGAGACGCGGCCGGGACCGCCATGAAGAAATATCCCAGGAACACAGCTGTTTGCACAAGCTGCGCTTCCAACTGCGACAGCGTGAAGCTCTTGCGAAATTGCTGCACCAAGATGTCGGTCAGGTTGTTCGACATGCCCCAGATAAAGAACAGCGCGGTCACCAAGACAAACGGCAGTGCCGCTCCGGGAAGGATCAAAGCTTGCTTAAGCCCGCTTCGCTCCAACGGCCCCACATTTGAATCTGAGATTTGCACGTGCTTTTTCCCTCTCTGCCTGCAGATAAGTGACCCGCTACGCTAACCCATAAAACGCCGTGGCGGTCGCACCGAAGATGCTCTCTTGCTCCTGATCGGTGAATGCGCCGAAGTATTCGCGCAGAACCCGCAACCAGACCGCATAGTCTGTCGCGACGAGGCACACGGGCCAGTCGGAACCCGCCATCAATCGCGCGGGACCGAAGGCATCGACGGCTGCATCCAGGTAGGGCCGCAGCGACTCCGATGACCATTTTTGCCAGTCGTCTTCGGTAACCAAGCCCGAGATCTTGCACCAAACATTCCCGCGT
>CAXUEG010000113.1:0-751 GCA_964249935.1 uncultured Terriglobus sp.
ATCGTCGGCTTCGCCAGCGACGTGTGCCCGATCAGCTTCTCCACGCGCTCGGCCATTTCCTTCGATGCCTTGTTTGTAAAGGTGACGGCAAGGATCGAGTCCGCCGGAACGCCTTTCTCTTGGATCAGGTAGGCGATGCGATGCGTAATCACGCGCGTCTTGCCCGACCCCGCGCCGGCCAGGATCAGCACCGATCCGTCGGTCTGTTCCACGCCTTCGCGCTGTTGCGGATTCATGTTCTGGAGCAGGGGGCTTTCAGCGGCAGGCACGGCGGTTCACTCTCAACTCTAGTGTACGGTTCACCGCCGGCCTGGCGATCAGGGCAACACGCGCCAGCGCTCTTCGCGGGGTCTTTGCGCGCGAGCTACAACGGGACATGATGCAGCGCCGTCTCGAGACACCATAGCGATCACTGCTGCGTCGCGCTCTCCGGCACCACCTTTACCACCGTTGCCGCGCACGTGTGCACATTCTGGCAGGCAATCGGCTGCAGGCCCTTCTTGCTCAGGCACACCTCGATCGCGGTCAGGTAATTGCGCCCGCATGACAGCGCGAGGCTGCCCTGCGGGAAGGACGGGTTCGCCTGGTAGAAGGCGCTGAGAATGTCGCTGGGTTTCAACTGCAACGTGGTGTTCACCGATTGCAACAGCTGCGGCGTCTTCACAGCTTCAAAGAGGTGGTCTGCCGTGGTGAAAAACTGGTCCGCCGCGAGGCCGCTGCAGGTGCCGTGCTTGGTCCACTCATGCTGCAG
>CAXUEG010000113.1:761-1005 GCA_964249935.1 uncultured Terriglobus sp.
CAGCGTCAGGCTCGGCGTGTCGTTCAGATACGGCGTGTAGTCCGCGGGTCCAGGCGCTGTGCTGCAGTTGCCGGGCCAGGTGCCGCTGAAGTTTTGCGGCCACATGCCGTGCAACACAAATCCGTGCGGCGTACCACACTCGGTTGCAGCATCCTGTGCACGACGCTCACGCCTTCCCTGCCGCTCACTTAGCGGCAGCACCTCCACGTTGTGGCAAAACTCCGGCGACCAGCTCAGGTTGAGC
>CAXUEG010000113.1:1015-8440 GCA_964249935.1 uncultured Terriglobus sp.
GGTAGAAGTCGAACTGTCCCGGCGCGGCCTTCACCTGTTGCGCGCCTGCAGGAGCGCACGGCAACAGAACCATCGCACGCAGGGCAGGCAGCAGCCGCGAAAGAACGAAAAATCGCATAGTGACGTGTTGGATGCGCCCGGCGAGCCGGCAGCTTTGTAAGTCCTGCCTCCCGTACCAATGTGTGCGCTTTCGGACACCGCTGACCACACCCGAACACATTCAAACGTTCATCGAAACGTAAAGAAAAGAAATTGAAAAAAGTAAGGAACGAAACGGAAGCCGCTGCGTATAACCCAGTGCGCGACGATGTTTCAACTGCAGTGGGACTCGCCAGCAAATTCGTTCTCTGGAGTTACCCCATGCTGATCCGCAACGTCGTCTCCACCCTCACTCTGGCTGCGTTCACTCTCGCCCCCGTTACCTCGCATGCTGCCTCGCTCTTTGGCCGCGGTGCCACCAGCGGCAACGCCTCTACCGCGACCGCCAGCAAAGCCAAGATGATCAAGTTCACCATCGCGAACAAGACCGCAACGCCGATGACCGTGCTGATCAACGACCAGCCCGTTACGCTTGCCGCGAACTCTGAAACACCTGTGCGTGCCGCCGAGGGCAGCAATGTTTATGGTGACGACCACAGCACCGTCAAGGTGCATGTCACCAACGAGCTCTCAGGCAATACCGTCTCTTTCCGCTAACCGCGAGAACGCAAAGCATGCGCCGGGCCTGTGGCGAACCTGGCGCACATCACAACGCCACTCCTCGAGGCTGCGCAGGACCGCCATGCAGACGGTCCTGCGCGATCTTTCCTTGCTCTTGCCTCGCTTCATCGCGCCGCGGCAAGCCGTTATCCTGAAGCCATGCCGCTTCAAACCCTTTGCGTCTTCTGTGCTTCCGCCATGGGCGCGCAACCGGAGTACCGCCACGCCGCGGAGGCGCTCGGTCAGGCGCTGGCCGAGCGCGGCATCGGCCTGGTCTACGGCGGTGCACGCGTCGGTTTGATGGGCGCGGTTGCCGACGCCAGCTTGCAACATGGCGGCCGCGTGGTCGGCGTGATCCCACACGTGCTGGTCGACCGCGAACTCTCCAATCACGGCCTCACCGAACTGCACGTCGTCGACACCATGCACACGCGCAAGGCGCTCATGGCCGAGCGCGCCGACGCCTTTCTCATCCTGCCCGGCGGCTACGGCACGTTTGAGGAGATGTTCGAGGTGCTCACCTGGCAGACCATCGGCCTGCACACCAAGCCCGTCTGCCTGCTTAACGTACGCGGCTTCTACAACGGCCTCCTCGCATTTCTTGACACCTGCGTTGCCGAAGGCGTGCTCCGTCCCGCCGCACGTTCGAACCTGCTCGTCGCCGATAGTGTGAACGCCGCACTCGATCTGCTGACCGGGCACGTCAACGCCCTCGATGCCGCAACACCGCTGCGACCGCCCAACACTGCCAACATCTAATCTCGCGTCCACAACGGACCCGGAGCTTTGCAGTAATGCCCACCTTGTTTGACCCCATTCGCGTCGGCGATCTCGACCTGCCGAACCGCATCTTCATGGCTCCGCTCACGCGCCTGCGTGGCACGGTGGACAACCTGCCCAGGCCTGAACTCGCCGCCGAGTACTATGCACAGCGCGCCTCCGCCGGCCTCATCCTCACGGAGGGCACACCGGTCGATCCCATGGCGGTCGGCTACCCGCAGGTGCCGGGCATCTGGTCACCGCAACAGGTGGAGTTGTGGAAGCCAATCGTCGATGCCGTGCACCGGGCCGGCGGGCGCATCTTCGCGCAGATCTGGCACGTGGGCCGCATTTCGCACACGTCGTATCTGCACGGAGAGCTGCCTGTCGCACCCAGCGCGATCGCAGCGCCGGGCCACGTCACGCTGGTGCGCCCCTTCACCGATCACGAGACCCCGCACGCGCTTACCACGAGCGAAGCGCGTGATGTTGCGGAGCAGTTTGGCCTCGGCGCGCGTAATGCCAAGGCCGCTGGCTTCGACGGCGTGGAGTTGCACGGCGCCAACGGCTACCTTCTCGATCAGTTCCTGCAATCCGGCACAAACCAGCGCGACGATGCGTACGGTGGTTCCGTTGAGAACCGCGCGCGCCTGATGCTCGAGTGCACCGATGCCGCAATCGCCGAATTCGGCGCGGGCCGCGTGGGCATGCACCTCGCCCCGCGCGGCGATATTCACGGCATCAGTGACAGCAACCGTGCGGAAACCTTCGGCTACGTTGCGCGCGAGCTCGGCCGTCGCAAGATCGCTTTCATCATGGCTCGCGAAAAGCTCGGTTCGGACAGCCTTGGACCCATGCTGAAGCGCGAGTTCGGCGGTGTGTATGTGATGAACGAAGACTTCAGCCTGGACACCGCGAACGAAGTGCTGCAGCGTGGCGACGCCGACGCGGTCGGCTTCGGCAAGCTCTTCATCGCCAACCCGGACCTGCCCGCACGCCTGCGGCGAGCCGCACCGCTCAACGCACCGCGACCTGAGCTCTTCTACTCGCACGATCGCGAGGGCTATGTCGACTACCCAGCACTCGCTTCCTGAGTCACGCCTGTGCCCCATGCCCGGATGTTCAGACTTGGGTTTGTCGACCTCCATGAGCCGCGAACCATTCGCGTGACTTACCTTTCTCATGCAGCCTCGCTACAAAAGGTCCATGAGCACCGCACGCACCCTGCAGGGTGGATGGGTTCCGCGCCACAGCATTCCGCGCGGTGCAAACGGCCGCGGTCTCTGCCGCTGGTGCAACCTTGAGGTTCCGCCACGCCGCTTCACCTTCTGCTCCGCGTACTGCGTGCACGAGTGGCGCCTGCGCACGCAGCCGCGCTATCTGCGCGAACAGGTCTATGCGCGCGACCGAGGCGTGTGCAGCGTCTGCGGCATCGATTCCGATGTCGAACTCCGCCGCCTGCGCCGTTCACGCGGAGCGAAACGCGCCGAGCAGATGGCTCGCTGGGGACTAAAGACCAGGCTGCGCAAAAGCCTCTGGGACGCCGACCATATCGTGCCCGTCATCGAAGGCGGCGGGAGTGCGACCTCACCAACATCCGTACCCTCTGCCTGCGCTGCCACCGCGCTGCCACCACGGCTCTGCGCGAACGCATCCGCCGCGCCAAGGTCGCCGCCACGCTTGCCGCCGACCGTCGCCAGCATCCATCGCCCTCAACGCATTGTCATCCTGAGCGCAGCGAAGGACCTGCTTCTTCGGGCTAGCGAGAAGGCTTGTGCCGATCTTCTGTGCGAAGGGGTGGGGTCGGCGGTAGAACGCTATTTGCGCACAAGCGCGATTCGTACACGGCGGCGTATCGTTGCAATTGCACCTATGCTGCGCGTCTTCACGATGAGCCTCTTGTTGCTGGCCTGCACCTCACTCACGCATGCGCAGCAGAAAGCATCGCCGTACCCCGCCAGTGCGGAGCACCCCTCGCCCGCCTGGTTCGTCGACGTCGCCGCGAAGGCCGGGATCACGGTGCGCAACGTGAACGGCAGCGCGACCAATAAGAAATACATCGTTGAGTCGACCGGCTCGGGCGTCGCCATCCTCGACTACGACCGCGACGGCTGGCAGGACATCTTCCTGGTCAACGGCACGGAGTTGAACGCGACCACCAAGGCAACCGCGCCAAGCAATCACCTCTTCCGCAACAATCACGACGGCACCTTTACCGACGAAGGCGCAAATGCGGGCGCTGCCTTCAATGAGGACGGCCGCGAGCAGGCCGGCATGGGCGCGACCGCTGCGGATTTCGACGGCGACGGCCACATCGATCTCTTCAAGACAAACTTCTCTGACGACACCTCCACGCTGTATCACGCAAACGGCGACGGCACCTTCACCGACGTAACCCGCGCGGGCGGTCTCGGCATCAACACCGATGCGCTCGGCTGGGGCGTCGCCTTTGCCGACGTGGACAACGACGGCCGCCCGGACCTGCTCGTCGTCAACGGTCATATCTACCCCGAGGTCGAGTCGGCCAAGCTGGGCGCCACCTTTCGTGAGCCGCGGTTTCTGTACTGGAACGCGGGCGGCGGCAAATTTAGTGATCTCTCGAAGCAGTCCGGACCAGGCCTGACGGATCCGCTGAGCGGCCGTGGCCTTGCCGTGGCCGACCTGTGGAACGACGGTCGGATGTCAGCCGTGGTGAACAACCTCGACGATCGCCCGCTGCTGCTGGTGAACCAGGCTGCCAACCGCGACCACTGGCTCGGCTTGCGACTCATCGGCACCAAAAGCAACCGTGACGCGATCGGCGCGCGCGTGACCGTGCATGCCGTAGGCCACGTGTGGGTCGACGAGGTGCGCAGCGGCTCCAGCTATAACAGCTCCAGCGACCTGCGGCTGCACTTTGGCCTGGGCTCTGCAGACAAGATCGACAGCGTCCTGGTTCGCTGGCCGAATGGCGAGAGCGAAACCTTCGCGAGCTCCGCGACGGACGGCATTCGCGAAATACGCGAGGGCAGCGGTTCGCCGGTACATGAATAGCATGTCCTGCTCTTGAGCATTTTCGCTGGAAGCTCAAAACATCTTGCAGTGCATGCCGCCGTAATCGCCGGTTTGCTGAAACAGACGAACTTCCATGCTGTCGGGCTGGTAAAAGAGAGCGCGTTGCAACGTTGTTTTCGCGGCTGCAGGATTGTTGGAGCGGCATTGCAGCATCGCCAGGTTGAGCAGCGCTGGAGTGCGGTCGGGCGCAGTTGCGGCAACGTCGCTGAACAGACGCATGGCTTCGGGAAGATGGCCGCTCTGCGCTTCCAAGACCGCCAGGTTGCTTTCGGAGGTCGTATCATGCGGCCGCATCGCGATCGCGGCGGTGTACTCTTTGCGCGCCGCGTCGTTCTGCCCCGCGCGTTGCAGCAGAAAGCCGAGCTGCTGATGCACCACCGCGTCAGCCTCGCCGTTCTGCTCAACTTTGGTGAGCAATGTGAGCGCGCGCGCATGACTTTCGCGGTCGCCCTTGCCGGCGAACTGCGCGTAGGCGAGGCCGATCTCGCGGTCGGTTGGCTTCGCTTCGCCGACCGGGACAAGGTCTACTGCTGCGATGTAGTGAAAAGCGTCGTTGAGCGTGAGCTTGGGTGCTGATGCGTTGCCTTTGTGCACCTCGATGTCATGATCCACGTTCTGCTCGTGGGCGATGTCGGAGGTCGCGCGCGATGGCATGTGGCAGTGCGCGCAGTCCGGCTGCTCGGGATGGTGTGTTGCTGCCTGAAAGGTCGCGGTCTCGGTGTGGCACTGCAGGCATTTGCCGCGGTAGAACGCAACGCGCTGCTCGGGCGCGGGATTGCTGTGCGGGTCGTGACAGGTGATGCAGGTGAGGCGCTCGCCTACGCTGCGTCGACAGACTGAGCGCAACAACGCTTCATACTGGCTGCTGGCGCGTGCCTGGGTTTTGGGCGAGCTTGCATTTACAAAATAGAGCGCGGTGTCGTTGATGTCTTCGCCGGGTTGAAAATGCGCAAGCGAGCGGCCCGCTCGCTGGACCAGCGCGTCGCCTTCCAGGTGGCATTGCAGGCAGACGCTGTCCTGCTTCTTCGGCGTGAGTGTGGCCAGCTGCAGCACGGGCGTCTTGCCGCCGCTGGCGATGTGCGCGGCCATGTCGCCGTGACAGGCGGAGCAGCCGACGCCGCCTTGACGGAATGGTGCGCCGTGGAAGCGGTTCGTGGTGTTGTCGATGGTATCGGCGACGCCGGTCACGTGGCAGTGCAGGCAGTTCGGGTCGGTCGGCAGAGCGAGTGGCGCGGTCTGGGCGTTGTCGAACGCGGGCGCCATCGCGTAACCAGCGCGCCGCGTGTACCAGTTGACTGGCGCTTCGTACCACAGCGCGCTGTCGGTGCCAGGCACGTCGCGGGAGAAAAGGTACGTGCGGCCATGAAGGCCGGATCCGATGTAGTAGGCGAGCGCCTCGGTGTCGTCCAACGGCGCGCGCTCGCCTTCGCGGCGGCTGGTCAGCGTTACGCTACCGTTCTTTTGCTGCAAGCGATAGGTCACGCCGGAACTTTGCGAAGTGAAGCTGCCGGAGTGCAGCGCTTCGCTGGCCAAGCCGCTGCCGCGCGCCATGCTGGTCTCTTCGTAGCTCTTGTAAATGGTCGCGTGGCAGCTGGCGCAGGCGCGGTCTGGATCGGCGAGCGTGAGCGGCTGCGACGCGGCGGCGTGAACGGTCGCAAGTCGCGGCGTACGCGCTGTGATTTGCAGCAGAAACGCGAGTGCGGCGACGCACGAGAGGATCGCTGCGAGGCGCTTTGCTTTTCTTGCGCGAACGGGTTGAGCCGTGGTGGGCACTGTGGCTTAGTGTGTCGTGCCAGTGCTGCTGCTGGTGCCAGTGTTGCTGCTGGTGCCAGTGCTGCTGAGAACAGGAGCGCTGACGCCGGTGCTGTTGGCGTTCCCAGTGGGTGCGGAGGTTGCGCCCGTGTCAAAGTGGGGCGCAGTGTCGGCCTGGAGCTGTTGCGAGACGGCGGTTTCGCGCTGGGCTTCGGCGGTGCGGCCCATGGCGCGGTAGGCCTGGCCGAGCAGGCTGTGGGTCATGTAGTTGTGGGCGTCCATGCGCTCGGCGCGTTCCAGGTAACCGGCGGCGGTCACGGGATCGCCGCGGCGCAGCGTCACTTTGCCGAGCAGGATGTAAGGTCCGGTGCTATTGGGCGTGAGCAGGACGGCGCGTTCGAGGGTCCGCGCCGCAGCAACGTAGTCGCCCTTGCGCTGCAGGGCATCGCCAAGCCGCTCGTAGACGCTGCCGTTGAGCGGGTCGCGCTTCTGTTCTGCATTGAACTCTGCAATGGCATCGTCCAGGTGCTCGCGCGCGAGTGCGGTTTCGCCGAGCAGCATGTGCGCTCCGGGCAGATCTGGATCAGCGGCGAGCGCCTTGCTCGCTTCCTCCTGCGCGACGTTTGCGTAGTCGCGGCGGAGCAGCATGCGCGCGGCGAGCAGGTGGGCGGCAGCGGAGTCGGGCGCGAAGCCGTACTGCTCGGCGAAGGCGTGGCGCGCGTCGTCGAAGCGGAGTGTGTCGATGTAGCAAAGCGCGAGAATGTAGGCAGGATCGGCCCGGGTTTCGGGGGTCCAGGTGTGGGCTCTTTCGAGCAGCGGGATGGCATCGGCGGGGCGGCCGAGGCGGTAGAGCGTGAGGCCGCGGAGCTCGATTGCAGCGGCGTCGTCCGGGGGTGCGGCGGCGAGGGCCTTTTCGGCTTCCGGGAAGCGGTTGAGCGCATAAAGCGCCTCGCCGCGGAGGCGCTCGCGGTGCGGCGTGGTGGCGTTTGCGTCGAGCTGTTGGAGCGCTTCGGCGGCGTGACCGCTGTCGATCTGCTTCTGGAGGGCGGCTTCGCCGGGCTGCTGAGCGGCGAGGGCGACCCACCCCCCTACCAAGAAAGCTAAAATCTTCAACCTGCTGCGGTTGCGCTTTGCGATGGGCCGCAAATTCCTGTACCGCAG
>CAXUEG010000114.1:0-8402 GCA_964249935.1 uncultured Terriglobus sp.
GGCAAAATCCATGCGCGGCGAGAAGTCATAGCGGGTCTGCGGCGTGAAGATTGCGCGCAGGTTGGCCGGTACCTGGAACGTGCTGCACGCGGCGCCCGAGCCAGGTGCACAAAGCGTTCCGCTGGAAGCGCCCGTGCTCGCGATATAGGTGTTGCTCGAGATGACGCTGTTGTTCTGGATCACCCGGTAGTTGCCGGACAGGTTGTAGGAGATGGATTTGTTGAGCGAGCCGGAGAGGGTGCCGAGAAAGAAGATCTGGTGGTAGTCGGGCTGGGTGCCGCCCTGCAGGAAGGGCGTGACCGTGTTGAACGACTTGTCCATGCCCTGCAGGCTGAAGTTACCGTGCAGCTTGTCGGTACCGGGCTTGGTGAGGATTTCAATGCGGCCGAAGCCGGCGCGGTCATATTGTGCGGAAAACGGGTTCTGGTTGATGCGGACTTCGCGGATCGCCGACTTGGGCGGCAGTTGACCGCCGGTGAAGCCATCCACGTAGATCTGGCCGCCGTTCGGGCCGGCAGCCGGCCCGGCAAGCGCCGTCAACTCGTTCTGCAGCTCATCCGGATCGTCCGCAAGCGCTTCCAGATCCGAGCCTTTCAGCACAACGGCGCTGCCGTTCGAATCCGGATCGACCGAGACCTGGTTTTCGTTCGTGGTAACGGTGATCGTTGTGGACTGCTGCTCGATGCTGAGCTTCACATTGATGTTGACCGGCTGCCCGCCCACGCGCACATTGGGTCGCACGAACGACCCGAAGCCCGCCATGGTGACCGTGACGGTATAGGTGCCGCCCGGCACGGATTCCAGGCTGAAGGAACCATCCACGCCGGACTTGGTCGTAACTGCGGCGGTTTTCCCCGGCGGAGTCAGCGTGACCGTCGCCCCGGGGATCGCGGCACCGTCCGGATCCAGCACTGAACCTCGTACCGATGCCCCAGTCTGCACCCCGGTCTGCGCCCCCGCGGGCGCGATCTGCCCCAGCAGAGTGTGGGCCGGCATAAGAGTTGCACTCATAGCGAGCGAACTGCCTACCAGCAGCGCCGAGCATCCCGAACTCCAAACGCGAAACGTCATTTCTCTCCTATCGTGCAAGCCCGCGCGGCTCGCGGCAGCCACCGCGGCGCGGTTCCCTCTCAAAACACAACGGAGGCAAACCAATGGACTACAGCCGCCAGCTCAACTGCTGCAAAGAGGCGGTGCTACTGCGGTCCGCCGCCTTCGCCGCCGCCCTCGCCGCCACCGCCCAGATTCCACGGCGAAATACTGAATGAATTCGCTCCGCCTTGCGGCGAGGCCGCCAGAAGAGGCTCAACCCCGGAGAGCAGCGTGACCACGGTCAAGCCGCTACCCTGGGCAATGTCACCCGACGCCACGACCATCACCGCCTCGCCTGGTTTCAAATCTCCCAGGGTGGTCTTCGGCAGGCGGGAGATCACCTGAGACAGATCGCCACCGCGGCCGCCCAAGCGGCCACCCGGACCACGTGCCGGATCACCCGAGGAACCCTCACTGCTGCTACCCGCACCCGCGGCGGCTCCGCCAGCGTAACCCGGACGCCCTCCGCTTGCACCCGCTCCCGCTCCCGCGCTGGTTCCCGCGCCCGCGCCAGCACCAGCCGCGCCACTGCCTGCGCCCGCACCAGCCGCGCCACCGTGAACGCGCGCGGCATACCGGGCCGCCATCTCCGGCGGCAGGTTCCGCAGATCGGAATCATTGGCAACAGCAACGGTGATCGGTTTCTTGGTCGCCAGATCACTCACCGTAAGGGTGTTCGCGCCGGCATCCACCTTGGTCACCAATCCGGCCACGTTGCGGAACGCGCCGGACACAACTTCATCCGCCGCAATCGTGGTGGCATCCGCAGACCTGTCGCCCCGCACGCGAACCTGATCGCCAGGGTGAATCTCGTCGAGCTTGCTTAGGCTCGCGTCCTCAAACCTGACCGAACCGGGCGCGTACCTTCGGAAGATCGTGGTGGAGGTGGTCGTGATCGTCTCCTTGCGTGTCCCTGATGTCACAGTCAGCGTCCGTGCCGAAGCATCGACGCCATTGACCACGCCACCCGACCCGCGACGCTGCCAGTCCTGTTGCCGCGAGGCGTTGTTCTGTGCGATGGCGACGCTCTTCATCAGAATGACGCGTAGAGCAGTCAGTGAGCCGTTGTCACCCGAGCGCCCCGACACAAGCGCGCGGTCACCCTGCGTAATGTCTGCAACTGACGCGGGCTGCGCAGTCTTCAGGTCGGTGCTGCCGGGTGCAAGCTGCAGCACGCGGACGTTGCCGGGCAGCGTGAACGCCACGGTGTCCCCCTTGTCCGTGCTTAGCGAAAGCGTGCCAGCATCCACCGCCTTCACCGTGCCAACGGAGGACTGCACGGTAGAGGCGCTCGCCGCAGGCGCCTGGCAAAACAGCGGCAGCATTGCGCCTGGCAGGATCGCTACCGCGGCTGCAGCCAGGACGCAGCGGGCACAAGCTAACTGAATCCGCATCGTAGAAACCTTTCGACTTTTACTCGGGTGTCGTCGTTTGGACGCTGTTTCCCGCGGTCTACTGGGTAGGACGATACGGTTTTTGCGAAAGTTTCCCCATACGGAGGAAGCGTGCGCAAGCTAGACGCCCGAGAACGGCTTCGGACTGAGCAAAAGATTGGTGATGTTGCTGACCAGGTCCTCGCCGCTGAAGCGGGGATCTGCCTGCAGCTTCTTCCACTCCGGGTTCACGCGAAACTGGTTCCAGCGTGCCTCCAGGTCAGCGAGGCTGTCGAACCGAAGCATATAGGTGAGCGCAGGCATACGCTGACCAATCAGTACCTGAGAATAGAAAACCGCACGCATGCCACACGCGGCGAAGATCTCGAATTCGCCAGAATGAAACATCTGCACCTTGCGCAAGTGATCGGCGACCGAAGGGCTCTCATACGTGCGCAACTGCAGGATGCGCTTGCCGCTGGGTGGCACCGTCAGCACTGGATGTCCTTCGAAGGCATAGAGCAACGTCTCCTCAACCCGCTGAAACGAGGGCGACGCCGCAGACGCGGTGCGGAAGGCGGTGGCGGCCCGGGCGAACTCCGCATCCGCAAGCAGCTCCTGCTCGACACGCAACAGTTTGTTTAGATCCGTGTGGCGCAGCAGCAGGTAGTCCGCAGGCGTTTCCGGACCGTATTCCAAGCCGAACACGCCGACGTCGCGATATCCGAGGCGCGTCAGCGCGGGCAGCATCGCCATTTCCAGGAAGCGGTCGCATCCGCTGGCCTGCGCGCGGGTGATCTGGTACTTGCGCAGGAGGTAGTATTCGCGGCCGAGAGGCTGCGCGGAGGGCTGTGTTGTCGCCTGTGCATCCATTGCATCGCTCCAGAACCCGGCTGCTGCCGCGCTTGCCGCGCCGCCCAGGAAATCTCGCCGTTCCATGCCATTCACCCCGCTCTCACCTAGCCGAGTGTAGAGCAAGGGTATGCTGAGGGGCATGATGTGCCACTTGCGCGCCCTGTCGCGCCGCGCTGTTCTGCTCGCCGCCGTGCTTCTGCCCTGCGCCACCGCACCAGCCCATGCCTGGGGGCCACAGGGACACAAGCTGGTGGCGCTGGTCGCCATGGAGCACCTGACACCCGTGGCGAAGCGCAATGTGCGCTTCCTGCTCGGCAAAGAAACACTGGCCGACGTGGCTTCGTGGCCCGATGTATACCGCCCACTTGAAACGCAGACCGGACCTTGGCATTACGTCGATATTCCCGAAGGCGCGAGCGGGTACGACCGCAATCGCGACTGCCCTACGCAGCCCGGCGTGAAGGCAGGCACGGGAGGTGACAAGTGGCGCGATTGCGTGGTGGACCGCATCCTGTTTTTCGAGGGCCGCATCGGCGATGCCTCGCTCGATCCGGCAGACCGCGCGGTCGCCCTCAAATACCTTGTCCACTTCGTGGGTGACATTCATCAACCGCTGCACACCACGGGGATTCAAAAGGGTGGCAACGGCATTCACGTGAGTGTCTTTGGCAATGACACCTGCGGAAAATACCCGTGCAACCTGCACTCCGTGTGGGACAGCGGCTTGATCCTGCATCGCCAGCTCGACGACGCGCATTATGCCGCCCTGCTGAATCACGAGTTTGCATCGAACCCGCCGGCTGCTCAACCCGACGATCCAGCAGCCTGGGCGAACGAGGGAAACGCCCTGGTTCCGAGTCTGATCCTGCCGGAGGGCGGGACAGTGGACCAGGCCTACTTCGACCGCGAGATCCCGGTCGTGGATCGCCGGCTCGAACTCGCAGGTCTACGTCTCGCGGCGGTGCTGAACCGCACCTTTATCGCGCCTCCGGTAACGTTCAAACCAGCGCCCACGGACACAAAGCAGTTCTGATCGCCTCACGCTCTTCTTACGATTGCGCTATCTCGCTGTGCGTCACGCCTGCGGTTGCTCAATCACGACGGGCCGGACAGGGCGCACCAGCGTCCGCCGGTACTGTGCCAGCCACTTCAGAAAATGTGCACGGCCGGCCTGCTGGAGTGCGTCATCCTCACGCGCTTCCGCACAGCACGAGCCGGGATGCTGCCGGTAGCGAGCCACACACGCCCCGTGAGCGACCACCGGGTGCGCCAGGGCCACCTTGGCGTGAAAGGCCTGATCGTCATACAGTCCGCGAAATTGCTCTTCAAAGCCGCCAACTGCCCGTGCGACCGCCGTGCGCATGAAGACGCTGCAAATGCAGGGGACCTTGGATTCGTCCGCAAGGTACCACTGCAATAAGTGACCCAGCGGAAGCAGCCCGGTCGACGCACCGTGCGGAACGACTGGCGGAATGTAGTTGTCGCCCCAATCGGCCGCGCGCGCTTTTTCCTCGTCGAACGGCTGATCCAGGTGGCACCATCGCTCCGCGGCACAGAACACCATCGCGGCCTCAGGGTGACGTTTCATCACCCGCAGTTGCATTGCCAGGCAGTCTGGCAACCAAAGGTCATCCGCATCCAAAAACGCCAAGAAACGGCCGCGGGCGTGCCGCAGGCCCAAGTTGCGCGACGCGCTGCTGCCGCGATTCTCGCCCGACGGATGACGCAGGATGCGGATGCGGTCCGGTTCCATTTCCGCGAACTCAAGCGCGATGCGCAAGCTCTTGTCTTCCGAGCCGTCATCGATCAGCAGCAGCTCCCAGCAGGATACAGTCTGGCTCCGAACACTCGCGATGGCTTCGCGGAGGTTGCGTTCGCTGTTCCATATCGGCATTAGCACCGAGATTTCGGGAAGGGTGACGTTTTCAGACGTTGCACTACTTCGTGCGCTGCTGTCGTTCACTGCTGCTCCTCAACCACACTGCACGCCACCGACGCGGTTCGCAGTAGCTCAAGAATGCGGGTTCCGGCTGGGGGCGTTGCCCACCAACGCTCCACACCCGTGATCCCACATCCCCACTGCGCCG
Source organism: uncultured Terriglobus sp. (assembly GCA_964249935.1). Lineage (GTDB taxonomy): Bacteria > Acidobacteriota > Terriglobia > Terriglobales > Acidobacteriaceae > Terriglobus. The sequence continues at coordinate 5,408 of CAXUEG010000114.1, forward strand.
CATAGGATGCCATCTCGTCCGCTACCTCCACGCTGATCTGTGAGGGATAGTGTTTTGCGAACCGCCTTTTCAGATGCGGTCCATGCGGCAGGTGCAGCGCGTACCGCACAAATTCCTGATGTTGGCCTGACGAGATGCCTTCGAACGGCGGATCTTTTCCGTCGAGTGACAACCACGCGGCGTACGGCAGGTCTTCATACAGGCAAAGTCGATCCACGGTGGTACAAAGCTTCACGGCCTCGCGTGCGACACGATGATCGATGTGGTCGCCCAGAGCGAGTGGCGCAAATACCAGATCGAACGACCGCAAGGAGAGCAATTGCGCGGCCAGTTCCGTCGCCTGTGCATGCACTTCAGCATCGGTGATGGGCGCCTGCAGCACCTGCTCTGTTTCCACGGTAAGTCGCAGCGGGGCGTCCAGCCAGTGAAGATCATGGAGGCGCACCGCCTCTGGCTCCCGGCCGGCGAAGCTGGCGATGTCTGCCACAAAACGCTCGTCTTCAAGCCGTCGCGCCTGGCTTACTGCGTCCACTCGCGGCAACGCGGGAGGAACAGTCTGCAGATCGACTGCGTAATCGCTCCGCGTGAAGACGTTGATTACCGTGAACTCGGCGCCTGCCTGCAGCAGCGCAAACATGTTCAACCCGCAGGAGAAAGCAGCATCGTCTCGGTGCGGCGAAAGGATCGCGATTCGCATGGCTTACCTTTTAGACGACGCGGCGACAGCGGCGTCGTAGATCGCGCGCGATGCCCGGGCTATCGCCCGGTCGCGGCCTGCGTCGGCTGCCGTGGAGTCGCTCAGAAATACGGCGACTGCGATCCGTTCGCCATCCGGCAACGTGATCAGGCCGATGTCGTTGGTCGCAGCGGAAATACCCTGCTCCGTGCCGGACGTGCCGGTCTTGTGCGCGATGATGGTGCCCGACGGCAGCATGCCGGCAAGCCGGCCCGGCCGCGCGGAGTTCGTCATCCACTCCAGCAGCAACGCCGTGTGCTCCGCGTTCAGCGGCGAGCGGTCCGCAATGCGGCGCAGCAGTTGCACCGCAGCCGCTGGCGCAAACCAGTCCTGGTATTGCAGGCGTTCGTCGCGCTGAAGTTCGTGCTCGGAGTGACGCAGCATGAACCCCTGCACACCCAGCGAAGCGATGTACTGGCGCACCGGCTCCGTGCCGCCGCTCAGGCGCAGCAGAATATCGGCCGCGGCGTTATCGCTCACCGACACTGACAGGTGCAGCAGCTCGCGTAGCGGTACATCGACGCCCGCATTCGGATACTTGTCCTGCAGCGGGCTGAACGCCTTCGGTAGGAACAGGTCCGTTCGTTCAAAGCGGATCGGCTGGTCCAGCTGCAGCTTGCCTTGCTCGATCAAATGCAGAACGTAGATCGCGAGCGGCAGTTTAAAGACGGACTGCATGGGCGGGTGTGCGTCAGCGTCGCGATCACATGCGATCTGCGGGTGCTTCGAGCCCGGAACGAACGCGCACGCGGTTTGCAGCTTACCGCCTGAGCTGTTCGCGATTTCCGCAAGCTGCTGCCGCAGGTCCTGCCCGCGGCTTTGCAGTGCAGGCGTGAGCGACACGCACAGCGTGATTGCCAGACATCGTAAGCGCATCGTGGCTATGCTACGTCCCGTAGCGCCGCTGCTCTCAGGTGACTCGCAAGGCGCATCCACCTGTGCAACGGCCCGCGTCTTCGCTCCGCACGGGCTCGAATGCGTCATGCTGGACAGGCGAGCGCGCAAACCGTAGCGTTGGAACGCCATGCTCCTCAGATACACAGCGACCCTGATCCTTGCGACGGCCGCACTGAGTCGTGCACAACTCACGACAATCGCGCCATTCGCCCGGCCCGACCTCTCCACCGTGCCAAGCATCACGCAACCGGCAATGGTAGCGAAGCCGCTCACCGTGACCGGCGCGCGTGGCGCCATCCTCGGCGAACAATCCGGTGTCGTCGAGCTTTGGCAGCTGCCGGTCAAAGTTTTCTCAGACCTTCACCTGAAGGCCGAACTGGACGGCTACACCGTTCCGATCGAGATGAACCCGGGCGCAGCGACGCTCACCGTCCGGCCTGGACACACTGTGCTCACCTACAGCTTTGCGGGCATCACCGTGCGGCAGCACATGCTTGTCTCGCCTGCGGTGCCGGCGGGTGCGCCCGCCCTCCCGTTCGACGATCCCGGTGCTGTCGTCTACTTCGAGATCGACAGCGTTCGCCCAGCCACGCTCACCGTCACGCTCACGCCCAGTCTGCAACAAATGTGGCCCGCGCCGCAGTATGGCGTGCCGGGTGCGGGCTGGGTCGCCATGCCTGACCCTGCCGCTCCGAAAGACTTCGCCGGTGGCGCTTACACCGTCGCCACCGACAACCCCGCCCTCTTCGGCATGATCGGCATGCCGCGCAGCCGGCCGGGCGACATCCCCGTGTACCAGGAGCACCCGCAAACGCTGCCGCTGCAGTTTGTTGTCCGCTATGACCCGGCGCTCGATAAAGGCAAGCTGTTTCCTCTTCTTTCTACGGTCTCCAGACCGGGCGAGCGCAACTCTGCCGCAGCGTTCGCGGCCATGCAGCAGCGCCTGGCGCAGCAGGGTAAAGACCTGCCTGCCATTGCTGCCGCGATCGACAGCTACTATGCGCATTTCTTCGACACACGCCTGACGGCACACACGCCCGACCCGCGCTTCGACGAAGCCCTGCGCTGGGCTGAGCTTTCCATCGAAGACGCGCAGGTGGAACATCGGACCGGAGGTCCGAGCACCGGCAAGCCCGCGCAGTCCGAGACCGGCCTGGTCGCCGGCTGGTTCGGCTCCTACGACTCGGCGCGTCCCGGCTTCGGCTGGTACTTCGGCCGCGACACCCTGTGGTCGCTCTATGCCATCGACAGCTATGGCGACACCGCGCTGGCGAAACGCGCGCTCGAATTCCTGCTGCACCGCCAGCGCGCGGACGGCAAGATGATGCACGAATTCAGCCAGATGGCCGACGACCTGCCCTC
>CAXUEG010000115.1:0-6249 GCA_964249935.1 uncultured Terriglobus sp.
AGCATTCGACTCTTAATCGACAGGTTGTAGGTTCGATTCCTACCGCGTCCACCACTCACCCCTGCCAAACTCCGCCATCCCACAGCCATTTGCATCTGTGCCGTGTTCGTGTGCAACTTAGAAGAGTATGCCGTTCCTGAAGGGATCCCGCATCGGCCCACTCCTCGCGGGCGCGATCCTGATCGTTCTGCTGAACACCTGGTTTGCCGTCGCGTCGGTCCGCACGCTGAGCCAGAGTGAATACTGGTTGTCTCACACCTGGGAGGTAATCGGGCAAGTGGAGGCGATTCTCGCCTCCATCCGCGAAGCCGACTCCAGTGCGCGCGGCTTTGTCATCACCGGCGACAACAATCTGCTGACCTCCTATTACCTTGCTAAGCAACAGGTCGGGCCGCAGATCGGCGAATTTGAACGCCTCACTGGAGACAATCCAAGGCAGCGCGTCAACACACAGGTGATGCGACAGGCTGTCGGCAGCCGCATCAACCTGCTCGACCGCGTCATCGCTGCGCAGAGAACAGGCGGAATCGCCGCGGCGGCTCCGCTGATATCCAGCGGCACAGCTCTCCCTGACACACAGCGGGTTCGCGTCGTTGCCGATGCCATGCAAGACGAAGAGCGGAGGCTCTTAGCCATTCGCAGTGAGGATGTGAGACGCAGTTCCACCGTGGCTCTGTTTGCGATCGCCCTGGCCAGCGGCCTTGACCTGATTTTGCTCATCATGGTCGGTCGAATTTTGCTGCGCGAGCGCGATGCCCGCCTTCAAACGGAATCTGCAAACCGGGAACTCGAAGTGGCACACATAGAGGTCGCACGCAACGCTGAGACCATACGTGAACTGAATGCCGACCTGGAAGAGCGCGTTCGCATCCGCACTATGGAACTGGAAAGCACCAACCGCGAACTGGAAGCATTCAGCTACTCCGTATCGCACGACCTGCGCGCTCCACTGCGCACCATCGACGGCTTCAGCCTTGCCCTGCAGGAGGACTACGAGGGAGTGGTTGACGAGACCGGCCGGGACTACATCCAGCGCGTTCGCGGCGGGGTTCAGCGCATGGGTGGGCTCATCGACGCGCTCCTGCAGCTCTCCCGCATCACCCGGGCGGAACTCACAAGGCAACCAGTCGACATCACTGCCTTGGTAGAAAATGTGGCCAAGAACCTGCAGGAAGAGCATCCGGAGCAGACCATGCACTTCGACATTGAGCCGGGCATGCAAGCCAATGCCGATCGGGATTTGTTACGGGTCGCTTTCGAAAACCTGATGGGCAATGCCGTCAAGTTCAGCTCCAAGGTGCCGGTCAGCCTCATTCGGATCGCCTACGACGAGAAACAAAAGAGATTTGAAGTGGCTGACAACGGAGCGGGCTTCGACATGTATTACAGCTCCAAGCTCTTCAATGCCTTCAATCGTCTGCATGGTGACAAGGATTTCAAAGGCTCCGGAATCGGCCTGGCGACGGTTGCGCGTGTGATTCGCCGGCACCACGGCACCATCTCCGCTGAGAGCAGTGTGGGTCATGGCGCACGGTTCTTCTTTACGTTAGGATGAGCGCTATGGCAGAACAGCACCGTTCCATCCTTCTGGTCGAAGACGATCCGGACCACGAAGCGCTCACCATCCGCGCCTTGAAAAAGTCGAACATCGTGAATGATGTAGCGATTGCGCGCGACGGCGAAGAGGCGGTAGACATGCTGCTCGGACCCAACCCGATCAAGCCGCAAGTCATCCTGCTGGACCTGAAACTGCCGAAGCTGGACGGGCTGGAGGTGCTGCGCCGCATCCGCGAGTCGGATGCCACACGTACTCTGCCGGTCGTCATTCTCACTTCGTCCGACGAGGAGCGCGATGTGGTGCGCAGCTACAGCCTGGGCGTTAACAGCTATATCCGCAAGCCGGTCAACTTCACCGACTTTGCCGAGGCCACTCGCCAGCTCGGGATGTACTGGTTGGTGCTGAACGAATGCCCACCCAAAGCGTAGACACACGCTCCCTGCGCATTCTGCTGGTGGAAGACAATGCGGATGATGCCGCCTTGCTGGAGCGGCATCTGCGCCGGTCCGGATTCAAGCCGGAGATAAGGCGAGTCGAAACGGCCGAGGACTTTCACGACGGGCTTGCCTCCCAACCCGGACCGGAGATCGTTCTCGCCGACTACAACCTGCCTAGCTTCAGCGGCCCTGAGGCGCTGCGCCTTCTGCGAGCCTCCGGCACCGACCTACCGTTCATCATGATGTCCGGCGCCATGTCCGAGGAGACAGCCGTCGCCAGCATGCGCGCCGGCGCGCAGGACTATGTCATCAAGCAGAACCTCGCCCGCCTTGTGCCCGCGGTTGAACGAGAACTGCGCGAGGTCGAAGCCCGCCATTCCCGCCGCGCCGCCGAAGCCGCGCTCGAAGCGAGCGAAACCCGGTTTCATCGGCTGGTCGATGCCATGCCGATCGGTCTTTTGCTGGGCGATACCGGCGGCCGCATTACCTATGCCAACCAGTCGGCAGGCCTTGTGCTGGGTCACACTGCTCAATCTCTGCTGGAAGGCGCAATGCGCCTCGACCAGGTCGGCATTGGCGGCGGGCCGGACCACTTACTTGAGGAGACGCGCGAGATCACCTTGACGCGGCCGGATGGGACCACCGCGGAGCTTTTGATCGCCGCGACCTTCCTGAATCCGAACAAAAACGTCAAGGACCGGGAAGTGGCTGTCTTCATGGTCGACCTCAGTCAGCAAAAACACAGCGAGGAGGTTCTGCGCCGTACGGAGAAACTTGCTGTTGCCGGCCGCCTCGCCGCATCCATCGCGCACGAGATTAACAACCCGCTCGCCGCGGTGACGAACTGCCTCTTTCTTGTCAGCCACACCGATCTCACATCGGACGGACGCACCTACCTGGAAACGGCGCAGAAGGAACTGGATCGCGTCGCCCAGATCACCGTGCAAACGCTACGTTTTCACCGCCAGTCCAGCCGCCCCGTGCAAAGCGACTTGCGCGAATTGGCTGAAACCGTGCTTGCCCTGTTCGAATCGCGCCTTCGCCGGCAGGAGATCGCCATTCTTCGCGATTTCGGCACTGTTCCGCCGCTTCTGTGCTTCGAAGGCGAGATCCGGCAGGTCATCGTCAACCTGCTCAGCAACGCCATCGATGCCTCCGGACCCGGTGGCCAGATCACCCTGCGCACCCGGCTGGTCCGCGTTCCGGAAGACGATTGCCAAGGCATCGTATTCACCGTTGCCGACCGTGGCACCGGGATCGCCCCGGACGCGCTCAGTCATCTGTTCGAGCCATTCTTTTCGACCAAGGGCATTACAGGCACAGGCCTGGGTCTTTGGGTGTCGCAGGAAATCGTGGAACGCCACGGCGGAAACATCCGTGTGCACAGCCGGGTCCGCACTGCAGGCCACGCCGGTGGAACGGTTTTCCGCGTTTTCTTGCCGTTGGGCGGTATCCCTACGCCGGCACCGAGCTCTGAACGCGCTTCGCAAGCCTAGGCTTGCAGCCGGAATGCTCGGCTGGGTATCCCTCCGGATCAGTCGACGAACTCCACGTCTGCCCGATGCGGAATCACACCGCGTTCGTATCCCATCGCCAGCAGCTTTCGGATCGCTTCGCGCCCGTCCTCGCCGTAATTCAATGTGCGCTCGTTCACGTACATGCCCACGAAACGATTCGCCAGCGTTGTATCCAGGTCGCGGGCAAACTGCATGGCGTACTCCAGCGCCTCGCTTCGAAACTCGAGCGCATGCTGAATGCTGTCGCGCAGCGCCTGCGTGCACACATGCATCGCTTCCGCGCCCAGCGAGCGGCGGATCGCGTTTCCGCCCAAGGGCAGCGGCAGCCCCGTCAACTCGCGCCACCACTGGCCCATATCCAGGATTTTGTGCAGACCACTTTGCGCATACGTCAGCTGACCCTCGTGGATGATCAGGCCTGCCTCGTATTCGCCGCGCAGCACAGCCGGAATGATCTGGTCGAATGGCACCGTGGCCGTCTCCACCTCGGGTGCAAACAGCTTCAGTGAGAGGTACGCAGTGGTCAGCGTGCCGGGCACCGCGATGCGAACCTTCTTCACGTCTTCCGGCGACATGGGCCGCGCCGAGATAATCATCGGCCCGTAGCCCTCACCGACCGAACCGCCGCACGCCATCAGCGTGTAGTCGTTCTGCATGTACGGATAGGCATGGAACGAGATTGCGGTCACGTCGTAGTACGGATCGTGAATCGCACGCTGGTTCAGCGTTTCGATATCGGTCAACACATGCGTGAACTTGTAACCCGGCACGCGGATTTTGTTCGTGGCCAGTCCGTAAAACATGAAGGCGTCATCGGAATCGGGGCTGTGCGCCACCTTGATCTCGCGCACATCAACTGCGGTACTGCTCATCTATTCACCTGTTCGAAAGCGCCATCGAGAAACACTATTGCCGTGCACGCGCGGACCAGGCCGCAACCATGCCGGATGCCGCCAAAATCTTAATCAACTCCCCCGGCAGAAAAGGGGCAACCGCCGCAATCATCACATCACGCACGCCTGCATGCGTGAACACCGCCAACTGCGCGGCGCCCGCTGTGAACAAAACGGCCGTCGCAGCGAAACAGGCAAACATTGCCGCAATAAACGGCGGGCGCGATCGCAGGGCAGGGTAAAGCGCACCAGCGACCACGGCGACTAGCGGGTAACTCCACAGAAAGCCGCCCGTCGGGCCAGCAAGCTGCAACAGTCCACCAGGCCCATGCGGCTGAAACACCGGCAGTCCCATCGCACCCTCGGCCAGGTACAGCACCATGGTCGCAAAACCGACCGACGGTCCTGCCAGCAGGCCCACAAGCAGCACCGCCATGGGCTGCAACGTGAACGGAACCGGGGTCCACGGCAGCGGCACCGCCACGTGCGCCGCAAGCGCCACAAACAGGCTGCCGAGCAGGGCGACGCCGGCCTTGCGCAGCCAGGGCGCGCTGCCAGACTTGGCAACAGTGGGCGCTGCCGCCAGCGTTGCGGTGGACTCCTTCACCATGCGAACTTCTCCTCAGACGGGTGTTCCAGCCCTCTCATTGTAAGCGGGCCGACTCCCGCTCCGTTCCAGCAATCGGCTGAAAACGCAGGCGCTGCGCCGTTCTGCGCCCTCCAGTTCCGAATTGGTGTGCCTTCCGAGGTTCACTCCGCCATTGCCCGTTGCGCGATCAGCCGAACGCGGCGCACCATAACAGGTGACATGGCCCCTGTCCCGAACAGCAAACATACCGGCAAGTGGATGAGCCGTCTGTCGCGTCTCGGCGAACGCCTCTATGGCAATCGTCGACGGATCGCTACCGTCGCGGTCGCCGTCCTCGCCGTGCTGCTCGGTTACCATGTCGTGTTTGGCCGCGACGGTCTGACGGTGTTCCGCAATAAGCAGCATGATCTGCGCGACCTGCAGACCGAAACCGTCACGCTGCAGCGCGAAAACGGCCAGCTTCAGGGCCACGTCGACCGCCTTGCCAGCGATCCCAATGCGATCGAGCACCAGGCCCGCGAGGATCTTCACTACACCCGTCCTGGCGAAGTGATTGTCACACTTCCCAATAACGACAGCAAACGCTGATCGATCGGCACCGAGCCTCGCCGGATTTCACTAATTGGCTTGTTTGGGCTTCAGTTCACGCGCAGACTGCCGTCCATATCCACCGTCAGCGTGGCGTCCTGCACCAGCATGCTATGGATCTTCAGATGGTCCAGCGTCAGCTCATACCCGGTGCTCTGACGTGACTTTGACAACGCCCCGCGCAGGAGGTCGGCCGCGTCGATCTTCAGCTTTTGCGGCAGCTTGCGGCTCAGGAACGGGATCATCAGGGCATCCAGCTCCTTGTTGCCGGTAAACCGATCGATGCGCGCATCCCGAAAGCCGATCGTCTCGCCTTCCGCATCCGGCACCACGGACACATCCGCCTCCGTCTCAAAGCCCAGGCCGACACATTTGCCGAACATCCCAGCCCCCAGCCTCGAATGCGTGTGCACGTGAACCACCACCCGGTCGTCCTGAAAACGAACCGACGGCTGGTCCACATAGACAAAGCACGCGGCACGCGCATCGCCTCTGATGTAGTAGCGCCCATCCGGCGTGTTGAACAGCTGTTGCGCGAGCGTGCGCTCCATCGCAGACGCGGTCACCTTCAGTTCAATCGCACGCGCATCGACGGTCGCAAGCAGAAGGACCGCAGGGCAGAGAAGAAGCCGAACGATTCGCAAACGTCTATTCCGCCGGTGTGGCG
>CAXUEG010000115.1:6259-7704 GCA_964249935.1 uncultured Terriglobus sp.
GGTGTGGCGAGGCTGGCCGATCCCGCGGCCGCTCCGCTCGCGTTCGCGCCAAGACCCAGCTTGATCAGCGCCCGCGAGTCCGGGATCAGCTTCGTCTGCCAGCCGTTGTCCGCCTGCATCTTGCGCATGGCATCGGCACTGGCATCATCCCAGTGCCCCGACGAGCTTTGCAGGTAGCCTGCCTTTACCAGCGCACTCTGAATTTCCGATGCGCGCGCATCGTCGATCGCGCGCGGACGACTCGAGCTCGCGCTGTGCGAGCCGGCCGTCGAGGAACCTTTGCCCTGAAGCTTATGGTGCGACCTCGGCGAGGTTGGACCGCGGCGAACGTGTGATGCCGACGCCGGCAGAACCAGGAAGCTAGCGACTAACAAACCACAAGCTGCCGTCGTACGACGGAAAACATTCTGAAGAAACATTCAAAAGACCTCGTAGAAACAGAGCGTCTGCGCAACCCGCAACGGGCGCGACCAAAAGGGCAATCTCAGCCTACACAGCCGATTCACACCCGCGCAACCTGCGTCGCGCGGACGGTCGATACATCGTTTGTCCAGACCGGATGAACTCGGAACACGGCGCAACAACAGGAAGCCGGCGCCCGAGAGCGCCGGCCGAAGCTGCACTTCAGGGTCTACGGCAACGTTCCGCCGATGAAGTTGTTCGTCTTCTCACGCTGCTGCGAAGACCGGATCACCAGCACCACATCATCTCCGCTCTTTAATCCGTTGACGAGATTGCGGAACTGCTCCGGGTTGTTGACCGGCTTCCGATTGATCTCCACGATAATGTCGCCCTTCGAGAGAGGAAACGGACTCATGTCCTCAGCAAACGATCCGGGCGTCACTCCCGTCACCAGCACGCCGCCGCCCAGGCCCTTCTGCTGCAGCACATTGGCCGGAACCGCCTGAATGGTAATGCCCAGCTTGCCATTCGTCGACGCGCCATTCGCCTGGTCGCCGTTGTCTTCCTGGTCATCCTTGCTGCTCGCGTTCGCCGCCGCTTCCACGTTCTTGCGGTCGGTGATGCCAACAGTGGCATTACGCTGATCCGTGCCGCGCAGGTAACCAATCTGCACCGTCGATCCCGGCTTGCGTGCGGAGATGATCGCGACCAGGTCGTCGCCATCCTTCACCGGCTTGCTGTCGATCGTCGTGATCACGTCCTGCGGCTGCAGACCGGCCTTTGCCGCCGGCAGACCGGGCGTCACGCTGCTGACCAGAACACCGCCCTTGGCAAAGCCATACTGCCGGCTCACCGCGGAGGGCAGACCCGACTGGAACTGGATGCCGATCGATCCGCGCACTACCTTGTGGTCGGGCGAGATCAGTTGGTTATACACATCCACCACCGTGTCGGACGGCATCGCGAAGCCAACACCTTGCGAGCCCATGCCGCTGGTGTAGATCGCCGTGTTCACGCCGATCACCTCACCCTTCATGTTGAGC
>CAXUEG010000115.1:7714-8325 GCA_964249935.1 uncultured Terriglobus sp.
ACGTAACCGTGGTCGACCTGCTTGCCGGAGATGATCGTGTTGGCGACCTTCTGGTCCTCATTGCCCGGGGTCGCGAAACCGATGCCGGAGCTCGAACCCTCGCCGCCGACCGTCGTGTTGTTGGTCTCGATCTGGTCGTTGAGCCCGAGCACGTGCCCGCTTGAGTCCAGCAGGGGACCGCCCGAGTTACCCGGGTTAATGGCCGCATCCGTCTGAATGAACCGCTGAAACTGCGAAGGCGCCGGACCATCGGTGATCGAGCGGTTCTTGGCCGAAACGATACCAGCAGTAACGGTCTGCGAGAGCGAGAACGGGCTGCCGATCGCCAGCACCCAGTCGCCCACCTGTTCCGCGTCACTGTTGCCCAGCTTCACCGTTGGCAGTGTGCCGTTGTAGTCGATCTTGACTACCGCCAGGTCCGTGTCCTTATCGGTGCCGATCACGTGCGCCGGACGGCCCTGGTCGCTCTCCGAATCCGTCGACAGCTTCACATAAATTTTGTCGGCCTTATCCACCACGTGATTGTTCGTGATGATGTAGCCGCGCGGGTCCACGATGAAGCCTGACCCAAGCGCTCGCCGCTCACCGCCGCCGCCACCCTGGTCGTCGTC
>CAXUEG010000116.1:0-8322 GCA_964249935.1 uncultured Terriglobus sp.
TCGCGCTGCAGCATGCGTTGCAGCACGGGCAGAAAGCGCATGCGCGTGCCCTCGCGCGTCGAGGGGGTGCGGCGCGCAGGCTGTGCGACGATCTCCAGCGTTTGCGGTTTGCTTTGCCCCAGCCGAAGCGTGCTCAGGCGCAGCGTGTCGCGGCGTTGTGTCACCGCGATCACGCGGCGCGACAAATTGCGCGTGTCGCTCCACAGTTGCAGCGAGCATCGGCCGGGTTGCTGCTGAATGCTGTACTGCGCAGTCTGCAGGTCGAACGCGATGCGGCCGTCTTCGACCACAACGGCCTTCGGGTGTGCCGAAAGGAAGTCCTGCAGCAGCCCGGCGATCTCTTCCGGCGATTGTTCCGCAGTCATCGATGAGTTGACCGAGAGCCTACCAGCCCCGCGCCTTTGCCAGCTCTGTGATGTGCGCCAGGTGGTGCCGCGAATGCCAACCGTATAGCTGCGTGACGGCGTCGATGGTCCACGAACCGCTCTCCGGGTGAACAAAGGTGCGCTGCCACTGCTCGGGCGAAAGATTTTGCAGCAGAAAGCTCCAGCGCGCGTGCAGACCGTCGAGGAATGCAAGTGAGAACTCGACGGGCGCTTCTTTGTCGTCGGGCAGCTCAGCCCACAGCTTCTCGTCGTACGGCTGGATCGTTGGGTTATGTTCAGTAAGCGCTTTACGGAGCCGCGTACTCGATTGTCCGTGCGAATCGGCAATGTGATGCACCAGCTGGCGCACGGTCCAGCCACCCTGGCGGTAGGGCGTCTCGAGCTGTTCCTCCGTCCACCCCGCGATGGTGGCGCGGAGCTGCGACGGAAGATCCGCGATCGCGGCAAGTGCTGCGGCACGGTCGTCCGCTGAAATCTGCTCGGGACGCTGGAACTTGCCGATCGGATAGCGCAGATCGGCGATCGCGACTGGACCGGCTGCTTCGGCAGCACTGGGGCTCATGGCTCGAACGTAGCACAGCGATCCGCATGGGACGCGTAAAATCACTGAAGATGAGTTCTGCTTTCGCTCCAACGCCAGTTGCCCGCGGTACCACCGTATTCCATGAGCAGTTCGGTGTGACAGACCACCTGATCGAGCGCTGTCTTGCTGCCGCTCTGGAGCGTGGCGGCGATTTTGCAGAGCTTTTCTTCGAAAGCACGGCCTCCAACGGCATCAGCGTCGATGAAGGGATCGTCAAGTCGGCGAGCCAGGGCCACTCCATGGGCTGCGGTGTGCGTGTGCTGAGCGGCGAACGCACCGGCTACAGCTATACCGATGAACTGACAGAGGCGAAGCTGTTGCATGCGGCACGCACGGCGGCACTGATTGCGGACTCAGTTGCGACCGCGGGCGTGCGGGGTTTCACAGCTACGCAGCCGCACGACCTGTACCCGGCAGCCGCTACAGACGTGGAGATCGCGCAGAAGCTGCAGCTGGTGCAGCGTGCGGACCGCGCGGCGAGGGCGTACGACTCACGCATCACGCAGGTGCGCGCCAGTTTTGCAGATGAGGTGCGGCACATTCTGATCGTTGCGAGCGACGGAACGTATGCGAGCGACGTGCAGCCATTGAGCCGGTTCAGCGTCGGCGTGGTCGCAAAAGACCCGGCGGCGGACGGTGGCAAGGGCGCGTCGGCAACCGGCACCAGCGGTGGCGGCGGTCGTCGCGCTTTTGATTGGTACACGACGGAACGCACCCCGGAGCACTATGCTCGCGAGGCGGCGCGGCAGGCAATCCTCCAGCTTACGGCGCAGCCGGCGCCCGCTGGTGAGATGCCCGTGGTGCTTGGGCCGGGCTGGCCCGGCGTGCTCATCCACGAAGCGGTTGGGCATGGTCTTGAGGCCGATTTCAATCGTAAGAAGCAGTCCGCGTTTGCGGGTCTGATGGGTCAGCGTGTCGGCACCGACAAGGTCACCGTTGCGGATAACGGCACCATGCCGAACCGCCGTGGCTCATTGAACGTGGACGACGAGGGCACGCCGACGGCGAACAATCTTTTGATCGAAAAAGGTACGCTGTGCCGCTACATGAGCGACAAGCTGTCGGCGAAGCTGATGGGCACGCGCTCGACCGGCAGCGGCCGTCGCGAAAGCTACGCATCGATCCCCATGCCGCGCATGACGAACACCTACATGCTCGCCGGTGAGGACGATCCCGAAGACATTCTGCGCAGCGTGCAGAAGGGAATTTACGCAGTGAACTTTTCGGGCGGCTCGGTCGACATCACCAACGGCAAGTTCGTCTTTGCCGCGAACGAGGCATACCTGATTGAGGACGGCAAGGTGACCGCGCCGGTGAAAGGCGCCATGCTGATCGGCGATGGAGCGACCGCGCTGACTCGCGTGAGCATGGTCGGGCACGATCTTGCGCTGGACGAGGGCGTGGGCACGTGCGGCAAGAAGGGCCAGGGTGTTCCAGTCTGCGTGGGAGCCCCGACATTGAAGTTGGACCACATGACGGTAGGAGGAACAGGACGATGACGAAGAAAGCTACAGTTCCTCGTGAAAAGATCTATGAGTGTGAAGTAAAGCGCAGGCGAGTCTCACCTGAGGGCGGGTACAAGCCGTTCTGGAAGGCGAAGACCGTTGTTGAAGCTCTTGCGGACGGCGATACGGAATTCCGTTGCAAGGATTGCCACGGCCAGGTGAAGCTGTTCCGGAAGCATGTCGCACACGCTGCGGCGCCGCACATTGAACACAAAGAGCGGAGCGATTCGGAGTACTGCCCGTCCGGCATGTATTTTCGTGAAGCCACCGACGGTCGCCTTCCCAGGCTCTCGGAGGCGCCCGTCCTGTGAATTCGACTCAAATCACACCGACTGCACAGCTTGCGCAACAGATTGTGGACCGCGCCGTGCGCGCGGGCGCGACCGATGCGGAAGCTGTCGTCTCAGAAGGCGATGAGTTTCACACCAAGGTGCGGCTTGGGCAGGTTGAGACCCTGACCGAGGCACAGTCGCGCGCCGTGGGTTTGCGTGTCTTCGTGGGACAGCGCACGGCTTCGACCAGCACGAACGATCTGAGTGAGGCTTCGCTCTCGCGGCTTGTGCAGGGAGCGGTTGCGCTCGCGCACATCACCGAGGAAGATCCCTTTGCCGGCCTGCCGGATGCGAGCGAGTACAGCGAGCGCCGCAATGGCGACGGGCTAGGGCTGTACTTCGACGACGTGTATTCACTGCCTGCGCCCGAACGCATTGAGATGGCACGTGCGGTCGAAGCGGCGGCAATGGCGACGGACGTGCGCATTCAGAACTCGGACGGCGGCACATTTACCGCCGCGACCAGTTGGAGAGCCATCGCGAATTCACGTGGCTTTGCAGGCGAGTACCGCAAAAGCTACTGCGGCCTGGGCACAACGCCGATTGCGCAGGATGCGAGCGGCATGCAGCGGGACGGATGGTCGCATGCGGCGCGCACACTCCTGAAGCTGGAAACGCCCGAGCAGGTGGGACGCGAGGCCGCCAAGCGCGCGGTGCGCCGGCTAGGGGCACGCCGCGTGAAGACGCAGCAGGCCACCATGGTCTTTGACCGCAATGTCTCGCGGGGTATTATGGGCGCCATCTTCGACGCGGTGAACGGCGAGGCCGTGTATCGTCACGCGAGTATGTTCGCCGACTGCCTGGGCGAGCAGATTGCTTCGCCGCTGATCACGGTCGTCGACGACGGCACGATGATGCTCGAGCCCGGGCTGGCTGGCTTCGGCACCTTGCCGTTCGACGGGGACGGCCTGCCCATGCAGCGTAAGGTCATCGTCGAAAAAGGTGTGCTGCAGACCTATGTGGCGAACAGCTACACGGCGCGCAAGCTGAAGATGCGATCGACCGGCAACGCATCCCGCGGTCTCGCCGGTGCGCCGGGCATTGGCTCAGGCAATTTCTATCTGGAGCCGGGCGTGCAGACTTTGCGCGAGATCATCGCTGAGGTGCAGAACGGTCTCTACGTGACGGAGACCTTGGGCAGCGGTGTGAACCTGGTCACCGGCGACTACTCGCAGGGCGCAAGCGGCATTTGGATCGAGAATGGCGAGTTCGCCGGCGCGGTCGAGGAGATCACCATCGCCGGCAACCTGAAAGACATGTACCGGAACGTTGTCGCGGTGGCGAACGACCTCACCTTCCGCGGAGCGTCGGCAAGCCCAGCGATTCGCATCGAGGGAATGACGATTGCGGGTGCTTAGTTCCGGATCACGCCAGGCTAATGCGCCGGGTCGAGAAGCGAGGCGACCCGCTGTGTGCTGCGCCTGGCCCACTCCGTGGCGGAAGCGAAGCCGAGCAGCAGCACGATGCAAGCGCAGCCACACATGATCCAGTAGATGGGATGGGTCGCCGGTGTGAAGTCCGCGCCGTGTGCATGCATCAGGCTTGCAGCGACGACGGTGCCCGCTACCGCGACGCCAAGGGACGCACCGACCTGGCGTCCGGTCGAGGCGACCGCCGCCGCAACACCGGCCTGCGCGCGCGGCATGCCGGAGACCGCGCTGTTGGTGATTGCCGGGTTCACCATCCCGAGGCCCACACCGAAGCACAGGTAGCTGGCGAGCAGATGCAGGAGCGAGGTCGACCCGCTCAACCCTGTGAGCAGCAGCGCGCTCAACAGAAAGGCTGTGCCCGCAATCAGCAGCGATGGCCGCGGTCCACGGTTGCCCACCAGGCGGCCCGACAGCGGCGCGGTGATCATAATCATCGCGGCAAGCGGCAAGGTGTAGAGACCGGTCCGGAACGCGGGCAGGCCGCGTACCTGTTGAAGGTACAGAGCGTTCAGGAACAGAAAGGCGGCAAAGCTTGCAAACGCGCAGAGCGCGATACCGATGGCGCTGCTGAAAGGAACGCTGCGGAAAAAGCGCAGGTCTAAGAGAGGCTCCTTGCGGCGCGGCTCGTACCTCAGCAGAGTCGCGAGCGAAACGACCGCCACGCCCAGCAGCATGAGGATGCGCGGCGCGGTCCAACCTGCGCGCGGAGCTTCAATGATCGCGTAGGTCAGTGTGGCCAGCGTGCTGAAGACCAGCAGCTGCCCCAGCGGGTCGAAGCGGCGCGCGTGCGGCGCTTTGGACTCCGGCACAAAACGCGCCGCAAGCAGGATTGCCGCCAGGCCGATGGGAGCGTTGATCCAGAAGATGGAGCGCCACCCGATGGTCTGCGTGAGCGCACCGCCAAGCAGAGGCCCCAAGGCGAGCGAGATGCCCGACACCGCTCCCCAGATGCCAACCGCACGCGCGCGGTCCTTCGGCTCGGGGAACGTGTTGGTGATGATCGACAGCGCGACCGGATTCAGCATGGACGCCCCGAGTCCCTGCAGCGCGCGGAAGGCGATCAGGCCGCCGATGCTGGGTGCCGCGCTGCACAACACCGAGCCGAGGGTGAAGATGGTGAGCCCGATCTGAAAGGTGCGGCGGCGGCCGTGGCGGTCGGAGAGTGAACCGGCGAGCAGCAGAAAGCTCGCTACCACCAGCGTGTAGCTGTCCATGATCCATTGCATGCCTGACATGCTGCTGTGCAGCTCGCGCCCGATGGATGGCAAGGCGACGTTCACGATGGTCACGTCCATGCCGACCAGGAACAGGCTCATGCAGCAGATGGCGAGGACCAGATTCGGATGGGTTCCGGCAGCGGGCTGTGTGGATGGAGCAGCTTGCGATGTTGTGGCCATGCGTTCTCTCACTGGATGCGCTCCGGACCCGGTTCGATACAGCAGGTGCGGGCGTTGTCGCTTATGGGTACGATGGGCGGGTGAGCGTTCTGCCGGTCTTTGAGCATGAGGTGGGCTTTTCGCCAGAGTCGGCAGAGGAGACCCTGCGCGGCGTTCCGCCCCGCGCGGGTATCGTGGCGCTGTTCGGGCATAGCAGCACGGACCGGCCGTTCCTCATGCAATCGGCAAACCTGCGCCGGCGCTTGCAGCGGCTGCTGCTGCCACCGGAAGGTCAGACGAAGCGCTTGAATCTGCGCGACCGCGTGGCCCGCGTGGCCTGGCGGGTGACGCAGAGCGAACTGGAATCGTTGCTGCTGCTGTATCGCGCGATGCGCACTGTCTTTGGCACGGAGGAGGCCCGTCGCAAGCTGCGCCTGTCGCCGCCGTTCACGGTGCGCTATGCGGTTGAGAATCGCTTTCCGCGAATTTACGTGACCAATCACCTGCGCCGGCGATCGCTGCACACCACGTTTGGCCCGTTCGCGTCGCGGCTGGACGCGGAACGATACCGCGAGGCGGTTGAGGATCTTTTTGTCATCCGCCGCTGCTTCATGGAGCTGCATCCGTCACCCGACGACCCGGGCTGCATCTATGGCGAGATGCACAAGTGCATGGCGCCGTGCCAGGCGCGTTGCACGGATGCGGAGTACCACGCGGAGGCTGAGCGCACGCTTCTGTTCCTGAAGACGCGCGGCGATTCGCTGGCCGCGGAGCACGAGGCAGCGCGTGATCTAGCGAGCGCCGACATGCTTTTTGAGGAGGCCGCCGCGGCGCACACGCGCGCGACCAAAGCCAGGAGCACAGGGTCCATCGCCGATCCCCTGGTCGGTCCGCTGGACGCGCTCCGCGCCGTGCTGCTGGTGCCCTTGCGCGTACCGGAAGAAACGCCGGAGGCGCAGGTCTTCGTCTTCGCAGATGGGTGCCTGCGCGGACCGGAACGGGTGTCCCTGCTTGGGGTGAGGCTGGCAAAGGAACAGGCGGAGGTCGGTTCGAGCCTGTTTGCGCAACCTCACATGCTCACCGCCGTAGCGCTGGACAGCTCATCCAGCACTACCGGTGCCGCCCAAACGAATACGCCCCATGACGCTGTTGAGGTTTCGCCTGAGGAACGCATGCTGGCCGCCATCGCCAGGCTTGAAGATGGGCCCGCTGCCACGGACATGGCGATGCTGGGCGATCACCTGGCCATCTTGCGGCGCTGGTATTACCGGCCCGAAAAGCAGCGCTCTGGTGTCCTGCTGCGGCCCGAGCGC
The DNA here is from genome assembly GCA_964249935.1 of uncultured Terriglobus sp. Classification (GTDB taxonomy): domain Bacteria; phylum Acidobacteriota; class Terriglobia; order Terriglobales; family Acidobacteriaceae; genus Terriglobus. Next base: position 6,926 of record CAXUEG010000116.1, read on the forward strand.
GATGCATGGCCGGTGCGTAAGCTGGTGCGTGCCGCCGCAAAGCTTGCCATGCCGGAGCCGGCGCGACCCGAAGAAAGCGACACCAGCGTTCCGGTTGCCGCCACAGGTGCCCAGGCAACGTAGCGCCTCAACCTGCGTCTCTGAACGGATCATGAACCTCGCTGCAATCGGCCTGCTCACCTACGGGATTCACGCGGTATGGCTTGTGCTTGCACTGGTCGTCCTGATTGTGCTGATCCGGCTCTACATCCAGACGCGCATGTCGGGCTTCCTCTGGTTGCTCTTCGCGGTGGTGGTGTGGCCTTTCTTGTCGCGCGGTGCGAGCCTGGCGCTGCCCATGTACGTTGCGCAGCAAGGCTTGGCCGCAGGGTCGCTGATGGCGGTGACACTTGAAGTTGCCGCCGTGGAAACGATTGTGGGCGGCGTGCTGCTTCTGGTCGCGGTGCTGGTTCTGCAGCGGCAGGTCACAGAGCAAATGCTGATCGTGCGGCCCGCAATCCCGGGAGCCTCCACGGTTTCAGGACTTCCACCATACCGCTCGTAGTCTGCGCCGAACTTGCTACTCCGGGTTGCTATCTGCCACGGCGTAGTAACCCTTACGGCTTGTGATCTTCACGTCGTTGCCGCAGGTAATGTTGATCGTCCGGAAGGTTCCGTCGATGTTTCCGTTCTTCGGCGTGTAGCTCAAGAGATATTGCGTGCGCAGTTCATCTGAGATCTGCTGAAACGCCTCGTCCAGGTGCTTCCCATTGCCGCCGTTGATCACGCGGCCGCCGGTTTCCTTGGTCAGCTGATCCATGGCGCCGGCGCCGAAGTTCATGTTGAAGCCGCCGCCGCCAAAGCCGAAGCCGGTATCGCGCAGCAGGATCACGTAGACGATCGCGTTCGCCTTCTGCGACGCCTCGATCGCCTCCTTCAGCTTCACTTGCGAGCCCTCGTCGTCACCGTCTGTGAGCATTACGACGACCTTGCGGCCCGCCTCCTGCCGCAGCTTGTCATGCGTCGCCAGGTACACGGCGTCATACAGCAGCGTGCCGCGCGGCGTGGTGTTGCCGGTCACGGATCCCGTGCCAGCGCCGGTGTTGATTTCAGCCTTGTCCATCGCCCGACGGAGCTCGCGCGTGGAGTTCGTGTAATCGCTCAACAGCTCGACGTTGATGTCGAAGTTGATCAGGAACGCCTCGTCCTTGGACTTGACCACATCGCGCAGGAAGTCCGCGGCGGCGTCTTTCTCAAGCGGCAGCATGCGCTGCATGGAACCGGAGGTATCCAGCAGGATGCCGATGGTGAGTGGAAGGTTCTTTTCCTGAGTGAAATTCTTGATCGTCTGCGGGTCCTTGTTCTCAAAGAACTTGCAGTCGTCTTTATGCAGGCCGGTAAGGTAGCCGCCCTTATAT
>CAXUEG010000117.1:0-7260 GCA_964249935.1 uncultured Terriglobus sp.
GAATCAGCGGCACGGGCTTTGCGGGCCGCGTCACCAAGAACGACATCCTGGGCTATCTCCAGAACGGCGGTAAGGGCAAGGCAACGGCAGGGGCCGCCGCCGGTGCCCCTGCCCAGGCCGCACAGCAGCCCGGCCCGGCAACGGCGTCAATCCCGGGTACGCCGTCGCACAGCATCGCGCAGGTGTCCAGCGGCACGCCACAGGCCGTAACCAGCGCCCGGCAGGAGGCGAGCACGGCACAGTCCGCGCCCGCGACTACCGCGCCGAAACAGGCCGCGGCCGAAACCGCACCGGTGCTCGGCGAAGTGGTGCCCATGTCCAAGATGCGGTCCATCATTGCCAAGCGCATGGTGGAATCCAAACAGACCAGCGCCCACGTGCACACCGTCTTCAAGGTGGACATGACGCGCATCGTGCGCCTGCGCGAAAAGGAAAAGACCAAGTACGAGCAGCGAAACGGCGTGAAGCTCACCTTCATGCCATTCATCACCCGCGCCGCCATCGCCGCCCTGCGCAAACACCCCATCGTGAACGCCGCGGTCGAGGGCCAGAACATCCGCTACAACAAGAACGTGAACATCGGCATCGCGGTCGCCCTCGACTGGGGCCTGATCGTGCCGGTGCTGAAGCAGACCGAGGAGAAGAACTTCCTCGGCATCGCACGCGGCATTGTGGACATCGCCGACCGCGCCCGCAACAAGAAGCTGGCGCCCGACGAGGTCGCGGGTGGCACCTTCACCCTGACCAACTCGGGCATCTTCGGCGAGCAGTTCGGCACGCCGGTCATCAACCAGCCGCAGGTCGCGATCCTGGGCATCGGCGGCCTGAACAAGGAAGCGCTGGTCATCCAGGACAAAGACGGCGGCGACGTGATCGCGGTGCGCAGCGTGCAGCGCTTCACCCTCGGCTTCGATCACCGCATCATCGACGGCTCCGACGCGGGCAAGTTCATGACCGACTTCAAGAGCTACCTGGAAAACTGGTCCGAAGATATCGGATAAGAGCAGCGAGTCAGATGCAAGGCCGGGCACACTGCGCCCGGCCTCGCTTTTGCTGCTGAGCTTCGACGACTTCAGGCTCAAACGCCGCTCCGTCAGCCCCAGTTGAGCGTTTCCTCGGCCAGAGCATGTTTTTCCCCTTGACAGCTTAGGGGAGCAAGTCCTATTTCTTTCTCCTAAGACATTGAGGAGAGAAGAATGCCGAAACCGGTGGATCTGCTGCAGGGAACGCTGGACATGCTGATTCTGAAGGCGGTCTCGCTCGGTCCCATGCACGGCTACGGCATCCTGGTGCGCATTGGGCAGGTCAGTGGCGACCAACTCGTCATTCAGCAAGGGGCCTTGTATCCGGCGTTGCACCGGCTGGAGGTTGCCGGCGCGCTGGCGGCGGAGTGGGCGCCAAGCGAGAACAACCGCCGAGCCAAGTTTTACTCCCTGACCGAGCGGGGACGGCTGCACCTTGCGGACGAGACCATGAAGTGGGGCCGGATGGCACGGGTGGTCGCAGCGTTCCTTCGGACCACGGAGGCCCCGTCCTGCTTGCCCCATAGCAACGAGGAGGCAGCCGCATGAAGTGGCTTGGGATCTTCAAGGTGCTTGTTCGCCGGCGCCGTTATGAAGCCGAGTTGGACGAGGAGATGCAGTTCCACCTGGATGCGCACGCCGCGGCGCTGGAGCGGGCAGGCATGGCTCCCGCAGAGGCACGCCGCAGAGCGCGTGTGGAGTTCGGGGGATGGGAGAGCCACAAGGACGGCATACGCAGGGTACGCGGGCTTCCGCTCTTCGATCAGATCGTCGCGGACCTGCGCTACGGCATCCGTACGCTGCGGCGGAGCCCCGCGTTTACGCTGGTGACCGTGGGGTCACTGGCGCTCGCCATCGGAGCGAACACGAACATCTTCTCCGTGACCAATCAGCTGCTGTATCTCCGGCTCAACGTGCCGCACCCGAAAGAGCTGCGCATGCTGAGCGTGGCCGGCCCGTCGCCCACAGTGATGCATTCCACGTGGGGCAGTTCCACGACACTACAGGGCCAAAGCTGGAGCGACAGCGTTCCCTATCCCATCTTCAAGCAGTTGCAAACGGACAGCCACGCCGCTGCGGAGATCGCAGGATTCAAAGATCTGGGACAGGTCAGCGTGACGGCAGAGGGTGAGGCCCGGCCGCAAACCGCGGAGGTGGTCAGCGGCAACCTGTACCAGACGCTGCAGACAGCACCTCAGCTGGGGCGCGGTATTGTGCCCAGCGACGAGGGTGCGGCCGGCACCGGATTTGTCGCAGTCATCAGCGACCGCTACTGGAAGACCGTCTTCGGTGAGCGCAAAGATGTGATCGGCAAGAGCATACGCGTGAACGGGAACCTGGTCACCATTGTCGGCGTCAACGGGCCGGGGTTTACAGGAGCTGCTTCGACGACCGTCTCGCCCGACCTGTTTTTGCCGATCACCCTGGTAAACCGGCTTCGGCCGTCATTCGTCAAGGGCGCGACCTTCCTGGACAGCCCCGAGATCTGGTGGGTGAGCATGATCGCCCGCGTTCCGGACGATGTGCCGAATGACAGAGTCGCTACGGAGCTGAGCGTTCGGCTTGAGAGCGCGGTTCGTTCCACGCAGACGGTGAAGTCCGGCGACCATATTCCGCACGTCCAGGTCGATGACGGAAGCCGTGGCGTGCGGTTCTTCCACGCCGAAAGCACGCCGCTTCACATCCTGCTTGCGCTCACCGGCCTGGTGCTGCTGCTGGCCTGCGCCAACATTGCAAATCTGATGCTGGCCCGAACCTCCGCACGTATGCGCGAGCTGGGTGTGAGGCTTGCGCTGGGAGCGAGCCGGGGACGCATTCTGCGGCAAATTGTGACGGAAAGCCTTCTGATCTCCGCCGCCGGGGGCGCGGTGGGTCTGCTGCTGGGCTACGCCGGTCGCAACCTGCTGATCAAGATGTACATCGGCCGGGAGTATCTGTCACAGCCGGTCGCGATTCGCTTCGACTGGAGTGTGTTTGCGGTCACCGCGATCGTGACGATTGCGACCGGGCTACTCTTCAGCATCCTGCCTGCGTGGCGAGCCACCCGCATCAACCTAAGCGCCGGGTTGAAAGAGAACAGCCGGACGGCAACGCGCCGGCGCAGTGCATGGACGGGCAAGCTGCTGATCGGCTTTCAGCTCGCCTTGTCCACGCTGCTGGTGGCGGGCGCAGCGCTGTTTGTGCGCACCCTCTGGAACCTGAACCACGTGAACCCCGGCTTTGACACGGCCAACCTGCTGGAGTTCGACCTTGATCTGCCAAGTGAGCGCTATCCGGGAACGACGGCGAATGAAGCGTTGCAGCGCATCCAGCAAAGACTTGTCGCGCTGCCGGGAATGGGACAGATTGCCATCGCGGAGCCGGCGCTGCTGAGCGGGAGCGCATGGAACAGCACGTTCCAGGTGGAAGGGATGCCGAAGCCGACGAAGGGCAGCGACTACAAATTTTCTTCCTACAGCTCGGTGAGCGGCAATTTCCTGAAGGCGGTGGGTATCCCGGTGGTGCGCGGCCGGGACCTTTCGGAGGCGGATTCCGCGACCTCGCCCAGGGTCGCTGTGATCAACGAGAGTGCAGCGAAAGAGCTGTTTCCCAACATGGATCCGCTCGGCCGGCGATTTAATCAGGGTGAAGATCCGGACGCGAAGGAGAAAACGCCCTGGTTCACCGTTGTCGGCATCTGCGCCGACACCCAGTACAGCGGGTTGAAGCAGCCCCGCCAGCCGCTGTACTTCACGCCGATGGTGCAGAACAGGGACGTAACCGGGGGCACGTTTTTGGTTCGAGCGTCGCTGCCCGCCGCGGAGGCGCTGCCCCTGATCCGCAACGCCATCGCCGGCATCGATCCAGACCTGCCGATGATGAACGTCCGGATGCTGGAGGAGCAGATTGCGGATTCGCTGCGGCAGGAGCGGCTGATCGCCACGCTGACCGCGGGCTTCGGCATGCTGGCGTTGCTGCTTGCCTCGGTCGGCATCTATGGCCTGATGGCGTATACCGTGACCCAGCGAACCAACGAGATCGGCATCCGGCTGGCTCTGGGAGCGGGCCGCGTGCAGGTGCGTGCGGCGATTCTGCGCGAGGTCGCAGTGCTCACCGTGGCAGGTGTACTCGCAGGTAGCGCGGGGGTGCTGATCGCCATCCATTCGATGCGCGACGTTCTGTATGGCGCCGAGAAGAACTTCAACCAGGGAATGCTCTTCGGCGTACACGGGTACGATCCTGCCAGCCTCGTGATCACGGTCGCGGTACTCAGTGTGGTCGCGCTGCTCGCGGGATGGATACCGGCCGCACGGGCCAGCCGTATCGAACCGATGCTGGCACTGCGGAACGAGTGAGGCCGATGCCGGGTGGGGCGGCCTAAATCTCCGTGAGATGGGCTGTATCGCCAAACCTTAGCCGCTGTCCAGAGGCCAGGGGAGCGACACAGAACGCCACGGTCAGAGTGTGTCATCATCCAGCAGCGATGGATTTTTCCGCAGAGCACCTGACAACGCACCCCCGGCCGCAGATGCGCCGGCCCTGGCAAAGCCTGGACGGCGAGTGGGAGTTCAGCAAAGGCCGCGACCAGCAATTCGCCCAGCACGATCGCGTGGAGTTCGAAACGACCATCCGCGTGCCATACAGCCCGGAGACAGAGGCCAGCGGCGTTGGGGACTCAGACTTTTACAACACCGTCTGGTACCGGCGCACCTGGGAGCAGGAGCCTCTGCTTCCCGGGCAGCGGCTCATGCTTCACTTCCAGGCGGTGGACTGGCGCGCGACCGTGTGGGTCAACGGCAAGCGCGTCCGCACGCACGAGGGCGGCTACACGCCCTTTCAGGCGGACATCACCATCGAGCTGGTGCCGGGCACCACGCAGCAGGTGGTGGTGCGGGCGCAGGACGACCCGGCCGACCTGGCCAAACCGCGCGGCAAGCAGGACTGGCTCCGCGAGGCGCACTCCATCTGGTATCCGCGCACGACTGGCATCTGGCAAAGCGTATGGCTGGAAACGGTGAACCAGGAACGCATCCACGCGCTGCACTGGACCAGCAGCCTGGACCGCTGGGAAATTGGGCTGGAAGCGTTGCTGATCGGCCAGCGGCCCGAGCCCATGCAGCTGGCGGTGCGGCTCCATGTAGGCGAACAGGTACTGGCGCAGGACACCTATACGGTCATCGCGGGAGAGGTGCACCGGCGCATCGCCCTGTCCGACCCCGGTATCGACGATTACCGCAACACGCTGCTCTGGTCGCCGTCGTCGCCCACGCTGATCGACGCGGAGATCGAGCTGCGCAGCAGCGATGGCACCGTACTCGACGCCGTCCACAGCTACACGGCGCTGCGTTCCGTGGCAACCCAGGGCGATCGCTTCATCCTGAACGGCCGGCCGCTCAACCTGCGGCTGGTGCTGGACCAGGGCTACTGGCCTGAGACGGGTCTGACACCGCCGGACGATGCCGCTCTGCGCCGTGACATCACCCTGGTCAAACAGCTCGGCTTCAACGGCGTACGCAAGCACCAGAAGATCGAAAGCGCGCGCTTCCTGTACTGGGCCGATCGCATGGGCCTGCTCGTGTGGGAGGAGATGCCGAGCGCCTACCGCTACACCACGCAGTCGATTCGCCGGCTCACCCACGAGTGGATGGAGGTGCTGGAGCGAGACCGCAGCCACCCGTGCATCGTGGCATGGGTGCCGTTCAACGAAAGCTGGGGCGTGCCCGACCTGCCGGACAGCCCGGCCCAGCGCCACTACGTACAGTCGCTCTACCACATGACCAAGACGCTGGACCCAAGCCGGCCCGTGATCGGCAACGATGGATGGGAAAGCGTCGCGACCGACATCATCGGCATCCACGATTACGACGACAAACCGGAGCGGATGCGGTCTCGGTATGGCATGAACGAGATCGAGTCGAAGCTGCTGAAGCGCGAGCGCCCCGGCGGGCGCATTCTGACCCTGGAAGGCCAGGAGGTGGCCTGCCATCAGCCGCTGATGATCACCGAGTTCGGCGGCATCGCCTTTGACGGCGTGGGTACCGCCGCGCCTGCAGAGGGGCCGGACGGCTGGGGATACTCCCACGCGGAAACCGAGGAAGAATTTACGAAGTGTTACACCGCATTGCTTGAAAGTGTGCGCGGCATGGCGGCGCTGGCCGGCTTCTGCTACACCCAATTCACCGACACCTACCAGGAGATCAACGGTCTGCTCTACGCCGACCGCACCCCCAAAGCGCCACTGGCGCAGATCGCGCTGGCGACCAGCGGCTTCGTTCCGCGCAAAGGCGCCACGCCGGATTACGATCCGCGGGTGGACCTGGCGTGGCGGGATGACCTGATGCGTCGACAGTAGCAGCACTCGCCCTTAGAAGGCGAAGCGAAGACCGGCCTCAATGCGGCGGCCGGGGTCGGCGGCGTAGGCGCGATTGAACAGCGGGCTGCCGAGCACGCCGCCCACCGCCGTGACGTTGGTGTGGTTCAGCAGGTTGGTGGAGCGCAGGTTCGCTGTGAGCGAGCGAGCGTTGTCCGCTTTCGCGCCCGAGAGCTTGAACTCACGGCTCAGGTTGGCATCCAGGTGAACATTCCAGGGCAGCGTACCCGCGTTTCTGCCGATGGCGGCGCTTGGGATGGTGGCGGTGCTGCCGTTACTGGTGAGCAGCCCGAAGGGCGTGCCGATCGCGCTTGCGTCGCTTTGCGATACAAAGTGCGGCCGGTCGTTGAAGACCCCGTCGCCATTGTTATCGAAACCGGTGGTCACATTGAACGGAACACCGCTCGCCGCATTGAACTGGTTGGAGAGCACGAGTCCGAGCGGGAAGACATAGTTGGTAAAGGCGATCACCTGGTGCGTGGCCTCCCACGTCGGGCGGGCGTACTCGCCGGCATCGGTGTACGCGGATTGCGGAAACGTCGCGGGTGTATCCGCATTGGTGCGCAGGTTCATGTGTATATACCCGGCAAAGATCTGCAGCTTCTTGAACGAGTGCTGGTCCACGCCCGCGAAGATGACGTTGCCGCCCAGGCCGCCGGTCTGCTGGTACTGGTCAAGGTTCAGATCGGCCGTGCCGGGGCGTACACCGTTGGGCGTGCCGTTCAGCGGCGCGTTGATGTTGCGCGAGCGCAGGTCGTTCCACGCGCGTGCCAGATACAGGTTGACCTGCGCGTGCCAGTGTTGCGGAAAGTCGTGCTCGACACCGAAGTGGGTCTGCACAGACGGAATCTGCATGAGTGCCGGCAGCGGTGCGCGCAGGGTGCTCAC
>CAXUEG010000117.1:7270-8034 GCA_964249935.1 uncultured Terriglobus sp.
GTGCCGTCAAGCGGGCGCTGCCGGTCGTCAGCGGCGTTAAATAGACGGGGTTGGTCATCTGCAACTGCATCTGATTGGTGCCGTTCAGCCGCTCCGCTTCAAGCGTGACAGCGGAGTCGATCGGCGTGAAGAACAGGCCGCTGCGCGCGTGAAAAACCCAGCGCTGTTTCCGATCCGGCGACCACGCGATTCCGACGCGCGGCGCAATGTTGGCGATGGTGGTCGGCGCGCTTTGCATCGACCACCGCAGGCCGCCGGAAAGCTCCAGCCGCGGCCGCAGCTTCCACTGGTCCTGTGCGAACAGGACGGCGCGGAGCTGGTTGATCGCAATCGGCTGTATGCCGGTGGTGACGGCGAACTGCGTGGGCGTGCCGCCCGGCAGGTTCAGCAGGGCGCGGCGGTACTGCTCCAGGCCGGTGATGACCGTGGTTTGCGCAGACGCGGTGTTGTTCGCGTTGAGTACCGGTGCAACGCCGCCGCCAAAAATATAAGTGCCGTTGAAGTTGGTCGGCAACGTATCGCTGATGCGTGCGTTCAGCAGCTGCAGACCGGCCTTGATGTTGTGCTTCCTGTGCTGCAGCAGGATGTCGTCGTCGAACTCGGTGTCGAGCTCGTGCGAGCGCAGCGCCTGGGTCGTAACGCCGCCGCCGGTGAAGGCTCCGGCGACCGAGAGCTGCGGCGCGGTGCTGTTGGGCGAATCGTCGCGCAGGCGCCAGGTAAGGCCGAGGCGCGACTCATGCAGCAGGTTCGCGCTGATCGTCTGC
>CAXUEG010000117.1:8044-8263 GCA_964249935.1 uncultured Terriglobus sp.
CTCGCTCTGCTGCGAGTTGTACCCCGCCTGCTGCAGCGTGGTCCCGCCGACGCCCAGGTTCGTAAAGCCGTCCACCGTGGCGGTGTACGTCCCGGTGAAGTTGTTGTGCGGCCCAAGCAGCAGGCCAAAGCGAGCCGACGCCTCCCAGAGCGACTCGGGCGTCGGCACGTTGGCGGTCACCTGCTGTGGGCTGGCGTTCGCGTCCAGCGTCACGGCGTT
>CAXUEG010000118.1:0-8246 GCA_964249935.1 uncultured Terriglobus sp.
CCGGTTCGATCTGCGCATTCTCCGCGCCCTGGTAGCCGGTGGGGTAGATGTCCGAGAGGAAGAGCACCTTCTCGTCGTCGATGTCGCTCTCGATCTTGATGGGACCCACATCGCCAAAGGGCACGCGCACATACTGCGCCTGGCCACCGGCGAACCCGCCATAGATGTGTGAGTAGCCGAACAGCGCCGAACCCGAGTAGCCGTACATGGTTTCGCAAATGCGCGCGTTGGGGTTGGTGTTGTCGCACAGCGACCACAGGTCCTTTTTGCAGAAGAAGCAGCTGCCGCAGGCAATGGTGAAAGGCACCACGACACGGTCGCCCTTCTTCAGCTTCTTCACCTCGCTGCCCACCTCTTCGACGACACCCATGAACTCGTGACCGAGAATGTCCCCCGATTCCATGGTCGGAATGTAGCCGTCGAACAGGTGCAGATCCGACCCGCAGATGGCGGTGCGCGTCACGCGCAAAATGACATCGGACGGATTGATGATGGACGGATCCTCGACCGTCTGTACTTCGACCTTACCCGTGCCCATCCAGCAAACGGCTTTCATATGTGCTCCTCTTTGTTCGCGATTGTGTGTGTTGCACGGCGTGTCTTGCGCGGCACGTGCGTTCGAAATGTCCGCGAGCGCTTACTGTGGCAGTGCTAGTCGTCGCTCAGGCTCGCCCACAGGATGACGCCGAAGATCAGGGGAATCGCGACCAGGCCGACGGTGGTGAGCGTTTGCGAGGAGGCTCCGAAGCCCAGCACATTCTTTTTCGGCAGGTCCTGCGGCTTGGGCCGATTGCTGGTACCCGGCGGTGTCGGCAGGTTTTCTCCCATCAGCAGCTTTTTGAGCGATCCGCTGATGCCGCGTCGCCCGGCCGGCTGCCCTTCCACGCTCGGGATCTCACCGGACTCGATCAACTCTTTCAGGTGCCGCAGATCTTCAATGACGATCTGCCTGGGTGACCGCGAGACGATCGCGCCAACGGCGTTGGAGAGAGCGCCGCCGGGTAACGTCATGTCCACGACCATGGTCGCAATGGTTCCACGGCCGGCTGGGTGTGGTTCCAGGGTGAAAATGTCTGTGGTGCCGGCGGTCGGTCCGCTCGTCACGCGCGAAACGTGACGCTTACCCGGAACAAGCTCCAGCTCTTCAGCGTCGAACTCATGCTGCACGCCCGTGCCCGGGTCCTGGATCACCCAGCGCAGCGTCTTCTCGCCGGTCCGTGTCACGCTGATCACGCCCTCTTGCCAGATAGGCAGCAGCTCAACGCTGGCATACGTGTTGTAGATCTGTTCCGGCGTGGCGTCGATGGTCTGGACCGCATGCGCCTGCAGACGATTGCCTTCGGAACTGTTGGGCAGCGGTGCGTACGCGTGACCAGTTTTGGGAAAGCGGACTTCTTGAAGCGTCTCCGTCGGCATGATCTCTCCTGTGGCGCAAGCGCCGCTCAAATGTGGCGGCAAGGCCGCCGGACGAAGAGATGTGATGGCTGCGCTGGCAAGGGCGTGGTCTGCCGTGCGCTGCCATCTGCCGCCAGCGCCGCGCGCCTCAGAGACCGAACCCGCTCAGAGCCAACGATCTACGGTGATGAACCGCAGGTCTGTCCGTGCAAGCAAGGCCGCGGTCACCGCAATCGTGTCCGCGCGCGAACGCGGCTCTTCGCCGTCCAGATGCGAAGCGTCGTGCAGCAGCACATTGCTGGTGCGGCCGCGCTTGCGATTGCGCAAGAGGCCCCGATCCACATTCTGCAGAATGCGTTCGCTGCCCAGCGGCTCCCAATCTTTCGCGGTCACGTTCCACTGCACAGGCGCCAGGCCAAGGGAGCGCGCGATGCGCAGCACACCGGGCCGCCGCGAACCATAAGGCGGTCGAAAGATCCGGGGCGTGAGGCCCAGTGTGTCCTGCACGATGGCCTGCGTTCGTTTGAGCTCAGCACGCACCCGTGCATCGCTCTTCCGCAGGAGGTCCGGATGCATCTCCGTGTGATTGCCGATGGTGTGGCCGGCGGCTGCGACACGCCGCGCTACCGCCGGATGCCGGCGCACGTGATTGCCGATCAGGAAAAACGTTGCGTGCACCTGGTGTTCCGCCAGCAGTTCAAGCAGTGGCTCCGTGTTGCGCGCGCTGGGCCCGTCGTCATACGTGAGCGCGACGGTATGGCGCATACCGTCGGGGTCGGCAACGTCGACCAGCGTTGCGCCGAAGATCTGCGAGGTGGGCCAGCGTGCCGCGTATTCCGCGCCTCCCCACAGCAGGCCGACTGTGCCCAGACCGGCGCCCGTGAGCGCCGCCGCTGTTTGCCAAGGCTGCATCCCGCTCAGTGTAGCGTTGCGGCGCGGTTCACTCGCGTCCCGATGCGTGTGAGCCGCAGCCGCACAGCGTAGACGGCGAGCCCGGTGACCAGCACGAGCGCGGCCAGGCGGAGCTCCGCCGCGATCTGTGGGCGTGAGATCACGATGAAGACGAAGCCCGCCGTTGCGAGCAGCGGCGGCAGCGGATACAGGGGCATGCGGAAGCGGCCCGGCAGCAGGCGTTCGCGGCGGTGTTTCGGCAAGAGCACGGCAACGCCCTGCAGCAGAAATTGAAACAGGATCCGCAGAACGACAAGAGACGCGATCACCTCCTGCAGGCGAAACAGGCAGCACACGACCGTGATGCCGGCCAACGTGATCAGCGAAGCCGCAGGCATGCGCAGACGCGGATGCAAGCGTCCGAAGACGGCAGGGAAGTTGCCGTCCTGCGCCGCTGCGAACGGGATCCGCGAGTAGCCAAGCAGCAGGCCGTAGATCGATGCAAGCGATGCCAGCGCAACGAGCAGCACGGCGACCGTTGCGGCAGTGTGTGCCCAGGCGTGACCGGCAAAGGCACGCTCAGCCAGCAACGCCATGGTGTAGCGGCGGGCGCCCGTGTCGGCGTGCGTCAGTTCTTGCCAGGGCAGAACGCCGAGCGTCGCAATATTCATCAACAGGTACAGTGTGCCCACGATCGCAATCGCGCCCAGCACCGCGCGCGGAATGGTGCGCTCCGGCGTGCGCAGTTCGCCCGCCAGAAAGCACGCGTTGTAGTAGCCCCAGTAGTCGTACGCACTGACCAGCAGGCCCGCGCCAAGGCCCGTGAAGAATGCGCCGCTGATGTGAAATGCACCTGGAGGAAAGCTGAAGGCGCGCGCGGCGGAAAAATGCGTCAGCCCCACCGCGATGGCCGCCACCAGCGTCAGCAACACCACCGCGCCCAGCACGCGTGTGACCGCGCCGATGCGGCGAATCGGCTGCAGCAACAAGAGCGTGACCGCCACGCACGCGGCAATGGCAAGCGCGGAGAGCGTCCAGCGTGAGGCGTTCGGTACAAACCACCCGCTGTACTGCGCAAACCCGATGCATCCCGACGCGATCGACAGCGGCGCTGAGATGAGCAGCTGCCACGCATAAAGAAAGCTGAACAGCCGCCCCCAGCGTGCGCCATACGCTTCGCGGAGGTAAGCGTACGACCCGCCAGCCATCGGATGCGCCGTGCCCAGCTCGCTCCACGTGCAACCGTCACACAACGACAAGAGCGCGCCCAGCACCCAGCCCAGCATGGCTTGCGGCCCGCCCATCGCGGTCACGATCAGCGGCAACGTAATGAACGGTCCCACGCCGACCATGTCGATAATGTTGGCGCCCAGCGCGCCGGCCGTGCCCAGGCCGCGATCAAGCGACGCGTGTTGTGGTGTACCCCCGCGCAGGGCAGGCAGGGCTGCGGAATCAGGCTGGGTCTGCACTGCCGCCATCGTATGCCGAGGCAAGATGTTGCGCATCCGCAAGCAGTGCTCCCGCCCGCCCGCTCAGGTGTTCGCGTTCCGCGGCGAGCCATGCCCGGCCGGTCACCAGTTGTGCGCCGGCGCGCTCGAGTTCCGGAACAAGAGCGGCAACCGCGGGTCCGCCCGTAACGCCGCGCACCGCGATGAAACGATCGGGGTCAAGTGCTTCTTGCAACGCTTCAAGCGCGATGGGCAGGCCTGCACCCATGGTCTGTTCGTACACGTCCTGCGCCAGTAGCTTCGGGTCGTCACCCGTTGCGCGGCGAACGGCGAGGCTGACCATGCCGTGCGCCTGGTGAAAGCTGATGCCGGTGCGCCGTACCAGCGTGTCGGCCAGTTCGGTCACGGTCAGAAAGCTGCCGCGCGCGCGTTCGCGCATGCGCTCAAGGTTGAAGGTAGCCTCGCTCAGCGCACCGGCCAGCAGCGTCATCGCGCGCTGCGCATCCGTGAAGGCGAGTGCGACCAGCGGCTGCAGCGCATCCTCACTGTCATTCATGTCGGCAAACGGCGTGTTGTGCAACGTACCGAGCACAGCCTGCGCCTCCGTCAGCGCGCGCGAGGCCAGCACGCGCACATGCTCCAGCGGCACGGGGTTGCGCTTCTGCGGCATGATGCTGCTGATCTGCACGTAGCCATCGCTCAGGCGCAGAAAGCCGAACTCCGCAGTCGACCACAGCAGCATCTCCTGCGCGAAACGACCCAGCGAGAGCATGGCCGTGGCCGACACGCTGCAGGCCTCTGCCACGTAATCCACCGCGGCGATGGCGCCATAGCTGTTGACCACCAGGCCGCGAAATCCGAGCCGCTCTGCCGTGTTGCCACGATCGATCGCGAAGCCCGTGGTGGTGATGGCACACGCGCCCAGCGGCGAGCGGTTCACGCGTGCGTAGCAGGCTTCCAGCCGCTCGGCATCGCGCTCCAGCACCTCCACATAAGCCATCAGAAAATGACCGAGCGTGGTCGGCTGCGCGGGCTGGTTGTGCGTGTACGCCGGCATCACGGCCCCGCGGTGTTCCGTGGCGATCTCAAGCAGAACTTCGCGCAACGCTGCGTTCGCCTCAATTGTCTGCAGCAGCCGCTCCCGTAACACCATGCGATACATGGTCAGGTCCAGGTCATTGCGTGAGCGCGCCGTGTGGATGCGGCCCGCCAGGTCCGCACCCAGTGCCTCGGCAAGCCGCCGCTCGATCAAAAAGAAAAGATCCTCCACAGAGCCGTCGTACTCGGCGCAACCAAGCGCCTCGCAGTCAAGCTCCAGGATCGCGCGCAGGCACTGCGCACCCTGCTGCTCTGTAAGGATGTGCTGCTCGGTCAGCATCAGCACATGCGCCAGATCGATCTCGACCAGTGACGGCAAAAACAGCCGCTGCGCATCCGCGAAGACATGCTGCAACACGGTATCGCGATAGACGGGCGCGGGAAATGTGGAAGCAGGATGCGGCACGGGCCTGTTCTTGCCTTGAGTTGAATTCTCTGGATGTGAAGCAAACAGGGCAATGGGTTTGTGTGCCCACCGCCCTGTCTGCCGCTTACGCTTAGGCTAGAACTCGATCCGCGCACCGAACTGCAGAATGCGCGCTTCCAGCACTGTGCCGGTGGGCACAAGCGTTGGATTGGTTGAGACCGTACCGGCCGTGGTTGGGTTGGTGAGCACATTGTTCGTGATGGCGGGAGCTACCACGCCAGCTGTGGTGTTAATGCTGGTGATATTGCTGCGGTTCAGCAGGTTGTTGGCCTCGACAAAGATTTGGGGCCTGATGCGATCCGCAATGGTCGCGAAGGTGCGCGTGTACCGCAGGTCCGCCTGCACGATCTTTGGCGTGCGCAATGTATTGCGCGCCACAAAGAGCGGCCGCTGCTGACCGGCGGAAAGCGTGTCGTTGTTCAGATTTGTGCCGGTCACAAGGTTCTGCTCATCGCCGGAGGTGGCGTTCACGAGCACCGCGAAGTTGTTGTCGTTGAACAGGCCGCGCACATACCTGTTTCCGAAGTTTGTCGTCGGCTGGTACACCGCCGATGTGTTGAAGCCAACCGGCCGGTTGATGGAGCTATTGCCGCGATCGCGCTTGCGGTTGCTCGGGTCCTCGATGAAGTTGGAGAACTCATAGCTGTTTGCCTCGGGCGTGTCATCGATGGCGTGCGACCAGGTGAAGTTGGCTGAGGCGCTCAGGCCCGCGGAGAAGCGATGCGTGTAGCTGGCGATCAGCGCGTGATAGCTGGAGTTGCTGCCGGTGTCGATATATCGAATGTTGTTGAACGTGGGGTTTGCGCGAGTGGTCGTGTTCTGCGCCGTGCTGTACACCGGCCGCCCATCCGCCAGGGAGCTGGTGGGATTGATCAGGTTGCTGTTCCGCAGGAACTGCAGATTGCGTGCGTTGCTGAGCACATAGCCGAGCTTCAGAGAATCACCTTTCGCCAACTGCTGCTCCACTTGCGCGTCCACGTTCCACGTGTATTCATTCTTAAAGTTTGCGGTAACCGCATACGGGGTGCCTACCGGGAACTGCGCCTGGTTGGCCGCACTGAACGTGCCCGGGAACGCAATCCCGGAGGTGGGCCCGAGTGACGCGATCAGGTTCCCGGTGTTAGTCAGACCATTCGCATACAAGGGGTTGAAGTAGGTGTTGGTGGGCGTTGCCTCGTAATACAGACCGCCGCTCAAGCGCAACACCAGGCCGGGCTGGGCATTGTAAGCAAGGCCAAGGCGCGGTGCGAAGTTGGCCATCGGGTTGCGAAAGCTTCGCGTCTCGGCAAGTGGAGCATTCGCAATGCCATTCGGCGCACGGTACTGGTCATAGCGCACACCGTAGGTAGCCGACAGATTCTTCGAAACCTGCCACGTATCCTGCCCAAAGAAGCCGAAGAAGATCGTCTGGTACCCCGCGCCGGGCTGTCCAACAGAAGCCGTAAGGCTCGAGTAAGACAACGGGTTCGTTCCATTCTTCGCCGCGGTGTAGGCCGCCAGCGTGGGAAAGGTGTACTGCACGTAAACATCCTGCAGCTGTGTGTCGTTGTTCTTCTGGAAGCTGACACCAACCTTGAACGCGTGCTTGCCGCGGTTCAGAGACACGTTGTCATTGAAGGAGGGAATCTTCTCTTGGTACTTGTCTCCTGCGCCGTTGGTGCCGTTGAAGCCATTGATCACGCCGGTGATCGTGATCATCGGGCCGGGACCGGTGGCCGGCCCCGGAAAGTGCTGCTCGTTGCGGTACGGCCACGAGCCGCGAAACTCATTCAATAGATTCGGCGTGAGCGTGCTTACCAGCTGCGCGCCGATGATGTGCGCGCGGTCCTGGAAGTCTGATTCCGCGCTCAGCGCATACAAGCCGCCCACGTTGGTATTGAACGGGTAATTATTGCGGAAGTAGTTGTAGCGGATGAAGCCGTTGTTCCTGCTGTTGATGATGAAGTCACCGCGCACGTCCACCCACTGCGCGCGCTGCACTTGCGGCGCCGTGTTGAAATCGCCTGCCGGCACGCCCAGCGCTTCCAATGCCGACTGATTCGCCGCCGTCACCGTGTTCGCCTGCGGATTGCCGCGCTTCAAGTGTTCATACGCGCCAAACAGGAAAAACCGGTTGCGCACGACCGGCCCGCCCAGGCGACCCACAAAGTCGTCCACGTGCAGGTTGGGCTTCGGTTGGTAGCCGGCTGTACCGGGCGTGCAGTTCTGCAGGATTGGGCAGCTGCTTGCCGCCTTGGGCCGCCAGATGTACTGCGCCGCGCCATGCAGGTTGTTGGTGCCCGCCGGCGTGATCACGTTAAAGATCACACCGGCGGTGTTGCCGAACTCTGGATTGAAGCCGTTGCTGATCGTCTGAATACTGTCGGTGTAGCTGTCGCTGATCGCGAACAGGCGCAGGCCATAGCGGTCGCTTTCCGTATCGACCATGCCGTCCAGCTGGTAGTTGATGCGATCCACAAGACCGTTCGTGTCCACCGTGCGCGGAATCCCGTTCTCCGGGTTTGGGTGGCCCGTGACACCGGGCTGAAACAGGATGAAGTTGTAAGGATTGCGCGACGTGAGCGGCAGGTTCTGCGTCTCGACCGCGCTGATGGTGCGGCTCAAGTCCGTGCGCGTTACCTCCAGCAGTGGCGACTCCGCCGTGACCTCGACTGTCGTCGCCACGGACCCGGTCCGCAGCGCCTCATTCACCGTAAGATCCGTACCAGCGTCCAGGTGAACGCCGGTCTGCGTTAGCGGCGCGAACGAAGACGCGTTCACCGTCACCGTGTAGTCGCCCAGCGGCAGGTCAGGCGCTACGTAGCGACCATCGCTGTTGGTGGTCAGCTCGCGCGTAAAGCCGTTGCCTACATTCTTGATGGTGACGGCAGCGCCGGGCACCGGCGCGCCGGTCGGATCCGTGATCGCGCCGCGCAGCGTTCCGTTAATAGAATTCGCCTGCGCAAGCAGCGCGGGCGCGGGTGTCACGAACAGCACGGCGGACAGGG
>CAXUEG010000119.1:0-8244 GCA_964249935.1 uncultured Terriglobus sp.
CCGACGGCCCCGCGACCATCCACCGCGCCCGCGACCTCGCCGCCCGCTTCGCCAACCAGCCAGACACCCCACGCATCGTCAGCAGCGCCGGCATCCACCCGCAGGAGGCCAGCAGCGCCACCCCCGAAGCCCTCGCCACCCTGCGCACCCTCGCCCGCGACCCGCACGTCGTCGCCATCGGCGAGATCGGCCTTGACTACTACCACGCCGACAATCCCGATGTCGCCACCCAGCAGCAAGCTTTTCTCAGGCAGCTTGAGATCGCCCGCGACTTTCGCAAACCGGTCCTCATCCACTGCCGCACCAGCGAGCTGGCCACGCCGCAGGCCAAGGCCCGTTACGGCGAAGCGGACGCCGCCGAAGACCTCTTCCGCCTCATCGAACAGCATTGGACACCCCACAACCTGGGCGGCATCATGCATTGCTTCAGCGGGGACGCCGCGCAGGCAAAGCGCTCGCTCGACCTCGGCTTCCACGTGTCCTTCGCGGGCAACACAACCTACCCGCGCTTTCCGTTCACCCGCGAAGCTGTCCGGGTCGTCCCGCTCGACCGCATGCTGGTCGAAACCGATTCGCCATTCCTCGCCCCCCAGCCCTATAAAGGCCAGCGCAATGAACCAGCGCACACACGCATCACCGCTGAATTCGTTGCGAAGGAATGCGGCGTCTCCCTCGAGGAACTCGCCACCGCAACCACCGCCAACTTTCACCGCCTTTTCTCCTTGTCCTAACGTGCCTTGCCGGCCAGGAGCGATGCAGCTGCGATGGTCGGGAGCGATGCAGCTGCGATCCCATCAGGGCACAGTCTAACTATCCCGCACGAAACTCGTGAAACCTCTTCAGGGCCGAAGGCACGTTCGAGACCAGCCTGTGCCGAGACCTGCGTAGATTCGGCAAGCAGATAGATCGCTGAAGGCGCGAACCATAGGTGTCGCTTTCCCGAACAGTGTTTCCCTGCGGAAAAGCTGCCGAACCACCTCGCTCTTCCCCGCATCCATTACCCTTGAAGAGATTCGGGCACCGGCCCATTGCGCGAGAGGAACACCATGGCACAGGACAACAGCTTCGACATCGTCAGCAAAGTCGAGGTACAGGAAGTCAAGAACGCAATCGATCAGGCGCAGAAAGAAGTCAACGCGCGCTTCGACCTCAAGAACTCCAAGTCGACCATGGCCCTCGAAGGCCAGGACGGGATTCAGCTTGCTTCGCAGGACGAGTACACGCTCAAGGCAATCACCGAGATCCTGCAGCAGAAGCTGGTCAAGCGCAACGTATCGCTCAAGAACCTCGAATATGAGAAGGTCGAGCCCGCTGCCAACAGCTCCGTGCGGCAGAAGATCAAGCTCAAGCAGGGCATACCGTCAGAGGCTGCAAAAAAGATAACGGCGCTGGTAAAAGACTCCAAAAAGAAAGCACAGGCCTCCATTCAGGGAGACACGGTGCGCATCGCGTCCAAGGACCGCGACGTGCTCCAGGAAGTCATGGCTTTGTTGCGGGGCAAAGACTTTGGTGTGGAACTTCAGTTCACAAACTACCGCAGCAATTAGCGCGTTGCGGCACAGTGTCGTCGGCATCCGCATTTCGCATGTGAGAATCTGAATGGAAGTGTTATCGATTTCCATTGCGAGTGCTGCGGAAGTGGAGCACCTGCTTCGCGACGACCTGCAAGCCGTCGAGCGTGAATTCGCCCGGCAGTCACACTCACAGGTTGAAGTCATAACCGAGATCGGTGACTACCTGCTTGCTGGCGGCGGCAAACGTATCCGTCCGCTGCTGCTTCTGCTCGCGGCCAAGTCCCTTGGCTTTGACGGCGAAAGCCGTATCCGCATGGGCGCCGTGGTCGAGATGCTGCACACTGCGACTCTCGTCCACGACGACATTATCGACTCCGCTTCCACACGTCGCGGACGCCCAAGTACCAACGCAAACTGGGGCAACTCTAAGTGTGTGCTGGCCGGCGACTGGCTATACATGCAGAGTTTTCAGACCGCCCTGCGTGAGCGCAATTTCCATGTGCTTGATCTCCTGATTGGCTTAACGCAGCAGATGGTTGAAGGCGAACTGCTGCAGATCGAGAAACTCGGTCATCTGATCAATGAAGAGGAATACTTTGACCTGATCTTTCGCAAGACCGCATGCCTGTTCAAAGTCAGCATGCAGCTTGGTGCGGCGCTTGCCGGCTCAGAAGACCTCATCGAAGAGCGCCTCGGCGAATACGGCCGCAATCTCGGCATCGCCTTCCAGATCGTTGATGACGTGCTCGACCTGACCGCAACGGAAGCCAAGCTCGGCAAGCCTGCCGCGAGCGATCTGCGCGAAGGAAAGGCCACCCTCGCCGTCATTCACGCGCTCGAGCGCGGCACCGGCGCCGAACGGGAATGCATCCGCACCGTCCTTGCCGACCGCGGATTCGACCGCGTCTCCCACACGAGCATTCTCGACATCCTCAAGCGCTACGGCTCGATCGCCTACGCCATGGACGCAGCCCGTGCCTACGCCGAAGCAGCCCGCCAATCCATTGCGGAAATGCCGCGCTCCTCGGCCCAGCGCGCTTTGCTCTGGGTGCCTGGCTTTGTTGTCAACCGCGAAAACTGAGCGGCGCTCACCCACCCCGTACCGTATTCCATACCAGCGCCGTCGAAAGCACGATCACAATGACCGCCGTGGTCCACGCCACCACGTTGAACCAGCGCGAGTTGGTGTGCTCGCCCATCAGATCCGTGTCATTCGACAGCTTCAACATGAAGTACAGAATCACCGGCAGCAACAGGCCGTTCAACACCTGCGACAGGATCGCCATGCTCACAATGTTGAAGCGCGGCAGCAACACAACCCCGCCACCAAGCACGATCAGCAGCGTGTAAAACCAGTAAAAGATAGGAGCTTGTTTCCAGCTTCGATCCAGACCGCTCTCAAAGCCGAGTCCCTCACATACCGTATAAGCCGTGGTCAGCGGCAGGATCGACGCCGCAAACAGCGACGCGTTCAACAGCCCCGCCGCAAACAGCAGGAAGGCGTAGTCACCCGCGATGGGACGCATCGCCTCCGCCGCGTCGGCCGGTACGGCAATGTTGCGAACGCCGTGTACAAACAATGTCGCGGCACACACCACGATGATGAACCATGCAACCACGTCGGTAAAAATGGAGCCAATGATCACATCCAGGCGCGAAGCCTTGAACTGCCGCACCGTCACGCCCTTCTCCACAATGGAAGACTGCAGATAAAACTGCATCCATGGCGTAATCGTCGTTCCGATCACCGCAATCGTCGAGTACAGGTATGCATGGTCCCGCCATGCCGAGCGCGGCGGCAGCTTTACCGTTTGCACCAGCGCCTCATGCCAGTCCGGGCGCCCAAGCACACCCGCAACGATGTACGCCAGATACACCACTGAGGCAAAAAGGAAAATTTTCTCTACGCTTTTGTAATCGCCACGAACCACCAGCGCCCACACCAGCAGTGCCCCCAATGGCACGCTGATGAACTTCGAAACGTGAAACAACTGCATCGACCCGGCGATGCCCGCGAACTCTGTCACCACGTTGGTAAAGTTCACTACCACCAGCAGCAGCATGCAGATGGCGGTCACGCGCAGACCGAACTCCTCGCGGATGAGGTCGCTCAGTCCCTTGCCGGTCACCGCCCCCATCCGCGCACATATCTCCTGCACCACGATCAGCGCTAGGGTGATCGGGATCATCGTCCACAGCAGCGAGTAGCCGTACTGCGCCCCCGCTTGCGAGTACGTGAAAATACCACCCGCATCGTTGTCCACGTTCGCAGTAATGAATCCAGGGCCCAGCGCCGCCAGAAAGAAGAGAACCCGGCCCCGCCATGTACGCCAAAGGCTCATGCGTACACCTCACCCTCATGAGGGTGCTTCGTCCCGTCATGCGACTTCACCAGCGGTGCCACGCGCTCCAGGATGCGCCGCACCTGCGTGTCGTTGTCATACCCGCTCGACCACGCGCGGCGCTGTCCCGCCTGCGCGATATGGTTCCGCGCGGCCTCGTCTGGCAGGTAACGCTTCACTTTGGCAAGCAGCTCATCGTAGCCTTGGAAGAACACAGCTTCCGTGCCCTCGACAAATCTCTGCTCATGTCCCGGGCTGCGCTCCGCCATCAAAAAGCCGCCACACGCGGCAATCTCAAAGCTCTTGTGCACGAACTCATCGCCGTTGCTGTGCGTCAGAAAACTGAGGTTGATCTTGGACCGCCAGATCGCCGATCGGTACTGCTCCCGGTACAGCTCACCCTCGCGATACAGCGCCGCGAACTCCGCCACCGTCAGCCTCGGCCTCCAGTGCTGCGGTCCGCCGCTGATCACGACCGGCAAGCCCTCGCGCGCCAACCGCGTCAGCGTCTCCGCTCGTTGGTCGTAGGCCGTGCCGATGAACGATACTCCTCGGTCCCGCTGCGCATCCGTGTACGGCTGTGGCGCTGGAAAGTGCACCGTCGGCTCGAAGGCAGTCTGAATCTTGAGCACAGCCCGCGCACCCGCCGCCTTGTAATCGCGCATGTTCGCATCGCGCTGCGTGCAATGCAGGTCGAACAGCGGAATGGTTTTCGCGTAGAGCCGCCAGCCAGGATCACGCCGCGGGCCAAAGAAGTTGTCGATCATATAGCTGATCGTCGGGATGCCCATTGCACGGAACGCTTCAAGCGTCGCCGGTTGCAGGAACAGTGCCTTGTCGCACCACAACACATCGGGGCGGTGCGCGCGCGCCATCGCGATCAGATCGCGGTTGAACCGCCGTACCTCAGGCCCAGCGGCAAGCCGATGCTCCACTTTGCGCAGCAAAGCATGCTTCAAGCCATAGCGGTATTGATCCACAGCAACGCATACGTGCCCCGCGCGCTCCAAGGCAAGCCTGCGATACTCCGCCGAGTCGTTGGGTGACAGGTGCGCCACGTACAAAATGCGCAACTATCGGTCCTCACGCAGCAGGGCGATCACATGTTCGGCGTAAATCACACCTTCCAACTTGTCGCCGGCTTCCACCACCGCCAGCGAACGCAGGTTGTACTTATCAAACTGCTCGGCAATCTGCTTGGCCGTCATGTCCACGCGGCAGCAGTGAATGCGTTCTTCCTGAATCTGGCTCAGGGGCGTGTCACCGCTCGCCAGCAGGATGCGTGCCAGGTTCACTACGCCGCGCAGCTTGCCTTCCGCATCGGTGAGAAAAATCTCCGTCACCGTCTCCACGTCGCCTTCAAAGTCGCGCATCGCCTGCACCGCATCCGCCACCGTCGCGCCGACCGGCACAGCCACCACGTCGCTCGTCATGATGCCGGCAGCCACATCTTCGGCGAACTCCAGCAACTCCTCCACTTCCTGCCGTTCCTCCGGTTCCATCTGCCGCAGGATTGCGTCCGAACGCTCCTCCGGGAGCTCCGACAACAGGTCCGCAGCCGCACCCGGATCCATCTCCTCCACAATGTCGGCAACACGGCTCGACTCCATATGCTCCAGCAGCGAACGTTGTAGTCGCGGGTCGACCTCCTCCAGCGCTTCGGCAGCGATCTCCTCGTTCAGCGACGTGAATACCGCATCGCGCTCGGCCGGCGCCAGGTCCTCCAGAATGTCCGCAATGTCTGACGGGTGCATGCGTGACAGCCGGTCCTGCTCTACATTCAGCCGCACCCGCCGCGCCGGGTCGCGATCGATCAGGTCCACGAACTCCCACGGAATCAGCCGCGGCTGAAAGCGGTGCGCCACTGATTCGATCGCGCTCGCGGGCAGGCCGTGCAGCAGGCGCCGCAACGCGCCCCGCATGCCTACTTCGACCTCCGCAATGCGCAGGTCGCACGCGTGGCCGTCCGCACACTCCCAGACCAGGTCCACATCGTTCACCCGCACCACCTTGTGGCCGTGCACGTCGATAATCTGCTGATCCAGCACATCGCGCTCCAGCAGCACAGAGCTGACGTCCTCGGTGAGCCGCTCCGGTATGTAGCCGTCTGCCAGCACCATCGACGTATCCGTTTGTAGCTGCAACTGCGCCAGTGGCACAGTGACGGCCTCCGTATCGCGGAAACGGCCGCTCCGCGTCAGCACCAGCGCATACACGTGTGTGGTGCTCTGCAGACCGCGGAACAGAAACTCCGCGACCCGTCCCGCAGTGCTTCCGTCCTGGCGCAGCACCGGTCGTCCCAGCAGCATGGCCACAGTGGTGCGGCGCGCATGCATCGTCGACATCGTCGCACCTCCGGTGGCATTGGGCTCCTGCCCCGTCCTATGGGCAGTCTAACCCGCCGTACAGCTGACAGTTGCCGCACCATTCGACCTGCGAACCGCGCGTCGGTCGACGTGGAACCGATCCTGCCATCTCTGCGTATTCCCACCAGAACGGGCTTTCACCTTGACTTTCCGGAAGGGCACAAGCACACTGCCCCAGAACGCGCTTGTCGCTCGAACCGGACAATGTCAGCGCCCGATGGTGCATGTGAACGATTCCATGAACGATTCCATGACAGGCCGGATCGAACTCACCCTGCCCTCGACCCTTGCCACCGTCGACCGCATGGAGCAGGAGTCGGAACGCTTCGCCACAGAGCACGGCTTCAGTGAAGACGACGCAGCAAACATCGCCATGGCCGCCCGCGAAGCAGCCGTCAACGCCGTCATGCACGGTAACAGCTACAGCAGCGGCAAGCAGGTACGCGTCGATCTCCAATGCGATGACGTGGCGTTCACCATTCGCATTCAGGATGAGGGCGCCGGCTTCAATGCGACTCTGCTGCCCGATCCCTTGCTGCCGGAAAACATCCTTCGCAGTTCAGGCCGTGGCATCTTCCTGATGCGTGCGCTTATGGATGAGGTAAACTTTCGCCAACTCAACCCCGGCACGGAGCTGACCATGATCAAGCACCGAAACGCCGGCACCGAAGCCAAGTAGTCCGGCGCTCCGCGCCACTGATTCTCCCGGAGGAAAGACCATGAGCATGAAGGTAAGCACGCGCCAGGTGGACGGCGTAACCATTCTCGACCTGAGCGGCCGTATTACCCTCGGTGAGGGCAGCGTAACCCTGCGCGACGCGATTCGTGACTTGATCAACAAGGGCGAAAAACACATCCTGCTCAATCTTGGAGACGTCAGCTACATCGACAGCTCGGGCATTGGCGAACTCGTCAGCGCGTTCACCAGCGTCAAGAACAACGGCGGCGAACTGAAGCTGCTGAACTTGACCAAAAAGGTGCATGACCTGCTGCAGATCACCAAGCTTTACACCGTCTTCGACGTCAAGGACGACGAGGCCAGCGCCGTAGGCTCGTTCTCCAAGTAACCCGCTACGCAGGATACTAATCCGCACCCATCCCATCGCACCCATCCCGATCGCACTCATCCCGACCGCACTCATCCCGATCGCACCTGCCTCAAAGACATTGTCATCCTGAGCGCAGCGAAGGACCTGCTTTTTCAAGCGCGAGCGCGCAGCGCGAGCCCGAAAAAAACAACAGAAATGGCCGGCACTCGCCGGCCATTCCTGTTTTCGTACACCACCAACTACGACCCGAAGTCCACCTTCGGTGCCGCCTTCGCCCCCGGATCGGCTGCAAAATATGCCGTTTTCTTTTGGAAGCCGGCAATGCTCGCCCACACACTGTTCGGAAACACCGAGATTGTGTTGTTGTAATCCAGGATCGACTGGTTATATCGCCGGCGCGCCACCGCGATCCGGTTCTCCGTGCCGCTCAGCTCATCCTCCAGCCGTAGAAACTGCTGGTTGCTCTTCAGGTCGGGGTAGTTCTCCTGCATGCGCAGCAACGGCAGAATTGCCGTGTTCAGCCGGTCGTTCGCTGCCAGCTTTTCATTCGGCGTCTGCGCCTGCAGCAAACCAGAACGCGCCTCCGCAATCGCCGTAATGATCTGCGTTTCCACTTTGGCGTACTGTTTCACCGTGCTCACCAGGTTCGGAATCAGGTCCGCCCGTCGCTGCAGCTGGATCCCGATCTCGCCCGTCGCCTCATCCACTGCATTGCTCTTCACCGCCATGCTGTTGCGGGCAGACACATAGCTGCCGCCCACCAGCAGCGCTCCAAGCAGCAGCAGAACCACCACGGCAATGCCTGCAATCGTTCCCTTACGCATCGTTCCTCGCTCCGTTTTCCCTTCTAGCATCTGTGCCACAGTCCAACCTCCGACTTACCAGCCGCCGCCGGCGCCACCGCCGCCTGAGCTGCCGCCGTCGCCGCCACCAAAACTTCCGCCACCGTCGTCACCGCCGCGCCGCCGTCCGC
>CAXUEG010000120.1:0-8226 GCA_964249935.1 uncultured Terriglobus sp.
TGGGAGCCGTTGATGGAGCCGGCGCGTGCCGCGGCGCGGCGGCTGGTAGCGCAAGGCAAGGTGGCGATTACGCAGGGCGGTGTGGTGGTCGATCCGTCAACGGCAAAGGGTGCGATCCGCATCCGCTTGGCGTAGGGCTGCAAGGCAAGGTTCGTGCATTGCGTGTTGCTATAGCGATGACAGAGCCTGGAAACGCGGCGGCTTTGTTGCGCCTCTAAGCGGGTATGGCAACTGCGAAGAAATCCGCAACGAAGAAGTCGAGCGCGAACAAGAGCGCTTCGAAGAGTTCCGCGTCGAAGTCAACGACGAAGAGCGCCGCAAAGAAATCTGCGTCTGCGAAGAAGAGTGCACCGCCCTCAGTGAAACGTGCGACCAAGTCGCCGAACACGAAGACGGCTGCCAGTCGACGGCACATCACGGGTGCGGACACGAAGAAAACGCCCGGTAAGAAGAGTGCGGCCAAGGGCGCGAGCGGGAAGAAATCGAGCGAGGCGAATGCGTGCTGGCCGGGCTACGAGCCAACGCCGGGTAAGAAGCAGGGTGAGAAGGGGAGCTGCAAGCCCAAGGCGAACAAGACCGCAGGCGAAAAGAAGGGCGACCAGAAGGCCGCGGCTGCATCGAAGCTGAGCGGGCAGCGGAAGTAGTTTCTTCCCCCGTGCATTTTGCCTGTGTGGAGAGCCGATGCAGGGGTTCTTCACTCAGCAGGACGGTACGGCTGTCCTGTTCCGTTGGAGACCCATGTTTGTGGAGGATGGCATCCGGCGCAAGACGTCATAAGCTGGTCGCATGCGTTTGCGAGTGACGTTCTGTGCCGCCTTCTGCTTTGTTCTGTTTTGTTTGTCGAGTCGGACTGGTGTTGGACAGCAGCCTGCTGCTCCACCGGCGTCCAACCTGCTGCGCGGCGCGTATGGTCCTGAGCGCGCAAACAACGACCTGCTGCACTACACGCTGGACGTGCGGGTCGACCCCGCGGCGAAGACGATCACCGGCACGGTTGCGGTGCGGTTCCGCATGCTCCAGGATGCTTCGCGCATTCAGCTTGACCTGACGCCAACGCTGAACATCGACAGCGTGCGCATGGGTGGCAAAAACCTGAAGTATGAGCGAGCGGGCACGCCCTTTTTTGTGGATTTCGCAAAGCCGTTGAAGCGCGGCAAGACCTATGAGGTGGCCGTTGCGTGGTCAGGAACGCCGAAGGCGATCGGGCGCTTTGGCGGCATGGTGTATGGCACCGACCCACAGGGCAGGCCGTGGATCTACACCAGCTGCGAGGACGATGGCGCGAGCATCTGGTGGCCGAATAAGGACCAGTGGCGGGATGAGCCGCAGGAGGGCGTGGACATGCATGTCCAGGTGCCCACTGGGCTGACCGCGGTGAGCAACGGCCGGCTGCTGGGATCGCATGACGTGGGCGGTGGCTACACGCAGTGGGACTGGCGCGTGACCTATCCGATCAACAACTACGACGTTTCTCTCAACATTGGCACCTACGCGCACTGGAGCGACAAGCTCGCGTCGCAGTCCGGCAATGTGGACATGGACTTCTATGTGCAGCCCGAGAACCTGGAAAAGGCGCACACGCAGTTTGCGCAGGCAAAGGGCATGCTCGATGTGTTCCAGAAGTACTTCGGCCAGTACCCGTTTGTGCGCGATGGTTACAAGCTGGTGGAGGTGCCGTACGCGGGCATGGAGCACCAGAGCGCCGTGGCGTATGGCAACGGGTTCAAGAATAGTTATCTGGGGCCGGACTGGACCGGGGTGGGCATCAGTCCGCGGTTCGACTTCATCATCATTCATGAGAGCGGGCACGAGTGGTTCGGCAACAGCGTGAGTGCGGCCGACCCGGCGGACATGTGGATTCAGGAAGGCTTCTGTACCTACATGGAGGACGTCTTTGTCGAGGCGATGTATGGGCACGCGGATGCCGTGCGGTACATCGACAGCCTGCGGCCGAAGGTGCGGTACCAGCGGCCAATCCTGCAGCCGCGCGGAGGCAACGCCGACCCGCCGATCGATCAGTACTTCAAGGGCGCGCTGATGCTGAACACGCTGCGCTCCGCGGTGAACGACGACGCGAAGTGGTTCAGCACGCTGCACGACGTGGCGACACACTTCGCTTACAAAAACATCCTGACGGAAGAACTAGTGGCATACATGAACCAGCGGCTTGGCCTGGATTACACGCCGGTGTTCAATGCCTACCTGAAGTACACGGCGATCCCGGATCTGGAGCTGCGCTACAACGATGCCGCGGGGACGGTGGACTACCGCTGGGACTCGCCCGTTGCCAATCTCAATCTGCCGGTGCGGGTGGGCGACGCGGCGCGCTGGACGACGGTGCAGCCGAAGGTGGGTGCGTGGCAGACGATGCCAGGGAACCGCGCGACCTTTGCGGTGGACACCGATGACTTCTTTATTCGCGTGGTCCAGGATCCTGCTTCCCATCCCGGCACGGTCGCCGGCAAGGAGCCGCTATCGACGAGCGGATGGAAGCTGGTGTGGAGCGATGAATTCAACGCGCCGGACGGGTCACCGATCGACACGAAAAAGTGGAACGTGGAGGAGGGCGGCAACGGCTGGGGCAACCACGAGCTGGAAACCTACACGGGCCGGCACAACAACCTGGAGCAGCGCGGCGGCAACCTGGAGATCACGGCGCGGCGTGAGGACTTTACGGGTAAGGACGGGATTGCGAAGCCGTACACGTCAGCGCGTGTCAACACGCAGAGCAAGTTCGCACAGAAGTATGGCCGCGTGGAGGCCCGCATGAAACTGCCGGATAGCGGTCAGGGTGCGTGGCCGGCGTTCTGGATGCTTGGCGAGCCGACGGCGCAGTTCAAGGACTGGCCGGGCATCGGTGAGATCGACATCATGGAGCAGATCGGCAAGGAACCGGGCACGGTGCATGGCACGCTGCATGGTCCTGGATACGGCGCGAACAGCCAGATGGGTGTGCCGTTCAACCTTCCGGAGGGCAAGGCTTTCTCGGACGACTGGCATGTGTTCGCGGTGGAGTGGGAGCCGGCGGCGATCCGGTTCTATGTGGATGGGGCGCTGTATGGCACGGAGACGCCGGCGGACGTGCCGAGCGAGAAGCAGTACATGCGGTGAACGAAGACATCTTTGGTGTTTCTGCTACCGGTAGTTCAGTAATTTAGCTAACCGTGTTTCTCGTTACTTACGGCTGCCGCTCCACTCCAGATAGGTGCGCCACTCGCCCTGCCCCGGCATGTGCATTTGAAATCTGCCCGTCATGACATTGCCTGAGAGTTCGTAGCTGAGTTTGAATTGCGGCCCTGGTCCCGGCGTGGAGAGGAAGACAACACTGGTCGGTGTTGGCGTCGTCAGGTCGTAGTGAATCACGTGACCTTCACTGTCAAAGTAATCTGCTTTCAGCCCGGAGCCGGGCATCTCCTGAAAAATGTAGAGGAGGTCACTGTGAGAACAATCGAAGCTCGTTGGCGCTTTGCATCCGGGATCATTTGTCGCATGCCGCGCAAGGACATGACCTTGAAGCTCGCGGTCGAATGTGTAGCGTCCCGCCAACTTGATCGCATCGTTGTTCTGTACGTTCGCATCCCACGTGCCCTCCAGGAATGCGAGTGAACGGAACGGATCTGCGCCAGGTGCACGAGACTGCGGAGTCTGCGCGAGAAGCGACGAAGAAAACAGCACAACACTGGCGATTACTTTGAAAAGCTTCATTCCGATCTCTCCCTGATTTCTGCTGCAAAGCCGCGCATACGCTCTCCGACCTCTTCGGGCGTGAGTATTTCCTGAACTTGATTGAGTGCCCATACGTGGCCAAATGGGTCGCGCAGCCAGCCGTACCGGTCTCCCCAGAACATCGTTGTGGGAGGAAGCGCCGGACTTCCACCCTCATCAACAGCTCTCTTGTACGCCGCGTCCACGTCGGGCACCGCGATCTGAAACACGCAGGTGGACCCGCCAAGCGACTCTGGAGCAGCCAACAGCGCACCTTCAACACGGCGCTGCTGTTGGGCGGGCTCTTCTGAGGAAACCTGGACAAGGGAATCCCACAGCTTCAGGTGCAGGTGCTCCCCGTCGCCACTGGGAGAAGGAGAGCGATAGAGAATGGTCGCCCCGAACGCCCTTTCATAGAAGGACAGCGCTTCTGCCGTGTCCCGAACCACGAGATGAGGAACGATTACGCCGGGTTGTGGAACGGACCCTCTAACGGCCATGCTTGACCTCGCCCGCTTTGGTTTTATGCTTCTTCTCCTGCCGCTCTTCGACGAATGCCCAGGCGTGTCCTGTTGGATCGAAAAAGCGCTTGTACTTGCCCGACCAAGCGAAGACCACAGCCAGGGGCCGGCCAGTCAGCTTGTAAATCTGCTCCAACCCCACCTTTTCGGAGGTCACGAGGTCGGCATCCCGAAGCTCTCGCAGATGCTGTGAGACGGCTGGCTGCGTCATCGCAAACGCTGCGGTGAGTGTCTTCACGGAGCAATCGGACTCCGAGAGTAAAGAGATGATTTTGCGCCGAGCAGGGTGCGCGATGGCTTTGAACACAGCATCGACGGGACTCATAAGTGGAGCTTACATAAGCAAAACCTTATGCGCAAGAGAGGTGCGACGCGAAGAGAGCTGGCGAGATTGCGCCGGTAACGGGAAGTGGGTTTCTTGCCACCTAAACGCAGAGCAGGATGCGAGCAAAGCTTGGGAGAAACACACGGCGCATAGTCAGAGCTTCAGCAGGGCAGCGGCGTTGCCGTAAGCGATACGTTCGATTGCATCCTGGGGCAGGATGGAGGCGAGGTCCTTGAGCCATTGCGTGCCCTGTTGCGTCTGGCTGAAGGGGTAGTCGACCGAGAGCATCAGGCGGTCCGGCTTGAGGATCTCGCGGGCGCACTGGACGGGCGGCAGGGTGAAGTAGCCGCTGTTGGTGACCCAGAAGTTTTCGACGAAGCATTCCTGGATGCCGCGCTTCAGCTTGCCTTGCAGACCGCGGGACAGCACACTGTCGGCGCGGGCGATGGAGTAGGGCAGGTCTTCGCCCATGTGGCCGACGATGATCTTCAAGTTGGGGAGGCGGTCAAAGAGGCCGGAGACCATGAGGCGCAGGGCGTGCAGGCCGGTCTCCACGTGCCAGCCCCAGCCTGCGGTGGCCATGAGGAAGTTGAGCGGAGGTTCGAGGTCGCCGAAGTAGGCCTGCTGCACGGGCTGTGGCGGCGGGGCCGGGTGCAGGTAGATCGGCACATCGAGCGATTCCGCGGCTTCGAAGATGGGCAGGTACTCCGGGCGATCGAGGAACTTGCCCTGGACCGTGCCGTTGATGAGTGCGCCTTTGAAGCCTTTGCCGACGGAGGCTTCGAGCATCTGTGCGGCGCGGGCCGGGTCCTGCACGGGCAGCGCGGCAAAGGCGGCGAAGCGGGTGGGGTGAGCGGCGACGGCTTCGGCCATCGTGTGGTTGGCGTCTTCGCAGAGTTCGGCGGCGAGGCCGGCGTCGAGCTCGTTCACGCCGCCGCCGGCAAGTGAGAGCACCTGCACGTCGATGCCGCCGGCGTCCATCGCGGCGATGCGGCCGGCTCCGACATCGAGCAATGCGGCGTTCATCTTTTCCAGGTACTCGGCCATGGCGCCGCCGCGGCCACCGTGCGTGCCGGAGGTGGCCTGGATGAAACGTTCGGTGGTGATGTGCTCTTCGAGAGTGATGGTGCGCATGGGTTCCCGCTGTCTCCTGCAGGCTTTGTGATGCGCTTACCTCAGCCATGTCGCAGATTAGGGCGCTGCTTGGCGTCTCTGGATCCGACCGAATGCATATTACGGCGTGGGCGGGAGCAAAAGTTCGCTTTCAGCGAATTGTCTGCCACAGTGACGGCAGTGCCACTCGCGAGGTCCGCGGGGTAGAGGGATAGAGAACATCCAGAGCGCGGCAGCACGAAGTCCGAGACCACGCTCCACGCGATGCACATCGGTACTGCCGCAGAAAGGACAGCGTTCCTCCCCGTCGAGTTCACTCGGACCGTTTTGCGTCTCGCTCGGTGACGTCTGGCGAAGAACAGCCAGTGCCGCACTGGCATCCTGATCCTGCACCTGCAGGCGCATGCCGCCAATGAAATTGGATATCTGCCAGTCGAGGCGCACCGTGTTCTCGTCACGGAGAAAGCAGGGAATGTCCGCAGCTTCGAGAGCGCCACGCGCAACGATCGCGCTGGACAGGTCCCGGAACCTTTCCACCGTGACCCAGACAGGTGAATTCGCCAGGTCGGGATGTAGTTCCTGCACCACATCCGGGGGCGTGAGCCCGCGCTCTTTCAGCTCTTGTGACAGGATGTCCTGCGCCTGCGGCGTGAGCGAGTCGCGCCTGTCCGCCAGGTGGAGCAACGCCGCGTCATCGAGTTCCGCGTAGTGCACTCGAAGCGATTCAGGGGACGGTGTCATTGCGCTTTCAGGCCTTCGAGGTTCCGTGTGTCTTTCAGCATCTCGGTTGTGATGGTACATATCTGCCGCCGATTGCGGCGATGGACGGCAGCGTAGCGATGACGTGCTTACGTTGGCAGCCTTTTGCCGGGCTGGGACACCGTACGCGGTATCCTAAGAGGAATGGAAACGATGCAGGAGTCGCCGGTGCTGCAGCACCGTGGAGCGCCCACGGACGAGCCGCCGTTGCGTCCGCATGGCGATGTGGACGATCAGTTGATCGGCGAGGTGCCGTTTCGCAGCTGGGGGCGTTACCCGCTGTACCCGGCGAAGCTGGTGCCGTTGAACTGGCAGGACGATTTTCCGCGCGTGATGCAGGAGAACGCGGGCATGCCAGGTGGCGCGCTGGCCGTGGGCATGGGCCGCAGCTATGGCGACAGCTGCCTGCTGAAGGACGGAAGCCTGCTGGTGGCGACGGGAATGAACCGGTTGCTGGACTTCGATGTTGAGAGCGGTTTGTTGACCGCGGAGGCGGGGCTGACGCTGGGTCAGCTGCTTGACTTCGCGGTGCCGCATGGGTGGTTTCTGCCGGTGTCGCCGGGCACGAAGTATGTCACGCTGGGCGGCGCGGTTGCCAATGACATCCACGGCAAGAACCACCATCTGGCGGGCACGTTTGGCCGCCACGTGCGGCGGTTCACACTGGTGCGCAGCGATGGAACGCACCTGGAGTGTTCGCCGACGGAAAACCCGGACTGGTATGCCGCGACTATCGGAGGCTTGGGGCTGACGGGGGTGATCACGAACATCAGCCTGCAGCTGAAGGCGATCGTGTCGCGGTTCATCGATTACGAGGGCATCCAGTTCCACGGCGTCGACGAGTTTCTGGCGCTGACCGAGCAGTACAAACACGTGGAGTACACGGTCAGCTGGGTGGATGTGACCAGCACTGGCAAGAACTTCGCACGCGGCATTTTCATGCTGGGCGACCACTCGAAGATCCCGGACAAGCTGACGCGGTCGAAGGAGCCGAAGCTGGTGTTCCCGATGGATGCGCCCGGCGCGATGCTGAACGGGGCGACGGTGGCGCTGTTCAACACGGCATTTTTCAACAAGCAGATGAAGCCGCGAGTGCGTGCGCTGCAGGACTACGAGCCGTTCTTCTATCCGCTGGACAAGGTGCTGCACTGGAACCGCATGTACGGTAAGAGCGGTCTCCTGCAGTTCCAGTACGCGATCCCGTGGGCGAGCGCGCGCGAGGGTACGATCGCCATTCTGAACGAGGTGGCGAAGAGTGGCCTCGCCTCGTTCCTGGCGGTGCTCAAGGCGTTTGGCGATGCTCCGTCGCCGGGAATGATGAGCTTTCCGCAGCCGGGCATCACGCTGGCGCTTGATTTTCCGATCAAGCCAGAGAAGAGTTTCGCCCTGTTTGACCGGCTGGCCGCGATGACGCTGGACTACGGCGGCAAGCTGTATCCGGCGAAGGATGCACGCATGACGCCGGGGCAATTTCAACGGAGCTATCCGGAGTGGCAGCGGTTCGCGCGATACAAGGATCCCTTGTTGAGCTCGAGCTTCTGGGAGCGGGTGACGCAGTAGCGCTCGTGCTGAATTGCAGCGTGGATTGCGCGGGAAGACAGGTGTATGGCTGAGCAGATGAGTTTGGAATCCACGCCGGAGGTCGCGCTGCCGAAGCGCGACCTGACGCATACGCCGCGACGGGTTCTGGTGTTGGGGGCGACGAGCGGCATTGCCGAGGCGACCACGCGCATCTGGGCGCGCGAGGGCGCGAACCTGTTCCTGGTGGGGCGAAACGCGGCACGTGTGGCGGCGGTCGCGGCC
>CAXUEG010000121.1:0-270 GCA_964249935.1 uncultured Terriglobus sp.
CCTCCAGCCACAGCTCCTCGTCGCGGAGATCGTTCGAATCGAAATCGACCCCGGCAGGCACGCACACGCGGCACCCCGATTCGCTTACGTCGACCAACATACCCAGCATCGGTGCGCATGTGAGCGCCCGTGGGATCTCGATATGTCCATGTGTCCGGTAACGCCTTGCCCTGCGCCGTTCCATCGCAATTCTCGCCGCCTTTCCTCACAAGCTTAGGGCTTGAGAGCCGCGGCAAGCAGAACTCTGTCTCATCTCGAGGCAGGCATGTA
>CAXUEG010000121.1:280-8212 GCA_964249935.1 uncultured Terriglobus sp.
GCTGGTACGGAATTTCACCTCAAGCCACAGCTCCTCATCGCGCAGATCGTCCGCATCGAAATCCACGCCCGCAGGCACACACACACGGCATCCTGATTCGCTTACGTCAACCACCGTTCCTAGCATCGGCACGCACCGGAGTGCCCGTGGGATCTCGACTCTTCCACATGTCCGGTAACGCTTTACTCTCCGCCGCTCCATCGCACAATCACCGCCTCTCATTTCGAAGCTTAGGGCCTTGCAGCCGCGGGGAGCGTAATTGTGTTTCACCTCGGCACAGGCCTGTGCCAACTTCGAACTCGCGCGAGGGCACATCCGCGTCGATAGCCTGACTCTGGAGGGCGGCGCGGAAGGAGAATACGGCAGTCGTGGAGGTGGCCGGGCGCTGTCGAACCCAGCAAACCACGGCAACAGACAATTAGGAAAGGCGGCTCATAGAGCCGCCTTAATCATGCGCTGTCTTCAATCTAGAAGACCTTGAAGTGAATCGTCAGGTACTTCTTCGGGTCCGAGCGGATCGTGTTCACAAGCTGCTGCGAGTCGGTCGCGAGCTTGTCGATGTTGTGATACAGCGCCGGGTCCTTAACCAGCAGGCCCGCCGTGCCCTGTCCGTTGTCGATGCCAGTCAAAATGCTGTTCAGGCGCGTTACCGTGTCGTTCAGCTTATTCGCGAAATCCTGGTTTTTGGTCAGCAGACCTAGACCGCCCTTACCCGCGTCCGCGTCGGCCATGATGCTGTTGGCATGTTGCAACGTCTGGTTCAGGTTGTTGTAGAGAGCGTCATCTTTCAGCAGCTTGCCCGCCGAGCCTTTGCCCGCGTTGATATC
Source organism: uncultured Terriglobus sp. (assembly GCA_964249935.1). GTDB lineage: Bacteria > Acidobacteriota > Terriglobia > Terriglobales > Acidobacteriaceae > Terriglobus. The sequence goes on from CAXUEG010000121.1 coordinate 1,108, forward strand.
CGAAATCATGCTGTTCAGTTGCCCGACCGATTGGTTCAGCCTGTTGTACATGGTCTCGTCGTTCAGCAGCTTGCCGACGGTTCCGTGCCCGTCATTCAGCTTCTTGGACAGTATCTGCAGTTAGCCCACGGTCTCGTTCGCCCGCTTATATAGCGTGTCGTCATAAATCAGTTCGCCGATTGCGCCCTTGCCCTGAGAGATGTTATCCACGATCCGGTCGAGTTTGGCCAGCGTCACGTTGAGGCTTTCGATCGTACCCTGGCTGGCCTTAACCACGTCCTGCAGATTCGGTGTCTCCAGTGTCTTCAACTCATCACCGTCCTGCAGTTGCGGCCCGGTCGATGTCTGTGAGTTCAGGTCCACAACCGTGTCGCCCAGCACACCGACGGTCGAAAGCGCCGACTTCGTGTCCTTGTGCAAGCCCTCAATGAACTTTCTGTCCAGCTTCATGGTGACGTCCACCGGCGTCAGCTTGCGCGCTGGATCGTTCACCACCTTTACCTCTTTGACCGTGCCGATCGTTACACCTTCCAGGTTGACGGCAGCTCCTTCTTTCAGCCCGGAAGCATTCTCAAAGTAGCTGTGCACTGTAATCTTGTGCGTAAACACGCTGGTTCCCTGCGAGCTGGTCATCAGAAACAGCAGCAGGACGAGAAGCAGAACGGCAATCAGGACGATGATGCCGACCTTGAGTTGCGACCAACGGACTTCGGTTTGACTGGGCATGCCATTCCTTGCGGGCGCACAACGCCGGCAGAGAGTAAAGGGGTCTTGCTGCTCAGTGTGTGATGCGCTCGGGCCCGGTTCGGTTTCGGGCCGTCATTCACCGGATGTCCGCCCCCTCAACTCTCAAGCACGACCACTGCCAGCGCGGTTTCGCGACTGTGCGACAGCGTCAGGTGAGCGGAGCGGACACCCATGCGCGCGGCTCGTTCCGCCGCCCGTCCGGTGAAGTGAATCGTTGGCCGTCGGCCGGGAGCCCGGCGGACCTCGATCTCCGTCCAAGCAACACCCTGCGCAATCCCGGTCCCGAGCGCCTTGGCCGCGGCCTCTTTCGCGGCAAAGCGCGCGGCAAAGCTTTCCGCGGCGTTGCGCATCTTGCGGCGGCAATACTCCACCTCCGTCGCGGTAAACACGCGCTGCAGAAACCGGTCACCATACCGTTCCAGCGACTGGCGAATGCGGTCGATCTCCATCAGGTCCGAACCAGTGCCCAGGATCATTGCGCGTGTGCCGACCGCTGCTGCTGAAAGCCTTGCATGCTGCTTGACCGTACCACCTTCGGACGGCACAGGCACCCTCCACCGCAGTAGAGTGGGCAGCCGCGTGCCGATAGAACCAGTGTGAATGAACTGCTCACGCTACTCAATCCACCATCGTGCACCTCCGGCGACCTGGCAGACCCGCCGGAGCTTCGCCTGCAGGCGGTCAGCACTCGTTCAGGAGCCGACCTGCTGCCCGGGCTGATGGACGCAATCGACCGGGCCAGCGGATGGGTACTTCAACGCCAGATGGTCAGCGCATCCACGCTGCATCTGCGGGTGGAAACGCAGGGACGATCTCTGCTGGACCTGTACGCTGCCTTGATCGAGCAGGGCCTGGAGTTAACCCGCGAGACCCACGCAATGCTTACGGAACGCTGCTCCTGTGCTCACCTGCATCGCCAAGCCAGGAGCAATATCATCACATTGCTTCTCAACGTGAGGTTGCCTGCCGAACTGCCGCTGCTCGGACAGTGGTGGCGCGTGCGGATGGCATAATCCCAGCAGTTCGAATCAGCTCGCATTCTCGAACCAAGCCTGATCAGGAGGACCACAGTAACGGCTGTGCCCTTCGTTTCCCGGTTCAGACGGCCTTGATTTGCCGAGCAAAACCGCCGACCATCCCCGGGCGAGACAACTTTCGACGTAAGAAGAGGCGGCCATCGCTGGCCGCCTCTTCGCAGTTCCTTTCCCTCGCACTCAGGCGTGCGACGGACGGCCCTCACCAAAGCCCGGAGCGCGCCCGCCCTCTGGCTTCAATACCTTTTGGGTGTCCGAATCCCCAGGCTCAGCGTGCGCCAGCGGCGACTTCATCGGAGGCAGGTCCTTGCCTTCGATGATCAGACGGATCTCGTCCGCATCCAGCGTCTCGCGTTCCAGCAACGACACGCTCATGCGGTGCATGATGTCGTGGTGGGCGTCGAGAATCTGGTACGCCGAGCTGTACCCATCGTGAACAAACTTCTTGACCTCAGCGTCGATCTGCTCCGCTGTATCGTCACTGAAGTCGCGATGCTGTTGGATCTCGCGGCCAAGGAAGATTTCGCCACCTTCCTTCTTGCCGTAAGTCATCGGACCCATCTTGGACATGCCGTATTCGCACACCATGCGGCGGGCCAGGTCGGTCGCGCGCTCGATATCGTTTCCGGCTCCGGTAGTCATCTGCTTCAGGAAGATTTCTTCCGCGCAGCGTCCACCCATGAAAATCGCAAGCTGCGACTCCAGGTAATCCCGCGTCACGGTGTGCTTGTCCTCCTGCGGCAGGTGCATCGTCACACCCAGCGCCATGCCGCGCGGGATGATGGTGACCTTGTGCAGCGGGTCGGAGTGGTCGCGCATCGCGGCGACCAGAACGTGACCGGCTTCGTGATACGCCGTTACCTTCTTTTCTTCGTCCGAGAGCAACATGCTCTTGCGCTCGGCACCCATCAGCACCTTGTCCTTGGCAACCTCAAAGTCGTACATGTGTACGGCCTTGCGGTTGTAGCGCGCCGCGGTCAGCGCAGCCTCATTGACCATGTTGGCCAAGTCGGCGCCGCTGAAGCCCGGTGTGCCACGAGCCAGGACGTTCAGGTTCACGTCGTCCGCCATCGGGACCTTCTTCGCGTGAACGCGAAGCACCTCTTCGCGGCCGCGAATGTCCGGACGGTCGACGATGACGCGGCGGTCGAAGCGGCCAGGACGCAGCAGGGCCGGGTCGAGAACATCGGGCCGGTTGGTCGCAGCGATCAGGATCACGCCCTCGTTCGACTCGAAGCCGTCCATTTCGACCAGGAGTTGGTTGAGCGTCTGCTCGCGCTCGTCATGACCGCCGCCCAGCCCGGCGCCGCGATGCCGGCCGACAGCGTCGATTTCGTCGATAAAGATGATGCAGGGCGCGTTCTTCTTGCCCTGTTCAAACAGGTCGCGCACGCGGCTGGCACCCACGCCGACGAACATCTCAACGAAGTCCGAACCGGAGATCGAAAAGAACGGCACATTTGCCTCACCCGCAACGGCGCGGGCAAGCAGAGTCTTGCCGGTTCCCGGAGGTCCGACCAGAAGCACGCCCTTTGGAATGCGGCCGCCGAGCTTCTGAAACTTTGCCGACTCGCGCAGGAACTCAATGATCTCCTTCAGTTCTTCCTTCGCCTCGTTCACGCCGGCGACGTCCTTGAAGGTGACCTTCTTCTGCTGAAGGCTTAAGAGGCGAGCGCGGCTCTTGCCGAAGCTCAGCGCCTTGTTGCCGCCGGACTGCATCTGGCGCATCAGGAAGAGAAACAGCGCCACCATCAGCAGCACGGGTGTCAGCTGGATCAGGGCCGCCACCCAGAAATTGCTGGACGGGTCCTTGATCGTGACGTTTACGCCCTTGTCGTGCAGGTTTTTATAAAGGTCGGGGTAGTTGTTCGGAATCGTGGTGTGAAACGTTTCCTTGTTGTTGTCCCTGTACTTACCCGTGACTTCCGTGCCGTTGACTGTGACTTCGCTGATCCGTCCCTTGTCGGCATAGTCCTGCAGCTGGCTCAGGCTGATACCGGTGTCATGCGCGCCGCCGCTGGTGCGGGCGACAATCTGCCACACGGACACCAGGCAGCCAATCATCAGCACCCAGATCAGGATCGTCTTCACCGTGCTATTCAATGTTGCTACCCCTCTTTCGGGTGCGCTCCGCGCATCCCCGGCCAGACGCCTGCGGCGGATGGCCAACCCTGATCATTAGACGCGCAGATATCCGCTCCGATGCGGCGGCAACCTGCACCCCATTTCCGAAGATTCTACTCCCGTGATGCACATGAGCTGCTACGCCTTTTGCAGCATTTTTGTCCGACGGTGCGGCAGAGAGACGGTCATGGGCCGCGTGAAAGCCGCAGTTCCCGCACGCTGCGCTCGGCGCGCAGGCCGTCGCGCAGCTGTAGCCGGCTATTTGGACGCGACGGAACCGTGGGATCAGGCAGGCTTCCCGCCGGTGCCAAACCGGCCAGTTGCAGCACGCGCGCTGTCTCCGCGGCACTCAGCGACACGCCCATGCGCTCTGCCGCGAGTCGCAGCAGTCGTCGCCGCACGGACAAGTCCAGCAGCTTTATCCGCGCAAGATCGAACGCAACCGTTTGCTCGTCCGGTGCCGTGCTGACCGCGCGACCGCCGCCGCGGACCGGGCGGCCAGGGATCGCAAGCTCCTGGTACAGGCGAGCGGTTTCGCTCTGCCAGCGTCGCTCTTCTTCCCGCGCCAGCTCCGCCGTGGCGCCCAGCGTGGCGACAATGGCCGGGTTGAACGTCCGCAGCAGTGGCATCAGTTCCGCCCGGACCCGGTTGCGGGTAAAGGCCGGGTCGGCGTTGGTCGCATCCCCGCACCAGTCCTGGCTGCGGCTTTTCAGAAAAGCTAGAACGTGCTCGCGTGAGCCACTCAGCAGCGGCCGGACGATCCGTCCCACCGCCTCCGCCTCGGAAGATGGCCGGCCCGCTGCATCTACGAAAAGCTCCGGAGCAATGCCGCCCAGCCCCTCCGTCCACGCGCCACGCAGTAGTTTCATCATCACCGTCTCTGCCTGGTCGTCCGCCGTGTGCGCGGTAGCAACGCGGTCCGCATCACGGTTCGCCAGCAACGTTGCAAAGAAGCGCAGCCGTGCATTGCGCGCGGCCTCTTCCAGCGTTTCACGGGACGCCGCAGCCGCCGCGGGCACATCCGCCTCGGCTTCGTGTAGCGGCACATCCAACCGGCCGCAAAGCGCGCGAAGAAACTCGCGATCGGCATCCGCCTCTGCGCCACGCATCCCGTGGTGCAGGTGCGCGGCGCTCACGCCAACTCCGCAGGCCGAAGCCGCCTCGTGCACAGCAAGCAGCAGCGCGGTCGAATCGGCGCCACCCGACACGGCGACGCACACCCGCGACCCCATCGGCAGCAACGCGGTGTTCAGTGGCAGGGTCATCGGCTTGGGCATGGCAGCAGGCCCATCCTAAGCGCCGCGCCCGCTACGATAGATCTACGAGGACACGTTGGAAGCCATCCGCCCCGCCACTCCGGACGATGCCGTACTGATCACGCAGCACCGCGCCAGGATGTTCGACGATAACAAGTTCGCTTCCCCCGATGCGATGGATGCAATGTCGCTCGCCTTCGAGCCGTGGGTGCGCAAGCGTCTGCGCGACGGCCGCTACGTGGGCCTGATCGTGGAAGAGCACGGCGAAGCGATCGCCAGCGCCGGCGTGTTCTTCGCTGATTTTCCGCCGCACTGGATGGATGCCGAGCCGACGCGCCCTTACCTGCTGAACTTCTACACGGCACCCGCCGCGCGTGGCCGCGGCTTCGCGAAGCAGTTGCTCCAGATGCTTGTGGATGAGTGCCGCAGCCGTGGCGTGAAGGCAATCACCCTCCATGCCTCCAAGTTCGGCAAACCCATTTACGAAAAGTTCGGCTTTGAAGGCACCAATGAGATGATGCTCAAGCTGAAATAAGACTCCAAGCATTGTGTATGCTTCGCGCAAGCACCCATGGACATTCACGCACCGGAAGGCCCGGCTCATTCGTTCCGCGACTTTGTCGTTCACATCGGGATCGTCACGATCGGCATTCTGATCGCGTTGGCTCTCGATGGATTACGTGAGCGCCTGCACGAACGGCACCAGCTCCGGGAGACGCGTGCCTTGTTGCAGAAGGAATTGCAGGAAAACCACGCGCAACTGGAGCATGAGCGAGCACGCACACAGGAGAGTGTCGCGAAGCTGCAGGCCATCCTCGCGGACTATCCGGAGCTGCAGCAGCATCCGGAGGTGCTGCACGAGCGAATGGAGGAGGTGAAGCCGGCTGGCTATTTCTTTACCGCACTCACCTGGGATACCGCGCTTTCAACCGGTGTACTGGGACACATGGAGCCGGAAGAGGTGATGCGCAATGCCGGCGAGGCCCTTGTCGTGCGGGTGTACGTTGAGCAGCAGACACGCTCCTTCGATCAGTGGGAACGGGCTCAGGCGTTCTTTCGCGCACGGCGCACGCTCAACGAGAGTGACGCTGCCGAAGGTCGGGAACGGCTGGAGGTCCTGAAGGAGCAGTACAGCTCCATGCAGCACCTGCAGGACGAACTGCGCGACGCCGCAGAACGGGCGGGCGGCTAAGCCGCGCCCTTCGCGAGCTCTTCTTTCAGGATCGAGCTGACGGTCTTGTTGTCGGCGTGCAGCCCGCTGGCGAGAATGCGCTGTTGCACGATGCGCATCGCGGGTCCCATATCCTTCGGCCCCGGCGTGGTGCCACCCGCGGCCAGGTGCCCGATGGCGCCCTGCACCACCGTGCGAATCTCGTCTTCGCCCGCGGATTGTGGCAGGTAGACCTGCAGCAGCTTGATCTCGTCCTGCTCCTTTTGCGCCAGCTCAGGCCGGTTCCCCTTGGCGAACTGCTCGGCGGAGTCCTGACGCTGCTTGACGAGCGTGTTCAGCACGGCGACAGTCTCCGCGTCGGTCAGCGGTTCGCGCTTGTCCACCTCTTTGTTGTGAACAGCGGCCTTGACCATGCGCAGTGTCTCCACCCGCAGCGACTCTCTCGCCTTCATCGCTTCCACGATATCTTTGCCGATCTGCTCGTTGATGGTCATGGCGTTCCTCACGTCAAGTGTATCTGGACAGCCGTAGAGACCGACCGAACGTACGCTAAGTGGCCGTCGCGTTCTCCATCTCAGCACCCTGCAGAATGTCCCGGACGTTACGGTCCGGTCTCGCATGTTTACGCCAGCTAAACTACTCCCATGATCCGGAAGATTCGCCTGTTCACGCCTGGCCCCACCCCGCTGCTGCCTGCCGCGCAGTTTGCCATGGCCGCTGCCGACATTCACCACCGCACGCCGGAGTTCCGCGCGCTGTACCTGCGCGTGCTG
>CAXUEG010000122.1:0-325 GCA_964249935.1 uncultured Terriglobus sp.
AGCGCGAACGCAGCCACTTACCGGTCCTCCCCGGCAGTGCTTGAGAACAGGTCCGCCTGCGGCGCTTCCTCACCGGCTTCGGCGCGGTCCGCAAGCTGCTCCAGTTGCTTCCGGCGCGTCGGCGTGGTGACCACCGCGACCACCTGCAGCCCGCTCAGCGCGGACCGCGGCACGTACACGCGCTGCGAATTGCCACGCACATCCGGAGGCACCATCTGCAGGCCAAGATCCTCGGCCAGACCGGAGGCGAGCGACAGATCGAGCGCCGCCAGTCCTTCCATCTCGTCACCATCGCGAAAACTGAGCCGGACCCAGAGTCCCTCGG
>CAXUEG010000122.1:335-1332 GCA_964249935.1 uncultured Terriglobus sp.
CGATCACCTTTTTCTGCCCGCTCCCCAAAACCGCTCCCAGCCCGCGCCCCGCATCCATAGGGTAGCAACGCTGCCGCATGGCAGCACATCTCTTTGTGCAACAATCTGCGTGACTTCCGCGAAAGTCCTGTGCTACGCTAGGGCGTTACGATGTTCCCGCCAGGTGCGACTAAACAGAGCAGATTGTGCGTCTTAGGCGAGATTTGTACACCGGTTCGAACCGGTCTCCGGAGTTCAAGAGCGCCCCATGGCCGATTATATCTACCTCCTGGAAAACCGCCTTTCCGCCGCCCAACAGCGCGCCATTCGCATTGTTCGCGACCTGGCCCGGGCAGAGGAACTGACTGTTTTTCTAACTGGCGGCGCCGTCCGTGATCTGACCGCGGGCAGTGCTGTCCGTGACCTGGACCTGACCGTGGTCGGCGACGCGTCTCCCCTGCGTGGTGGCATTGAAGCCTCCGGGGCGATCTTCACCGGCGAGAATACCTCAGCTAAAGTGCTTTACTTTCTCTTTCCCGGCGGCATTCGCGTGGAAGTGAGCACGGCCGTTTCCGCCGAATTTGGAGAGCCCGGCAAGCCCGTCTACACCGCGGCCGGCATCAGCGAAGACCTGCGCCGCCGCGACTTTACGGCCAACGCCATGGCGCTGTCGCTGAACGAGGGTTCCTATGGCCTTCTCATGGACCCGCTGAACGGCGTCGCCGACATCGAAAACCGCGAGCTGCGCCTGATCAGCAACTACGGGTTTATTGAGGACCCCACGCGCATGGTGCGGGCTGTCCGGCTGATCGCGCGCCTGGGCTGGCAGATGGAGGAGCGCACGCGCCAGCGCTACGACAATGCGAAATCCGAGGACCTGTTCGGCTCCGCGCCAAAGAGCAGTATTGGCTACGAGTTAGAGGAGATCTTTTACGAGGAAGATCCAGTCCGCGTGATGCGCGCGCTGGATGCCGAGGGCTGGCTTGCACTGCTCTCGCCAGAGCTCGCCGCCGCCAAG
>CAXUEG010000122.1:1342-6412 GCA_964249935.1 uncultured Terriglobus sp.
GAACTGCGCGAAAAGCAGGGGCAGCTGCTCACCCAGGGTGTGCTCGCGGACGCTTCCGCGCTCGCCCTGCCATTTCTGCTGGGCAAGGCTTCCCCAGCCGAGGTGCAAGCCGTCAAGAACTCTTTCGCCCGTTCCGGCTTCGCCACACAGGTCGACTCGCTTGAGAGCCGCACCCGCGAGCTGCAGGCCCGCTTCTCAGGCAAAGAGGCCGCGACTCCCTCCGCCGCCTGGCGCATGCTGCATGAAGCTGAGCCTGAGCTGGTCCTGTCCATGCTCGTGAACGGCAAAGGTGTCGTTCAGCAGCGGCTCAAGACGTTTCTGAACGACTCGCCCACCGCTCGCCAACGCATCCCTTACGCCACCCTGCAAGAGATGCGCATCACCCCGGATCTGCCGGACTACAACGATCTGCTCGACAAACTCTTTTTCGAGTTGATGGACGGCAAACTGACCACGCCGGAAGAGATGAAGGCGTTCCTGGAACCGTACTCGCCTCCCGCACCGCCGCCACCGCTGAACCTGCGCCGCGCCCGCGTGAAGAAAGAAGCCCGGCCCAGCCGCGCCAAAGGCAAGAAGGCCGCGGCAGCCGCTGCGGAGAGCTCTGAGAGCGTCGAGCAGCAGGAAGAAGCATTGGGCGTAGCGGAAGGTTTGATGGAACCGGGCACCCTGACCGGCCCCGACCGCGGTACCGAACCTTCCGTAGAAACTCCGCTGGAAGGCAAGGTCGCCCCGCTGGCGCCCGGCGAGACCGAACCTTCTCCGAAAAAGCCGGCACGTCCGTCGAAAGCGCCCAAAGTACTGCCGGAGGCCGACAGCGAAGCCGCACGCAAGCTGTCCGCGAAACCGGCACCCGTCGCGACCAAGCAGGAAAAGGCGGCCACCACGCCGCATCCGCAAGCCGCCCGCGAAATCGCGGCAAAACGCCCGGTTGTCATTCCAGCGCCCACTCCGGCGAAAGTTGCTGAAACCGGCAAGGCTGTCTCCGTGAAGGCAGCCGCTTCGGCGAAGACAGCCGCGGTGCCCGCAAAATCGGAGAAAGCGGTTCCGCCCGCGCGCAAGGCAACCAAGGTCACTGCGGCACCCGCCAAGAGGGCGCAGGTCGCAAAGAATGTTGGGCAGAAGAGGTCTGCACCACCGGCGAAGAAGGTGGCGAACGCTGCGAAAACGGCCGCAAAAGCATCGGCAAAGAAACCTGCGGCTTCGTCGAGGGCCGCAAGCAAGCTGCCGGTGAAGCAAGCAGCAAAGGCATCCACCAAGGTCGTCAAAGCGTCGGCAAAGGGCACACCCGCTAAGTCCTCGGCAGCAAAGAAGGCACCGGCGAAAGCGCTTACGAAGAAGACTACGGTCAAGACTCCTGCCAAAAAAGCCGCCAAGGCAGCGAAGCGCCGGTGACCGGCACCGGCTTCGGTGCTGGAACCGACGAGATCCGTGAGTGTCCACTCGGAACTCATGGTCCTGCCATTGCTTCGCCGTAGCTTCCTGGAACAAAGGAGGCAGCGCAGGTGTCCTCGCAGGAAGTGGAGATCCTGATGCGAGTCCTGCTGGCATGTCTCATGATCGCGTGGACCATCGCTGGGTACGGTCAACTAACAACTCACCCGGAGGCACTTGCCGGCCGGTGGGAGACCTCGGACGGCCGCGGCGGCAATGTGGGCATGAACATCACCCTGCTGACAGCCCTGCCAATTTGAGATCGGCCTTTATCAGAGACCGTCCGGTCAGGAAGTGCCGATACTCGGGTTCAGTTTCTTCACTACCGGAGCGAACGGCGGCGCGAGCTGGGACGGCAGGCGTCTTCGCATCGATTTCACCCATACGTCGAACCTGCCTGAAACGCACCTCGACCTTCTTTGGGACGAGGCAAATCAGACCTGGAGGGGCCGCTTCGACCGCGGGCTCTTTCGCGCGGAAGCCATCACCCTACGACGTCCAGCCTTTCGCGAGCACAGCATGCTGACCGGCACCTGGTACGAGCACGGCGTCGGTTCGCACACATGCCTCCACATTGCTCAGGCCGCGGACGGCAGCTTCACGGGCTGGAGCGACGCGCTGCAGGTTCCGGGACAACTCCGGTTCGCCAACGGGCTCAAGCCTCCCGAACACACCCTTGAGCAGTATGGAGTGCTCGCCAAGGTGAGGCCGGTCCTGCCGGACCGGGTCGATGTCGAGTTGTGGGCCTACTACGGTCTTTGCTGTCCTCATCCCTTCACCGCATCTCTCGCGCCGGGTGGCGCTTCTCTGATCGGTGAATGGACGGGGCGCATGAACGACGTTCCCAGACCCGCTCACTGGGTGCGCGTTCCGGGTGACTCCTGTATCGCAGCTGCCAGCCAGCGTTAGTGCGCAGAGTTCTGAACCGGCTCTTTGTGAGATGTTTGCCGGAGCAACAGCCTCTTGTCGGACGGGCAGCTTGGCGAAAGCGCCTCGTCTAACCTCGACGAATGACCTTTCTTGAGGGGATGCGCGGGTCCGAGCCGAGCGACGCGGAGCGGGCGCGCCGCAGCTGGGTCTTCGTGCCATATGACCGGCTGAATGATCGCATCGGCCCGCTTGGCATGCTCGCACCGGAGAACGCGGGTCTGATCCTGATCGAATCGCACGCAAAAGGCCGGAACCGTCCGTATCACAAGAAGAAAGTACTTGTCGTCCTCTCGAATATGCGGCACTTCGCGCTGGAGCAGCAGGCACGCGGCGTCGCCGTGGTCTATCGCAACGGCCCGGCCAGCTACGGCGAGCAGCTGCTGGCGATTCAGCGCGAACTCGGGCTACCAACGATCCAGTTGGCGGCGCCTGCCGAACGAGAGTTGCGTAAGGACCTGGAGCAATGGCAGGCAAGGGGGCTTGATCTCACCTACAGTGCCGACGATGCCTGGCTCTCCACGGAGGCCGACTGGACCGCGGTCTTCGGCGACGAGCCGGCCATTGCACCCGGCGACCGGACCGGACGAGGTCAGCGCCAGTTTCTGATGGAACGTTTCTACCGGCACATGCGCAAGCAGACCGGCACCCTGATGGACACGGCCACGAAGTTTACCGGCGGTCAGCTCTCCTTCGATGCAGACAACCGCCAGGCGTATCGCGGCGAAGTCGCGGTGCCAACGCGGCCGACCATTCCGCCCGATGCGATCACGCTTGAGTTGATCGATTGTCTCAGCCACAACGGTGTGCCCAGCATCGGCACCTTCGACGGTTTCGACCTGCCCGTCACTGCGGACGACTGCCGCGCCTATTGGCGTTTCGCGCTCGAAGCGCTTCTGCCACATTTTGGCCCCTACGAGGACGCCATGTCCTCGCGCGAGCCGATGCTGTTTCACTCGGCGATCTCGGCACTGATGAACGTGAGCCGACTCTTGCCACGGGAGATCGTCGCCGACGTTGCCGACGCGTACGGCCGGATGGCACTGCCGCTGGCCAGTGCCGAAGGGTATATCCGTCAAATACTTGGCTGGCGGGAATTCATGCGTCACATACACCGTGTAACCGACGGTTTCCGCACCCTGCCGCAGCACCCCGACCCGCCGGAGAATCTGTCCGCAAATGAATACAGTCGCCTGCTGGTAAAGGAGCGGAATGACGCCGCGCCGGACCGGCCGGCCACGCCGTCGGCGCTGGACGCGCACCGGCCTTTGCCGCCGGCCTACTGGGGGCAGCCTTCAGGCATGTTCTGCCTCGACACGGCCACGCAACAAGTGATGCAGCAGGGCTGGTCGCACCACATCCTCCGGCTCATGGTGCTGTCGAACCTGGCGACCCTCTGCGGCTTCTCGCCGCGCGAGCTGACCGACTGGTTCTGGGTCGCCTACGTGGACGCGTACGACTGGGTCGTGGAACCCAACGTTCTAGGCATGTCTACCTTCGCCGACGGCGGCCTGACCGCGACCAAACCCTACGTTTCCGGCGCGGCCTACATCAACCGCATGAGCGATTACTGCGGCAAATGCCGGCTCGATCCGCGCAAGAATACCGGCCCCGGCTCGTGCCCGTTCACTGCACTTTATTGGACATTCCTTGAGCGTCACCAGGATCTGCTTGGCGGCAACCAGCGGCTCCGCATGCCCTACAACACCTTGCGCAAGAAGTCCGCCGAGGAACGGGAGGCGCTGCGCGACCGCGCCGGACGCGCGATCGATCAGCTCGAACGCGGCGAACTGGTGGATTGACGGGCTGAAGAGAACCCGAGTGCAGGCACTCCAGAGATAGCTAGAACGGCGGATGCTGCATGCGTGCGATACGTCCCGCAATCACCTGCGCCTCCGCCGGGGGTAATGCGGCACTCTGGCGCATTGCGGTGGCAAAAGCCTGCTGCGCCTCCGGCAGCTTATGCATTTGTAGAAACGCACCACCCGCATCGGCCTGTACTGAAGCGGATTCGGGGTCAGCCGTAATCGCGGCCTCTACCTCCTTTGCTGCCGTATCCACCTGCCCGGTGCGGAGAAGCGTCGCGACCTGGCTCAGGTGCGACTCCGCCGCGACCATCGGCACATCGAAGTCGCCCTGGTACACCAGGATGGAGTTGCCGATGAGCCCTGCCGGATGGCCGTCCTGAAATTGACGGTATGGGTTGAGGCTCCCCGGTCCGCCGAGGACTCCCGCCGCATCGGAGGCGGCAACAAGGACCGTGCCATGGATGTGCGAAGGTACCGGCGGCACTGCCAGGCCCACTAGCGTTGCCAGCCCCGAAGGCAGCGGCCGGCAAGGCGTGTGTTCGTAGGGAGGGATTCCGCCGAGAAAGCTGTAGGCCAGCCAGCAATCGGTCACATGATGCGCGGCAGTCCACGCGTTCACTTCTTTCAGCTGCTGTGCCCAGTCGACATTCGAATCGGTGAGCACGCGATAGGTCTTGGAAGATCCGCCGAACGCCTCATTGCTATACGGCAGGTAGTCGGGGTACGCATGCAGCGAGGTCGCGATCTGCACCAGAAGCAGAACAGCCACGACACCGACTCCCGCACGCGATCGACGTGCGATCGCCCACGCCGAAGCGGCGGCCAGGAGCATGGCAAAGGGATAAATCGCCAGCACATGTCTGACCCCGGTATTCGTATGAGATGGCAGGCAGGCAAAAAGAAT
>CAXUEG010000122.1:6422-8138 GCA_964249935.1 uncultured Terriglobus sp.
ATAACCTCGCGCGCCGACCGTTTCAGGACAAACGGCGCAGCCGCGAGCAGCAGGATCAGCGTGAGTGTGCTCTTGATCAGCAGTGTTGCCGGAAAGTAGAGCCAGGTGCCCGTGGGGTACGTGTGCCCAAAGAGGAATGCAGGGGTTGCGGTGAACGGCGTCGCCAGCTTGGTCCACGCGAACAGGTAGCCTTCCGGCAGCAGGTGCCATGACGCGAGACGGAGCAGGAGGCTCGCCTTCCACGGACTCGGTCCCATGTGCACGAAAGCAGCCAGTGGAGGTCCGAGGGTCAGGCCGGCAGGACGCGCCGCATAGCGGAAGGTGTAGAAGCCCCACAGCACCACATAGGCCAGGGAGCAAATCACAGCGAAAGCCCCCGTCAGCGTTTTCGCTCGGCCTACGCGGTCCGATGATGCCACCGCGATCTCCCACAGCGCGATGAGACCCAGTGCTGGAAGCACCAGGATGCCGTTGACGTTTGCTGCCAGGGCGAAACCCACAGCGACTCCGCAGAGCGTCAGCCTCAACCAGTCCGGTTGCTTCAGGTAGCGGTAGAACCCATACACAGCGGCAAAGACGCAGCAGGCCGTGCCCATATCCATCGTCACCAGAGCGCCGTGCGCAAGGATTGTTGGCTCGAACGTGAGCAGGGCAAGTGCCAGCAGACCTGTCTGCGGACCGAACATCTCCCATCCTGCCGCAAACAACAAGAGCGCCAGCACCAGGACGAAGGAACTGGCAGCGATGCGCGCCGGAGTCAGCAGCCGATAATTGCCGTTCTCAGTGAGCAGCTGATCGCCGCCGGTGTACTGCTCCTGGAGAAAGAAGAAACGCGGAGGGCTGGGCGGCTTGATCTGCCTGGTCAGCAGAGGCAACGCGGCGACCAGCTTCACAAGCGGCGGATGTTCGGGATTGACCCCGAAATCCCGCGCCTTCCAATGCTGGTAGCCGGCGTAAAGGTGCGCGCCCTCATCGAAGGTCATCGAAAGCCGCCCGATGGAAAGCCACTCCTCGGCGGCAAGGGTGCAGAAGAGGCACGCCGCTATAAGGAGGAAAACGATGGTCCGTTTCGGCGGCCCGTGACGCCGGGAAGACGATGCGGAGAGAGGGGTCGCCGCAGTTTCAGAGGACACCAGAGAGTCGTTCACCATACGAGTCACCTCGGCACCAGAGCGCACGCAAGAACTCTGGTTTGCAATGCAGCAGCAGAATAGACATGAAAGTGGCACGCAGCTAGTACAAATGCGACGCCATGCGGGCAAACGACGCGATTCCGGCAGAAACGCTGGACAAGGCAGCGAAAACGCGCTAAACTAAAGCGTTTCGTTGCACTTGCGGCAGTCTCGCAGCGCAACCGCAGCAAAGGAGCACACAAGCATGGCAAAGCGCCGCGGAAATCCAAACTGGGGCAAGCCGGAGCCGATCGGTCCGGTTGTCCCTACTATCACCTCGTTTGAGCAGGTTGTGAAGGAATACAAGCTCACGCCGGACCAGTATGTCCGGTCAACTCGTTTGCGTGAGTGGGCACGTCGGAACAAGAATTCCAAGTACATTCCGGAGGCGCTGCTGGAAGCGTGGGGCTTCGAGATCGAGTCGTCGCTGTAACCTGCATCCGAGCCCACACCTCGCCGCTCCAATACCGGAGCGGCGTTGCCGCTTAAGGACAAGCCATGGCACAAGCACCCTTCGTCGATGTTCCCGAGGCACTAAGGCAGT
>CAXUEG010000123.1:0-8130 GCA_964249935.1 uncultured Terriglobus sp.
GCATGAGGATACCGAAGCCGGCGGCGAGGGCGCCCAGGGCGTAGATGCTGCCTTCTGGACCGGTGCTGCCGCCGCTGCGGAGGGCGGAGCCGGTGGCCTCCGTGAGAAAGAGATGGTCGCGGGTACGCATGCCGCTGTTGGGCACGCCCCACAGGAAACTTTGTGCCCAGTCCCAGGCGGCGTGGTAACCGAGGGCCCACCAGAGTGATCCGGTGCGCCACAGGCTGAAGGCCATGAGCAGGCCGAAGAGCGCCGCGTTGAGCAAGCCCAGAGGCGTTTCACCGCCATTGATCCTTTGCAGCAAGGCAAAGATGGCTGAGAGAAGCAGGGCGGCGATCCAGAAGGCGAGCTGCACACCCGAGGCGGCGGCGAAGTAGTGGCGCAGCAGCCAGGCGAAGCCGCGGGTGAGAGTGTATTGCAGGTAGCCGCGCGTCAGGCACTCCTCCACATAAACAGCCAGGCCGTAAAAAGCGATCCACTCGAAGGCGAGTCTCCACTGTATGGCGGCACCGAACAGGACCTGGCCGCGAAAGACGAGCAGGTCAAGCTGGTGCAGCAGCAGTACCAGCGCCGAGAGCAGGGCCAGGCCGGCGAGGATGCCGCCAAGCAAATTGCGCACGGGAGTGCGGGCGCGGAAGCCGTAATCGGCGAAGCGGCGCTGTTCGCGGGTGGAGAGAGCCCAGGTGGCGACGGTGACAGCGACGGCCATGACGGCGTTGGCAATGCAGTCGCGCGGTGTGAGGGCGGTGTGTGGCCGGTCCTGGAAGTGCGCCAGGCGCAGCAGGACAAGAGTTTGTGCGGCGATGGTGCCGGCCAGCACGACGAAGAACAGAAGGACGCCCCAGCCCGGGCGCAGCACCCGGTTACGGTAGAAGAGTTCGGAGCGCTGCGTCGGAGACCGCGAGCCCTGACGCACACCTGCTGCTTGTGGCTGTTCGGGGGGCATGGCAGCATCCAGCATACGCGAGCTTTTCGCGGCGAACCCGCCGATTTGAGCTTCGGACAGCGAAGCTGGCGCTAACCTGAAGTCATGTTTGGCAGCATGACGCCCATTCATACGCTGGAGCTGCTGTTGCTGGGGCTGCTGATCGCCGTGGCTGCGATCAGTGGCGTGGCGCGGCGGTATTCGCTGTCGTATCCGATTGTGCTGGTGCTGGTGGGCCTGGGCGCGTCGCGCTTGCCGCACCTGCCGCGGATTCCCTTGCCGCCGGATGTGGTGTTTCTGGTGTTTTTGCCGCCGCTGTTGTTCAGTGCGGCGTGGACGACGTCGTGGCGCGAGTTCAAGTTCAACATCACTTCGATCGCCCTGCTGGCGTTTGGGCTGGTGTTCTTTACCGCGTTTGGTGTGGCCTTTACGGCGCACTACTTTCTGCCGGAGTTCGACTGGCGGATGGGCTTTCTGCTGGGCGCGGTGGTGAGCACGACGGACGCGGTGGCGGCGAGCTCCGTGGCGCGCAAGGTTGGAATGCCACAGCGCATCGTTGACATCCTGGAAGGCGACTGTCTGTTGAACGATGCGACGGGTTTGCTGGCGCTGGAGTTTGGCGTGGCAATGCTGACCGAGGGCGCGGCACCGACGGTCACCAAGGGCCTGCTGCGACTGATGTGGCTGCTGGCGGGCGGTCTGGGTGTGGGTGCGGCAATTGGCGCCGGCATCATGTGGATGGAGCGCTGGATTGACGACGGTCCGGTGGAGATCGCAATTACCCTGATCACGCCGTACACGTGCTACCTGGTAGGCGAGGCGATCCATGCGTCGGGAGTCATCGCGGTGGTGGCGTGCGGCTTGCTGCTGAGCCGGCAATCGGCACGGTTCTTTTCGGCCAACACGCGGCTGCAGGCGTATTCGGTGTGGGAGGCGCTGGAGTTTCTGTTGAATGGGCTGGTGTTTATCCTGCTTGGCTTGCAGTTGCCTGCGGTGCTGCAGGGTTTGGGCCAGTACAGCCGGTTGCGACTGTTTCTGTATGGCTTGGTGTTCAGCCTGGTGCTGATTACGCTGCGGATGATCTGGGTGTACCCGGGTGCGATGATCTCAAACAAGCTGCGGAGGGTGCTGCAGCACCAGACGAGTCCGGCGAGTCCGCGCGGGATTTTTGTGGTTGGCTGGACGGGCATGCGCGGCGTTGTGGCGCTGGCGGCGGCGAACAGCCTGCCGTACACGCGCGAAAATGGAGAGCCGTTTCCGCAACGGAACCTGATTATCTTTCTGACGTTTGCGGTGATCCTGGTAACGCTGGTGCTGCAGGGTGTTTCGTTGCCGTGGCTGGTGCGAACACTGCGGTTGCGTGACGACGATTCGGCATATTGCGAAGAAGGCGAGGCGCGGCGAATCATTTTGCGTGCGGGCATGGAGCACCTGGAGCAGGAGCGAAGCCGCGACCGCGCGAACGACCACACGTATGAGGACCTCCTGCACCAGTACAGCCATCGGCTGGAGCTGATCGGGGACTGCGGCCCCGGTGCCGGCGAGCAAGAGATGCAGTTGGCGCCGCTGATGAGGATCCTGCAGGAGACGACGGTGGTGGAGCGCGAAGCGCTGCTGCGATTGCGCGATGAAGGCCGCATTGGGGACCAGCTGCATCGAATGCTGGAGCGGGAGATGGACCTGAACCAGTCGCGGCTCTCGTCCATCAGCCGGCTGACGGAGAACGCATGAGGATGCGCGTGCTGTTTCACAACAATTGTTTCGATGGGGCATGCTCGGCGTCGTTATTTACGCGCTTTCATCGTGAGTGCATCGGAACAGCGAGTGAGTACGACTATTGCGGGCTGCAACACAGGGCCGGCGGTGGGCTGGACGAGGCGGACTTCTCGGGCGACGAGAACGCGATCGTGGACTTCAAGTATTCGGCATCGCCCAAGGTGACGTGGTGGTTTGATCATCACGTGAGCGCGTTTATGACGGAGGAGCTGCGGCGGGAGTTCGAAGCGGAGAAGAAGCGAGCCGGGGAGAAAACGCAGAAGTTTTTCGATCCCAGCTACGTGTCGTGCACGGGGCTAATTGCGGATGTGGCGCGTTCACGATTTGGGTTTTCGACGGCCGGGATGGAGGACCTGCTTCACTGGGCGGATGTGATCGATGGTGCACGATTTGAGTCGGCGGAAGCTGCGGTTTCGCTAGCCGCACCTGCGATGAAACTTGCGACCGCGATTGAGTCTACGAACGATCCCCAGTTCATTCCAAGGATGATCCCTCTGCTGACTTCGCAGCCGCTGGTGGCTACGCTGCAGGAGGTGTTTGTTCAGGAAGTGTTGCAACCGCGGTTGGCCAAGCAGCAGGCGGACATCACGCTGCTGCGGTCGCGCGTGAATGCCGAACGGGGCGTGATCACGTTCGACATAACGGACCAGCCGACGGAGGGCTACTCGAAGTTCATTCCCTACTACCTGCTGCCCGAGGCGGTGTATGCGGTGGGGCTGTCGCAGTCGAGCTTTCGCGTGAAGATTTCGGTGGGGACGAGTCCGTGGACGACCGTGCCGAAGGATCGGCTGGCGGATATCGCGAAGATCTGCGAGCGGTTCGGCGGCGGCGGGCATCCGCGGGTCGGAGCGATCAGCCTCACTGCGGGTGATCTCCCGGAGGCGCGGCGGATTGCGGGTGTCGTGGCGGAGGAGTTGAAGGCGCTGGGACAGTGGAACGAGACGCCGGTGAGGACGTTCGGCGTTTAGTCCAGGACCAATCCTCTAACTCAAGCTATCGCGCGACCTTCCGGTTTTCCCCTTTGAATGCAATCGCCATAGACCGGCAGCAGGTAATCGGGAAGATTCCGATTATGTTCCCACTGGCAATTGAGGCCGGGCAGGATTTGCCCTTTCCGGCCGGCCGCTCGTGACGCCCTGATCGCCAAAGCCGCGCTGCTGCCGCATTTCGATTTGGTCGCAGACGTGCATTGCTAATCAACTACTTCACCCCAGGATCGATACGTATGCATCTTTGGACCGAATATGAGGGCAACACACTGGCGGGTTATCCGGTTGGCCGGTTGACCCGATCAGAGGGCCGCAGTGCCTTTTTTGTGACGAGCGCGCGGGGTGAGCCGGCGTTGCTGCGTCTTACGGAATCGCACTTTGACGAAGGCGAGCTCATCGAACGGTGGCAGAAGGCAGCTGCTGTGTCGCACCCGGGGCTGCAGGCGATCCGAGATTCGGGCCAGACTATGTTTGATGGCGTTGCGCTGGCCTTTTGCCTGCTGGAACCGAGCGACGCCAGCCTTTCCGATGTGCTGCGCGAACGTGTTCTGTCGGTCGAGGAGGCAGCGGAGGTGGCTGAGGCTGTGGCCGGCGCTCTGGCGGCGCTGCATGCCGCCGGGCTGGTTCACGGGCACGTGGACGCGATCAACGTGTTTGCGATGGGTGAGGTGGTGAAGCTGCGGAGCGACTGCGTCCGCGAATGCACTGGCGACTTTGAGGCGGACACGCCGGAGGCACGTAAGGCCTTGCGCCAACGGGATGTGCACGACCTGGGGCTGCTGCTTCGCCGCTGCCTGACGCCGCAGTGGGAGGAGAGTACGGCGATGCAGCTACCGAGTCCGTTTGACCGGGTAGTGCGGCGTGCGCTGAATGGAACAGGTGATGCGGCCGCGATTGTCGCGGAGATGGCGGCGCTGAGGCCGCCGCGCGTGGAGGCGACGAGGGCTGCCTCCGCAGAGGCGATACCGGTAGCGCAGGCGATGTCGCCGTTGTCTGCCAAGCCTGTGGTGTCTGTGAGGAATGGGGTTCACGTGGCGGGGGCGGACCGGGTTGCGCCGGCGCGCCGGGAGAGCGGTGCAGTGAGGGCCGCTGGTGTGGGCGCGGCTCGCAAGGACGTTGGTGTGGTGCCGTCGGTGCGCATGGCTGGTGCGAACTCGCCCGCTGCCGTGTCGGCCATGCTCGCGAGTCGGGACCAGCGCCCGGTCGGAACGGCGAATGCCGGGACGCGCGATGCGGATAGAAGTGAGGTCGGTCCGTGGGTAAGCGCGGGTGTGAGAGCGGCGTCGTCGGCGAGCGCTGAAAGCGCGGCGTATGGATCGCTGGATCTGCGCCGCGAGCGTGTGCGGAACCGGTTGCGGCTAAACACCGGCATGGGGTCTGTGGGTGGCGTGCTGCAGGGGGTGGACTTCCTGAAGACGCAGCTTGCGCAGCGCAAGGTGTGGGTTGCATCCGGTGCGGTCGCGGCGGTGCTTGGATTCGTGCTTTGGAACACGATGGGTGGGACGCATCATGCGCCGGCGGCTGCCGGTACGGTAGCCGGTCGCGCCACGGCGGAAGCTACGCCGCACGGCGTGGTGACGCAGTCGACGGTGCTGCAAGCCGAAGCGGCGGCGCAGCGTCCGGCGACGGCTGCCGCTGCCAGGCCGCAGCCTGCGACCGAATCGCTGTTTGCATCCGGCGCGCACGCGGGCTGGCATGTGATCGCGTACACGTACCGCTATCAAGAGCAGGCGAAGAGCAAAGCCGTGCAGTTGAGGCAACAGTATGTCGGGCTGCAGCCGCAGGTGTATTCGCCGACCGGGCGCGCGCCCTACTTTGTGGCGCTGGCAGGTCCGTCGGACGCGGTGAGCGCGATCGCTTTGCGCGACCGGGCGCGGCGTGTGGGCCTGCCGCGTGATACGTATGCACGCAACTTCTGATGCGTGACGTGCTTGTCAGTCCCGCTTTATTTAGGGAGCAATCAGAGGAGCCCGGCATCTGCCGGGCTCTTCTGATTGTGCGCGCTCTGGATTGCTCACGCGTGCGGACTGCTTGGGCGTGCGGTTCGCTAGGTCCACTCGGGGAACAAGGAACGGTTCTCGTCAAGGGCGGAGATCTGACGCATCTCCTCCGGGCTCAGCGCGAAGTCGAAGATGGCCAGGTTCTCGCGGCGATGGTCCGGGTTGGAGGAACGCGGGATGGCAACGACGCCGCGCTGGTAATGCCAGCGAAGCATCGTCTGGGCGACGGTTTTGTTGTGCTTCTTGCCGATCTCTTCCAGCGTGGCATTGGTGAAGAGACCGCTGCGGCCTTCGCCGAAGGGTGCCCATGCTTCCATACGCACCGCGGGTGATTGCAAGAAGGCCAGTTCGTCTTTTTGCTGAAGGATTGGGTGGGTTTCGACCTGATTGACTGCGGGCGTGGTCTTTGCCGAGGCCATGAGGCTGCTGTACTGGGCCGGGTCGAAGTTGCTGAGGCCGATGGCACGGATCTTGCCGGCCGCGTTGAGTTCCTCCATGGCGCGCCACGAGCCGTTCACGTCGCCGCGTGGGCGGTGAATGAGGTAGAGGTCGAGATATTCGAGCTGCAGCTTGTCGAGCGTGACCTGGAAGGCCTTTTTCGCAGGTTCGTATCCGGAATCCTCGACCCAGATTTTGGAGGTGACAAAGAGGGACTTGCGGTCGATGCCGCTCTTGCGGATGCCGGCGCCCACCGCTTCTTCGTTTACATACACCTTGGCGGTATCGATGAGGCGGTACCCGGCCGTGATGGCGTCGGCCACGCTTTCGGTGCAGAGGTCGCCGCGAAGGCTGTAGGTGCCGAAGCCGAGCATGGGCATCATGACGCCGTTGTTGAGGCGCACCTGTGGGATGGCGGGTTGGTTTTGTGCGGCCCAACTCGCGCGTCCGAAGGCGAGTGCGGTTGCGGCGATCGCACCGCTCTTGATCACTGCGCGGCGGCTGATTGTGCCTGTTTTGCTGCTGTTCTCTGGACTCATCATCCCCTCCATTTTACTGCCAGGATTGGACCAGGCTGGCGAAGCAGTAAGACACACAGTCATGCAGACGCGCTGCCTGGAAGTCTGCGACAACCTGAACCTGCGCCAAGGAGCGACAGAGGAGAAGCCCCGTAGAAAGGAGCCGATCACGCGGACCGGCGATCACGCGCGGCCGGACGCTTCGGTCCGCAGCCGCTTCTCACAATCAGCCCAGGCTCCTTGAGTCGGGCAGCTTGCCATCTAACGATAAGAGTGATGGTCAGGAGCTCGAGAATGCGATCTTTGGGATGTGTGTCGGTGGCGTTGGCTGCCGTGTTGATCGGGTGCCAGGTGTCGCGCGCGCAGGCGAGCCAGACGGGTACTTCGAGCGGCACGAGTATGCCTTCCAACGTGATGCGGTTGAACGTGGTGCTGAGTGGTGGCTCCCCGGGAGCTTTGCAGAAAAGCGATGTGACGCTGCTGGATAACGGATCGCCGGCAAGCGTGCAGTCCTTGCAGCCAGTGAGTACGGGGACCGCACCGGTGCATGTGATCCTGGTGCTTGACGACGTAAATACAGGAGTCACCACGATCGCCTACGAACGTGATCAGCTAAAGAAGTTCTTCACAAAAAATGAGGGGCAGCTAAGTGTTCCGTTCACCATCGCAGTGATGACCGACACGAAGATGGACATACAGCCGGGCTTCTCTCAGGACGGCAACGCAGAGAACCAGGCTTTACAGAAGTACCAGATCGGTTTGCACGAGCTACGGCGCGACGCGCAATACGGCGGTGTGGACCGTACGAACATCGGCGTGAAATCGCTGGGGCAGCTGGTACAGTACGCATCTGCCATTCCCGGGCAAAAGCTGATTCTGTTCCTGTCGCCCGGGTGGCCGCTGCTCTCGGGTCCGCGCATCAACCTGTCTGCGAAGGAGCAGAAGAGCATTTACGCAACGATGGCGCAGTTGCAGGATTCCATGCTGCGGGCCGGCATCACGCTGGACATGTTGAACCCGTTCGGACCGAACGAGAGCCCGTTGCGTTCGGACTACTACCAGGCGTTTCTGAAGGACGCGCGGAAACCCGGCGATGCGCAGATCAGTGACCTGAGCCTGCAGGTTCTTGCCACGCACAACGGCGGCGTGGTGCAGCAGGGATCCAACGATATCGAGGGGATGGTCGAGCGCTCGCTGGCGGATTTGGAGCACACGTACACACTGGCGTTTGCACCTGTTCCAGGTGACAGCCCGAACGGATACCACAGCCTGAAGCTGGACGTGAACCGACCGGGAGTGACGGTGAGGGCGCCGGACGAGTACTACACGTCGCAGGCAACGACGGGTCAAGATTCACGCTGACCCGAGTTTCCGGAAGTTGCCCTGCCCCATCCTTGCCGCTGCGGTACGTCTGGATGCGGGATCGAGATATCGTTTCACGGAATTACAGCAGTGATCCCCTCTCAGACGCTCCACTGTTCGTC
>CAXUEG010000124.1:0-8114 GCA_964249935.1 uncultured Terriglobus sp.
CTTCTCGCCCGCACAACCGACCGCGGGATGGCGCCTCATACCCTTCCGGCCCGAGCAGAAGGACCGCCAGGACCTGTCAAGACCCCCGCACCCGTACCTCTCACGTAACTCAATCAAAAACCAGCAACTTAGCAAACAAAGATACTTGGCATGCCATTCCCGCCCAACCCGGTAAAATAGAAGACGGAGCGAAAGAAATTCCGCAAGCAGAGCTAACTTGCTCTTCCGAAGGGACTTACGCGTAACTTCCTGAAGCACCGGAATCTACTAAAGACATAGTTTTTGGAATCAGGAATTTAGCAAAATGAAAGGGGGGGAGGGGAGATGTCAGACACCATTGCAGTCGCCATGTCGGGCGGCGTCGACTCCTCTACCGTCGCCGCTCTGCTCAAGCGCGAAGGCCACAACCTCATCGGCCTCACGCTCCAGCTCTGGGATCAGCGCCGCCTCGCCGGCCACGAAGGCATGCCCGAAGCCGTGGAGGGCCGCTGCTGCTCCATTGACGACGTCTACGACGCCCGCCGCGTCGCCGAACAGCTCGGCATCCCCTACTACGTCGTCAACCACCAGCGCCGCTTCGAGCAGGACGTCGTAGAGCCCTTCGTCAGCGAGTACCTCGCCGGCCGCACGCCTATCCCGTGCACCCTCTGCAACAACCACCTCAAGTTCGATCAGCTCCTCACCACCGCCCGCCAGATCGGCGCACACAAAGTAGCCACCGGCCACTACGCCCGCGTCGCCTTCGATCAGACCGCCGACGCGGGCCGCGGCCGATGGCTCCTGAAGCGCCCGGCCGACACCGCCAAGGATCAGAGCTACTTCCTCTTCGGCCTCACCCAGGACCAGCTCGCGCACTCCCTCTTTCCGCTCGGCAACATGGTCAAGCCCGAAGTGCGTGCGCTCGCCGAAGCTGAAAATCTGCGCGTCGCGCACAAGCCCGACTCGCAGGAGATCTGCTTCATCCCTGGCGGCGACTACAAGACCTTCCTCGCCGCCTACCTCGACGAGCAAGGCCGCGAAATGCCCGACACCGCAGGCGACCTGGTCACGCCCGACGGCAAAGTCGTCGGCGCCCACGACGGCATCCACCACTTCACCGTCGGCCAGAAAAAGGGCGTGCAGCAGCGCCTCCACAACCATCACGCGACGCCCTTCTACGTCCTCGGCATTGAGCCCGCAAAAAATCGCGTGGTCGTCGGCGAAGAGCCGATGCTGCACCGGCGCACCGCAACCGCGGACCGCCTGACCTGGATCCCCATTGCCGCACTGCGCGAGCCCATGCGCGTCCTCGCGAAAATCCGTCACCGCCACGAGCCCGCGCCCGCGAGCATCCGCCCGCTCAGCGACTCACAGATTCAGATCGACTTCGACGAACCGCAGCGCGCCATTACCCCAGGCCAGGCTGCCATCTTCTTTCAGGGCGACAACGTAGTGGGCGGCGGCTGGCTCCGCTGACGCGCGCATGTAATTTCAAGGCCAGACACGCCGCCGTCAGGCGGCGTTCTCATTGCCCTTCTGCTGCAGCGCGTCGCTCCATGTACGCAGCGGCCCAAAGCGCGGCTGCTCCAACTCGCCGCCGGGCACGGCGCGCGTGTTGCCGTTCGGCTTCGGCAGAAACGCGCGAGTGATCAATCCAGCCACGTTCGACGCAAACGCAGGCGCCACGCCGACGATGCGCGCCGCAAGCCACGCCTGCGGAGTAATGGTAATTTCGGCCCTGCCGTCCACGGTGGCGTTGTAGATCTTGCGCGCCGCGGCTTTTGCCGAAATCGACGCGCCCGGCAGCGTTGCGCCCAGCGAAAACCAGCGGTATTCCGCCTGAGAGTCGCCGCCGAAGCGCGCGTTCACGTGCGATCCCGTGCGCATCAGACCGGGCGAAATCAGCGTCACGTTGATGCCTGTGCCCGCCAGCTCCGCGCGCAAGCCTTCTGTGAAGCCGGTCAGAGCGTACTTGCTCGCCACATAAGGCAGCATGTGAGGCACACCGATTTTGCCGCCGATGGAGCCGATGTTTACGATCGACCCCGATCGCGCAGCCTGCATGTGCGGCAGCGCTGCCTGAATCGTGTGCAGGGCGCCGAAGAAGTTGATTTGCATGGATTGCTCGAACGCCTCGAGCGGCTGATCCTGAAACGGCGCAACGTCAATGATGCCGGCGCAGTTGATCAGAACGTCGACGCGGCCATAGCGCCCGATGGTTTGCTCGATCAACCGCTTGCAATCATCCGGCTTCGTTACATCGCAGACGACGGTCAGCGCAGTGCCGCTGTTCGCAATCGCACCGCACTGGTGCAACCGCGCCAGCGCTTCGGTGAGTTCGCCGGCCTTCCGCGAAGCAAGCACAAGGTGCGCGCCGTTTCTGCCGAACACCTCGGCGATCTGGAGTCCAAGGCCGCGGCTGCCGCCGGTGACGACGACGACCTTGCCGAGCATGGCGCGCCGCCGATGCGCGGCGGTGAGCGCTGCCGTGGTGGCGACTGCCGCACCCAAAATGCCCAGCGCGAGCCCGTGCTTTGCCGCGTGCTGGCGCAGCTTGCGATTGCCATAGGAGCACAACGCCTTGCCGCCGTACTGGATTGCCCTGCCGACCATCTCCACTAGGACGCCTCGCCTCTCCGCTAAGATGGACAGCGATGGCTACACGCAGAAAGAAAAGCGGGGCGTACATGATTTCGGCGGTCGCCGAGATGTATGAGATCCACCCGCAAACGCTGCGTTTATACGAACGCGAGGGTTTACTGCGGCCCTCGCGGTCGGAAGGCAACACACGTCTTTACACCGAGGGCGACCTGGAGCGGCTCGAGTTCATCCTGAACCTGGCGCGCGACCTGGGTGTGAATATCGCCGGCATCGCCATCATTCTGCAGATGCGTGAGCGCATGGAACAGATGAACACCGAGATGCAGGGTTTCGTCGACTACGTCCGCACGGAGATGCTGGCGCGCATGCAGCAGGCGCAGCAGCCGGGTGCCGGGCTGGTGCCATTGCAGCGCCCCGTGCTGGTACCCCGCGATGTACAAGGCCGCGCACGCCCGGGGCAGGAAGCGCCCACACTGACAGGCAAGACGATCCTGAAAAAGCGATGACGCCGTGGATCTCGGCCCTGTCGTCTGGGGTGGCGTGGACAGGCAGCGTGACCTCGGCGATCTATGCCGCGCTGGTTGTGACCGCCGCTGAGCGCTTCCGCAGACGACGCAGCGACGCCCTGCGGCAGCCAGCAACCTTCGCGCCACCGCTCAGCGTGCTCAAACCGTTGCACGGGGCCGAGCCGGAGCTGGAACAGAACCTCCGCCGCTACTTCACGCAGATATATGCGGGCACCTATGAGCTGCTGTTTTGCGCGCGCCACGAAGACGACGCCGGGCTTGCGATTGCACGCAAGCTGGCGATGGAACACCCACAAACGCGGACCCGGATTCTGACCTGCGGCGAACCGAAATTTCCAAATCCAAAGATGTACTCGCTCGCGGTAATGGCCGAGGTTGCGGATGCGGACATCCTGGTGACCAGCGATGCCGATGCACGCGTCGCCCCCGACCACCTTCAGCGGCTGGCGCAGGAACTGCGCGACCCCGGTGTCGACCTCGCTTTCAGCCTCTACCTGGGTCGGGCGGATGCGCCAGACTTCTATCTGTACCTTGATGTGCTCGGCAAGTCCGTGGAGATGAACGCGGGCGTGCTGGTGGCGGACCTGCTCGCGGGAACAAATTTCTCACTGGGGGTTACTGTGATGCAGCGCCGCGAAGCTTTCGAGCGCGCCGGTGGCTTCGTTGAGTTGGGAAACTACTGGGCGGAAGATTTTGTGCTGGGCAACCGGCTCGCGAAGCAGGGGCGCGGCGTGCGCATCAGCACGCATGTAATCGGCTTGACGGTGTCTGCCGCGAGCGCGAGGCAGAGCTTT
Source organism: uncultured Terriglobus sp. (assembly GCA_964249935.1). Classification (GTDB taxonomy): domain Bacteria; phylum Acidobacteriota; class Terriglobia; order Terriglobales; family Acidobacteriaceae; genus Terriglobus. Next base: position 3,902 of record CAXUEG010000124.1, read on the forward strand.
CAGAACCAGTTGCGGTGGGCACAGAGCACGCGGCGGTCGAGGCCGCTTGGGCATGTGGGCACGGGCCTTACCTTTGCCATGCCATACGCTTTGCTGGGCTGCGCGGCCGAGGCGGCACATGGCCGCTGGCTGGGTGCGAGTCTGTTTCTGCTTGCCGCGTTTGCGCAGCGCGCGCTGATGGCCGGACGCGTGCTGGGTGCGCTGGGCTCCATGATGGTGTGGCGGGACGCTCTGCTGTTTCCGTTGCGCGACCTGTATGGCTTTCTGATCTGGTGCGCAAGCTACCTGCCCGCGGACACCAGATACCACGGCACGCAATTCCGGATCATGCCAGACGGGCGGCTGTTGTCCCCTGAGCCGCAGGGCTAACGATTTACGAGCACCAGCTTGCCGCCGGAGCGGGCGAAGACCGTTGCCGGACCTGCGCGGCCTAGGTCGGTTACGCGGCCGGCGTCGTATGTCATGAGAAAGATTCGCTGCGGTCCTGCCCATGCGCGTCGCAGGGCAGCGTCGTCGGCGAAGATAGACGGCGAATCCGGCCAGAACGAACCGAACCACGGTCCGTTCACGCGGCCGTTGACGAGCACGAGCGGATGCCGCGTGTAGAAGAGCATGGTCGAGCCGCTGGTGAGCTCGCCGTCGAGCCAGACAGCATCGCCGGGTTGCACCACGCGCGCGACCTGCTGCGCCAGCGCCTTGGAACCGATGATGGGGTAGAAGCGGGTGAGGCCGCTGTGTACGCACAGGAGCACGATGACCATGCCAGACGCCATCGCAAGGTTCGCCTGCAGATCGCGCCCCCGCCGCCGAAGCAGGTAGACCACCGGGCCCACGATGAGCATGCCGAGTGCCACGCCGAGCAATGGCGCGCGGAAGAAGCCCATGGCGCGGGTGGTCAGGTCATGGAGGTGACCGAGTGCGAGATTGTATTGATCGGGGTTGCTGGTCAGCACCTCCGAAACATCGGTGCCTGCCAGCGCCGATGGCGAGATGATGCCGAGCGTGCCGCAGACCACTGCGATGAGAAAACAGGTTGGCAACAGAAGCCATTGCGTCCAAAGCAGCATGGAGCGGCGCACGCGCGCATCCCCGGATTGCGCGGCGGCCATGACACCGCCGGCCATGAGCGCGAGCGCGGGTAATGCGGGAAGCGAGTAGTACTCCTGCCTCGACGAGAGCGTAAAGAAGCCGAGCACCATGCCTGCCCACAGCAGCAGCGCGAGGGCGGACTGCTTGCGTTTGAAGGTTTCGACGGGGCGGTTGCGCCAGATGCGGGCGCATTGCGTAAGAGCGGCCGGAAGAAGGACGGACCACGGCATGAGCCAGAGGACGAACATGGACCAGAAGAGCGGGATGGGAAGCTGGCCGTAGTCGTGCGGGATGCGCCTGCCGCGGAAGCGCAGGAAGTGTTCGTTGATGACGTAGAACCAGAACCAGCCGGCGCGCGGAGGAAGGCCTGTTCCCGCCGGCATGGCGATGGCCGGGTTGCGCAGTGCGGCGAGCACGTGCCACGGCAACGCGATGGCGCAGAAGACAGCGATGCTGAGCGGCAGGTGCATGTAACGCAGCGCGCGGAGCTGACGTGTAAACAGGGCATAGAGAGCCACAAAGGCAAGCGGGAAGACGATGCCGATAAAGCCCTTGGTGAGCAGGTTGAGCGCCATGACGACGCTGAACCATACGGCGGGCGCCAACGCGGTGCGGCGTTCGCGCACGCGGTCGAGCGCGATGAGGAACAGGTGAACGCCGAGAGTCATCCAGAGCGCGTTCAGGATGTCTGGAATGTAGAAGCGGGTAAACAGGTAGGGGCCCAGGCTGGTGGACATGGCGAGCGCGGCGTAAAAGCCGCCACGTTCGCCGAAGAGCCGCTTGCCGAGGGCGTACACGGCGAAGAAGAGGCCGAGGACGCACAGGGACAGTGGCAGGCGGGCAGCCCAGTCGTAGGGACCGAAGATGCGCATGGAAGCGGCTGCCATCCAGTACATGAGCGGTGGCTTGTCGAAGAAGCGAACGCCGTCGATGCAGGGCGTGACATAGTCGTGACGGAGGTTCATCTCGCGTGCGACTTCGATGTAGACGGAATCGACATCGTCGAGCAGGCCGGGCGAGAACAGGCAGCCCAGGTGCAGCACCAGCCACACAGCGGTGAGCACCAGCAGCGAGCGCGCCCGCACAAGGGGTGCGGCAGCACTCGGCTGGGCGGGCCGTTCGAGAACTGGTACGGTGGCGGTCGACACGGGAAGCTCTGCGCAGATTCTACGGTGGAGGGCTGCATCTCCGCTGCGCCAGAACCGTCCAATGGCTGCGGCTGTGCCCGACATGTTCGCGAAGCTGCGCGAGACGGCAGAGCGTATCTTCTGAAGAAGGATCGAGAGGAGCACGAGCAGAGCAATGAGCGAGGTACGACCGAATCGGAGGCGCGGCTCCGTCGCGTTTCTGGTGCTGCTCTGGCTGCTCACGCAAGCCGTTGCGATTCTGAAACAGCCGCTGCTGGATGACGTGGATGCAATCCATGCCGAGGCAGCTCGCGAGATGCTCACGCGTCACGACTTTGTCACGCTGTATGTGGATGGCGTGCGCTACCTGGATAAGCCGCCGCTGCCGTACTGGCTGGCCGCAGGATCGATGGCGATCTTTGGGCAGCACGACTGGGCGATCCGGTTCACGCTGGCAGCCGCGATGCTTGTGCTGATTCTGTACCTGTATTGGGTGGGTGCGCGAATGTATGGCGAGCGCGCCGGGTTTTATGCGGGATGCGCCGTGGCAACCGCGATCGGGCCGTTCATCTATACGCGGTTTTTCATTCCGGATGTGATTCTTGCGCTATGGATGACGGTTGCGTTCGACCTGACGCTGCGGATGCTGGATGAGGTGGAGCGCGGTGGACGGGCGCCGGCGCTGCATGCTGCGCTCTTTGCGCTGACGTGCACGGCGGCGGTGCTGACCAAGGGGTTGATCGGCGTGGTCTTTCCGCTTGGGCTCCTGCTTGGTTTTCTGCTGATTACCGGGCGGCTGGGGCGGCTGTTACGGATGCGGCTCTTGCTGGGAAGTGCGGTGTTCCTGGTGACGGCTGTGCCGTGGCATTGGCTGGCGATCGCCCAGAATCGCGCGAGCGGCGCTTCCAAGGGATTTTTTTGGTTTTACTTCATCAACGACCAGATCAATCGTTACCTGAACACACGCATTCCGCGCGATTACGACAAGGTGCCGCTCTTGCTCTTTTATGCGCTGCTGTTTGTGTGGGTGCTGCCCTGGGGCGTGTTTCTGTGGCACGCCGCGGCGGAGCGCGTTCGCGGGTGGCAAGCTGGCGACCGCAACCTGCGCACGCCGGGTGTCCTGCTGGCGTGGTGGACGGTGCTGATCGTCGGCTTCTTTACGTTTTCCACGCGGCAGGAGTACTACACGCTGCCGGCGATTCCGGCGCTTGCGCTGCTTGCCGGGGTGGCGATGGCTCGGCGCGATGGCGAGCGGCAGCGGCGGCTGGCATATGCGTCGCTGGCGATTGGAAGTACGTTGCTTGGATCGGTCTGCCTGGTGATTGCGGCTATCTCGCATGCCCCGGCGCACCAGGAGTTGTGGCAGGCGCTGGAGAAGCATCCCGAGGACTATGCGCTCTCGTTTGGGCACCTGTTCGATTTCACTCAGGGTGCGTTTGGATTCTTTCGGCTGCCGCTTCTGCTGATGAGCGTAAGCCTGCTGGTGCCCGCGACGGTGGCTTGGTGGATGAAGCGCAAGGGACGTGCCTTTGCGGCGAACGTGACGCTGGCGCTGGGCATGTGCGCGGTCTTGAGCAGCGTGCATGTGGGACTGGAATACTTCTATCCGATTCTTGGGTCGCAAACGCTTGCGAACGCCATCCAGACGCAGTGGCGGGCGGGCGACCAGATTGTGATCGACGGCGAGTACTCCAACAACTCCGGCATTAATTTCTATACGCGCCAGCCGGTGCAGATGCTGAACGGACGTGTGAACAACCTGTGGTACGGATCGCTGTATGCGGACGCGCCGAACCGCTGGCAGAACGATGCGAGCATGGCCGCGCTTTGGCACAGTCCGCAGCGTGTGTTTTTTGTGACCCACTCAGAGCCGCGCACGGCACGATGGCTGGCGGAGTTCGGCGGCACGCGCGTCGCGGAGTTCGGCGGCAAGTTCGTCTTGCTGAATCACGACTAGCCCAGCGCCGCGGCTTGGGCAGGCCGCACCTCGTGTAGAG
>CAXUEG010000125.1:0-3125 GCA_964249935.1 uncultured Terriglobus sp.
GCTTCCGCTAATCCCCGCTTGCGCTTGACCCGCCCCTTCATTCACTTTGTTAGACGCCGGGCTCTACTGCCCCGCCGCTGAGCTCCGCCCGCACCCGCCGCATTGCCTCCAGGTAGAACTGCAGGTTGTGCACGCTCGCCAGCGTCGCCGCCAGCGGCTCGCCGGTATGGAACAAATGCCGCAGGTACGCCCGCGAATACCGCATGCAGGTCGAACACGCGCAGTCCGCATCGACCGGTCCGCCGTCCTCCGCAAACCGCTTTCCGCGGATGTTCAGCCGCCCCTCGCTCGTGAACAGGAGCGCATGCCGCGCCGCCCGCGTCGGCAGGACGCAGTCCATCTGGTCCACGCCCATCCGCGCATACTCCACGATCTCGTCCGGGTAACCCACCCCCATCACGTACCGCGGCTTGTCAGGCGGCAACAGCGCCAGCGTGTGCGCAATGATCTCCCGCGTCACCTCGCGCGGCTCGCCCACCGCCAGCCCGCCGATCGCAAACCCGTCGAAACCCTTGCCGGCCGCATCGCGCATCTCCAGCAGTCGCGCGGCCGACTCCGTCCGCAGCTCCTTGTACATGCCGCCCTGCACAATCCCGTACAGGCTCTGCCGCCGCTCCTCACGTTCCGCAAACCACGGCACCTTGTGCGCGTTCGCCCGGAAATGCGTCAGCGACCGCTGTGCCCACGCATGCGTCAGCCCCATCGAGTCCCGCGTCCGCTCATACGTCGCCGGGTGCTCCGTGCACTCGTCAAAGGCCATGCACACATCCGCCCCCAGCGCGATCTGCACGTCCATCGAGTGTTCGGGCGAAAAGAAGTGCTTCGAGCCGTCCAGGTGCGACCGGAACTCCACCCCGTCCGGCGTCACCTTGCGCAGCGCCGCCAGCGAAAACACCTGGAATCCGCCCGAGTCCGTCAGCATCGGCCGCTCCCAGCTCATAAACCGATGCACACCGCCCATCCGAGCAATCAGCTCATGGCCCGGCCGCAGGTACAGGTGATACGTGTTCGCCAGAATGATCTCGGCGCCGCGCCCATCCGCGCCCAGCGTCTCCAGTGTTTGCTGCGGCACCGCCTTCACACTCGCCGCCGTGCCCACTGGCATGAAAACCGGCGTTTCCACCGTCCCATGCGGCAGGTGCAGCGTTCCCCTCCGGCCGCCGCCGCTGGCAGTCGCCGCGTGCACCTCAAACCGCAAGCCCATGCCAACATTGTCGCCCGGCAACGCGGTCCGGCGAAGTCGACCTGCCTGAGACGCTTGACGGAATCGGCATCGCCCGCCACTCCTCAAGCACTGTGTTCCACCGGTTACTTTGCAATGCAAAGTGGGCCGCCCGTGGAACGGGCCCTGCCGCGAGCGTCACGGTCAAAACACCTGCAGCCGGCGCGCGATCAACATGAATAAGGCGAGCGGACGCATACGCGTCGGCTCGCCTTTTCTTTTTTGAACTGTGTGACAGACCTGGGAAGAAAACGCTGCATGACTCACGTCCGCAGCACCCCAAACTTACAGCGAAAACCGCCTTGCACAACAAAAATCATGGAGAGTAAGTTGTAACCAGGCCACACGATCAAACGGTTACCTGAGTAACTCATCGGGGAACACCACCTCGTAACACGCCAAGTACACTGGAGACGCCGTGACACCGACGATCCTCGTTCCCTGTCCAACCTCCTTCGATCCGGCGTACAACCAGCAGTGCTGGCCCGAGTACGCCACGGCGGTGGAACGATCGGGTGCGACCGCCGTCATGGTTCCGTCCGGTAGATCAGAGGAGACACTCCGCAGTTGGGCCGAGACGGCAGATGGAATTCTCTTGCCCGGCAGCGGAGCCGACATCGCGCCTTCTCGCTACGGTCACGAACAGCAGGCCGAGACAGCGCCATCTGACCCGGAACGCGAACGCATTGACACCATTCTCCTTGAGGCGGCCGAAAAACGGCGCATCCCGACCCTGGCCATTTGCTTCGGTCTGCAATCCCTGAATGTGCATCGGGGCGGCACCCTGGTGCAACACCTGCAACCGGTTCCCGTAAACCACCGCGCGGGCCGTGCCGTGGCTCAGGCACACGCTTCGGTCCTCTCCAGCGATTCGCGACTCGGGCACGTGCTTGCCTCCGCCGGGGACATTCAACCCGACACAGAGAACGGTTTTTTGAGGTTCATGGTCAACTCCAGCCATCATCAGGCGGTCGGCATTCCCGGCGACGGACTTCGCGTCAGCGCCCGTTCCACCGAGGATGGCGTCATCGAGGCTCTGGAGGACGGCGCGCACCCATTCCTCATCGGCGTGCAGTGGCATCCGGAGCGCACCTTCGAACACAGCGAAGCGTCCCGGTACCTGCTGCAGGCGTTTGTTCAGGCAGCGAGGCAGCATGCCTAGAATGGACCCGGAAGAAATCGGCCGGCTGCTGCGGCCTTACCTGGAGCAGGAACCGTCGCGCGCGCTTTGCGAAAAGGTCCAGCGCTACATCGCACTGCTCGAAGCCTGGAACAAAAAGCTCAATCTGACCTCCGTACGCGAACCCGCGCAGATGGTCGAGCGGCACATGGGCGAAAGCTTCTACATGGCTCGGCTCCTACCGCAGTTCGAGACGCTGTTGGATCTCGGCTCCGGTGCCGGGTTTCCGGGTCTGCCCATCTCGATCCTGCGGCCGGATGCGGACGTGATGCTGGCGGAGGCGCAGGCGCGGAAAGCTGTCTTTCTCCGGGAAGCGGCGTGGATGACCGGATCCCATGCGCGGGTGTGGGCCCATCGCGTGGAAGAAATGGAACGTGATTACCGGTTCGACGTCGTCACGCTGCGCTCCGTGGATAACATGCCGGACGCCATGGCGATCGCCATGGACCGGCTCGAGCCCGGCGGCGTGCTCGCGTTCTTTACAGGCGCCGGCGGCGTGACCAGGTTGCCCGAGGCGCATTGGGAGAACGTGACGACGCACAACGTGCCGCGGTCGACCGGTCGCATTCTCATTGCGAAGCTGGCCGTCGACGGCTCCGCGGCGGTACGAACGGATCAGACTCCATCCACTCGACCCTGAATTGTTCCACGTGGAACAATTTGGCTGCTCAACAAGTCGGTCCCGCGCTACGGGTTGAATGAATAGGGTGCGATCCGAACCGA
>CAXUEG010000125.1:3135-5005 GCA_964249935.1 uncultured Terriglobus sp.
ACAGTTTGGCTGCGCAACAAGTCAGGGCTTCGGTACGGATTGCAGGGAGTAGGGTGCGATCCGAACCGATCCCGACGTGATCCTTGTTCCACGTGGAACAATTTGCACCGCAGTTCGGCATGAGGCGAGCTGCGTCGGAACAGAGTTTCGTTGTTCCACGTGGAACAATTTGCCCCCGGCTCTCCCGTCCGCTACTCTGAGCGCTGCAGCATGTCGAGCAAAGCTCCCCAGTCCTCACCCCACGCCAAGGTCATCGCTGTCGTCAACCAGAAGGGTGGCGTCGGAAAAACCACCACGGCTATCAACCTGTCCGCCGCGCTCGCGCTTGAGCTGATGCCCACCCTGCTCATCGATTGCGATCCCCAGGCCAACAGCACCGGCGGCGTCGGGCTTTCCCGCAGAGAAGAGCGCAACTCGATCTACAACGTGCTCGTCGATGGGATTGAAGCCGCGGATGCCATCCTGCCCACGACCGTCGAGCACCTGTCTATCCTGCCGGCCAGCCGGCACCTGATCGGCGCCAATTTCGAGCTCGCGGCGCAGGAAAGGCGCGAGTTCCGGCTGCGCGATGCCCTGGAGCCGCTCCTGGATCGCTATCGTTTTATCCTGCTCGACTGCCCGCCATCGCTCGACCTGCTCACGCTGAACGCGCTGTGCGCCGCCGACGGCCTCCTGGTTCCAATGCAGGCGGAATACTTTGCTCTCGAAGGCATCAGCGAGTTGATGAGTACGCTCGACCGTGTGGTTGCCGGCCTGAATCCGGCCCTGGCGCTCGAAGGCGTGCTGCTCACCATGTACGATCCGCGCACCTCCCTGTCGCAGCAGGTGGCGGAGAACCTGAAGAGCTTCTTCGGCGATAAGCTCTTCGCCACCACGATTCCGCGCAACGTGCGGCTGGCCGAGGCGCCCAGTCACGGTCTGCCGGTCATCCTGTACGACCCGCGCTCCCGTGGGGCTGAGGCGTACCAGGAACTTGCTCGCGAGATCCTGCGCCGCCATGGCATTGAGAGTCCGCGCGCGGCCCAGTTGGTTGCGGAACGCAAAACCAACAAGCCGGAAGTGCGATTCTGGCCTTACAACCGCTAACCGCATCGTTCCGATGGGAGAACACACAATGGCAATCGGCCCTACTGCAAAACGGCCCGCCCTGGGCAAGGGCCTGGATGCGCTGCTGCCGCCCAGGCCCGGCACCGCACCGGCAAGCGCGGCTAGCATCCAGGCCTCTGCCGCGGAACTGAACGGCGGATCGGCCCTGCAGGTTCCGCTGGAGCGCATTGAGCGCAACCCGTACCAGACGCGCAGCACCTTTGATGAAGGCGCACTCAAAGAATTGGCGCAATCCATCGCCTCAACCGGCGTGGTGCAGCCCATTACGGTGCGCGCACTGCCGAACGGGCAATTTCAGCTGATCGCGGGCGAGCGCCGCTGGCTGGCCTCAAAGCAGGCGGGTAAGGCGACTATCCCGGCGATGGTGGTGCAGGCTTCCGACGCGCAGACGATGGAGATGACCATTGTCGAGAACCTGCAGCGCGCCGACCTGAACCCAATGGAGCAGGCGCGCGCCTTTGACCGGCTCGGCCGCGAATTCCACCTGACGCAGGAGCAGATGGCAGCCCGCACGGGTAAGGACAGGGCATCGATCGGCAACTTTCTTCGGTTGCTGCGCCTGCCCCAGCCGGTCCAGGAGCAGTTGGAGAGCGGATGGCTCACCTTCGGTCATGCCAAGGCACTCATGGCGCTGGAAACGCCGGAGCAGATTGTGAGCGCCGTAAAGAAGATCAACTCGCTCTCGCTCTCGGTGCGGGCCACGGAAAGCTACGTGAAGCGGCTACTCGACCCGGAGGCGAAGCTGGGCAAAGCGGCGCCAGAC
>CAXUEG010000125.1:5015-7691 GCA_964249935.1 uncultured Terriglobus sp.
TCGAAGAAGTCGATCCGAACGTGAAGGAGGCGCAGGACAGCATCCAGCGTCGAGTCGGTTTACGCACCCGCATTGAGGACAAGCGGGGCAAAGGGCGCGTGATTATCGAATACCGTAGCCTGGAAGATTTCGACCGCCTGCTGGAGATGCTGGGCCAGTGACTCCGAAACCGGTAAAGCCGTTTCCTGAGTTCTTGCGGGCCACGGCCTTTGAGTACAGGCACCGCTTTCTGCTGCATGGTTTGGTTTACCTGCTGGGCCTCGCGGCCCCGTGGCATCTGCCGCTATGGAGCTTTCTCCAGAACCAGAGCTGTTGGTTCCTGGTCGCGGATGCCGCGTCGAAGCCGACCTTCGCCGAGTTCGCTCCGGTGTGGAATGCGCTTTGCGCCGTCATCCTGTTGTTTGCAGCCCTGGGGGCGTTGCTACGGGTCTGGGGCGCGGCCTACCTGGGAGCGGCGACGGTACACCAGCGCGGGCTGAGCGGTTCGGAGGTCATCGCGGATGGACCGTACCGCTTCGTGCGCAATCCCCTGTATGTGGGCACGTTGCTGCACTCGGTTGCGATTGCGATGCTGATGCGGCCGGAGGCGGCGGTGCTGACGATGGTGCTGCTGTTCGTACTGCAGCTGCGGCTCGTTGGGCGCGAGGAGCCGTACCTGCTGCAGCAGCAAGGAACGGCGTATGTGGCCTATTGCGAACGTGTGCCGCGGCTGCTGCCCCGGTTGCGGCCGGCAGTGGTTGGATCGGGCGCGCGACCGGACTGGAAGCAGGGTTTGCTGAGCGAGGTGTACATGCTCGGTGTGGCGTTCACCTTTGCTACCGTGGGATGGACACAGGGTTTCGCTTGGGATGCGAACCTGTGGCATGTGGTGCAGGGCCTGGTGATCGCGCTGGGGCTTTCGGTCGTATTCCGCGCGTTTATTCCGAACGCAACGAGCCAGCGGTAACGGATTCCGTTTCGCACCTGAATCCTCGATACACCTTTCGATAAGCCACTACCGGCGCGGAGCAATCGGTTCACTTTGTATTGCAAAGTAACGCACAGCTTGCCCGCGGGTGAACGGCTACCAATGCGTGTGTATTCGCGCACACCTGAAAGCCGTGGCGCGGCTCTGCAGGACGACGACGAGACTGAGCCGGAGGAATGCGGGGACGTGCCACCAGCGTGATGTGGCGGCCAAGGTGCGGAGCGTTTAGAGAAGACCGGCGTTATGCAGCATGTGGCGGACGCGTGCCAGGGGCAGGCCGACTACGTTCGAGTAGTCGCCTTCGATGCGCGGGATGAACTGGGCGGCGATGCCCTGGATGCCGTAGGCGCCGGCTTTGTCGAGCGGCTCGCCCGTGGCGATGTAGCGATCAATCGTTTCGATGTTCATTTGAGTGAAGGTGACGGCAGTCTGCTCGGATTCGACGGTTGTTTGATTATTTGAATGCAGGGCGACGCCGGTGATGACCTGGTGGGTGCGGCCCTGGAGGAGCTGAAGCATGCGGCGGGCGTCTCCGGCATGCTGGGGCTTGCCGAGGATGAGGTTGTCGAGGACCACGGTGGTGTCGGCGGCGAGGATCGTGACATTCGGGTAGAGGGTCGCGATCGCTTCCGCTTTCTCGCGGGCGAGGCGCTTGGTGTAGGTGGTTGGGTCTTCGTCCGCGTGTGGGGTTTCGTCGATGCCGGCGGCCACAATGGTGAAGGGCAGGCCGAGGTGAGCGAGGAGTTCGCGGCGACGAGGGGAGGCGGAGGCGAGGATGAAGGTCATCGTTTCAAATTAGCCACGGTGCATTCACTCCCGCTCACCTCTGCCTTGAAGCAGCTAACATCTCCCGCCGAAGAATGGCATTGAGGCGGGACTGGTACCCCTTTCCCTGGCCTTTGAGCCATTCAAGGACGTCGGCGTCGACGCGGGCTGTGATCTGCTGCTTGATGGGCCGGTAGAATGCACCGCGTCGAGCGCTTCTGAGTTGCTCATCGGTGAGCGGCGGGATGTCGGTGTAATCGATCTCGCTTTCAGGCCGTTTCGACAATGTTTTCAGATACGTCTGCTGCCCCTTTGTAAGGGGCAAGCTTTTCAGGGTGTGGCTAACCATCTTCGTTTTCATAAAACCGCCTCTCCCTGCGATCGGCTCGACGTGCGGAGATGATGCGAATCACCGTTTCCGCCTGATCCTCTTCCTGCAACGTATGGGCCACCCTCACCAGCAGGATGCCGCGGACCCTGCCAAAGGTCTGCCAGCGTGATTCTCCGCGTTCGGTCCGATCCTGAATGGAGACGTGCAAGGGGTCACGGAAGACCTGAGCAGCTTGTTCAAAGCTCAGGTGATGCTTGCGCTGATTTGCAAGATTTTTTGCCTCGTCCCATTCGAAGCGAATCGGCTCCACGGCGTCCATTGTAACTACATTTTTGTCATGTATGCGTTATGACTGGCTTTGCCCTAGGTGGTTTTGGTGATGCGGACGGTGGAGGACATGATGTGGGTCTGGCTGGGCTGGAGGGTGAGGCGGTTGTCGGCGGCGTTGACGGTTTCGACGCAGACGAAGTGCTGCCAGGAGTCTTCAGCCAGGTCAGGGAGAGACGGCGTCATGACCGACCAGGGGTTCCAGGTGACGGTGGTGTCGGAGCCGCCTTTGGTGATGTGGATATCGCGGTGGTTGCTGGCGTCGTGGATGGTGAGGGGTGAGGCC
>CAXUEG010000125.1:7793-8101 GCA_964249935.1 uncultured Terriglobus sp.
ACTTTCTTTGCGAAGTTATCGCGCTTGTCGAGGTAGGTCGTGCCTTCGAGGCCCTCGGTCGTGGTGGTGTGGATGTCGCCGATGCTGAAGTAAGTGTGGAGGCCCTCTTCGAAGACGATGGGGGCGGCGGCGCGGTTGGGCACTTCGAGGGTGATGCTGAGTTCGGCGCCGATGCGGAACTGACTGTCCATCACGGCACGCAGGCCCTGGTCGGTCCTGATCATCATGACGATTTCGGCATCCTGAAGCCCGATCTGCAGGCCGAAGCTGCCCCCGCCCACGCTATAGAAGGCCGGCGAGGACCAGGT
>CAXUEG010000126.1:0-2106 GCA_964249935.1 uncultured Terriglobus sp.
ACGGGGAAAGCGTTACGCTGCCGCCCTACGGCTCGCGCGTGCTCGTCGCGTCCGACGACCGCGCGCCGCGCCTGCGCCGCGGGCCTGAGCACGTTGTGCAAAGCATCCCGCTCACAGGTTCGACCGTGGCCTTTGGCGACCGGGATCAGCGCGCTCAAATTTTTCATTCCACAGAAGACTTCGGCGACTGGACGGCACGAACGGGGACGCGCTTCTACTCCGGCACAGGAAGCTACTTCAACCACTTTGCCGTGCAAAGCACCGCAGGCCAGCACGTGCAGCTGCGCTTTGCCGAAGGCAAGCCCTTGCCCGACACGCAGCCTGCGAACAAACCTGGCATCCGCGCCTGGTACGACGCACCGATCCGTGAAGCCGCGACCGTGCTGGTCAACGGCAAGGAGGCGGGCGTGCTCTGGCATCCGCCTTACACGCATGATCTCACAGCCTTCACCCATCCCGGCGACAACACGATCGAAATCCGCGTGTACAACACCGCGATCAACGCCTTGGCCGGTCAGCCGCCGCATGACTATACCGTACTGAAGGCAAAGTACGGCGACCGCTTCCAGATGCAGGACATGAACGACCTGCAACCGGTTCCTTCGGGCATCTTCGGCCCGGTGGAGATTGTGACGCTCGTACCCGGCAAGTGAGGCGGGTTGTGCGAACCTTCGAGCACAGCGAAAGCTGTACCTTCCGGATGGAGGCGAGACGGCTGTTCCTCTCCGGTGAATTCGAGGACGCGCGCTTACATACCGGTGCGGGAATTTGTGAACGACATTTAGCCTAGTGACACGCGCGCTGCGCCCAGGAGCTCTACCTCATGTCGACCGCCGGTCACCCAGCCGCACTCGCCGGCATACCAAGCGCCCGCCGCACAGCCGTGCGCGACACCGCTGCCGCGGGCGTGCCCTGGTACATCTGGACGGGAGTCGCAGGCGTTACCTCATCCATCATCGGCGGCGCCTGGGATGTGGCGTGGCACCGGTCGATCGGCCGCGACAGCTTCTGGACGCCCGCGCACCTGATGATCCAGCTCTGCGCAGTGCTTGCGGGCCTGGTCGGCTTGTGGCTTGTGTACCAGTGCACCTTTCGGCGCGACTCGCCGATGCGCGCGGCTTCGGTGAGCATCTTCGGATTGCGGGCGCCGCTGGGCGTGTTTCTGGCAGGGTGGGGCGGCGTCGCCATGATCACCTCCGCGCCGTTCGATAACTGGTGGCACAACGCCTACGGTCTGGATGTGAAGATCGTGAGCCCGCCGCACACGTTGCTGATCCTCGGCGTTCGAGCGGTGTCGCTGGGCATCTTCCTGCTGATCCTGGCGGCGATGAACCGGGCGGCGGACGCGGGCACGTCCAACTTCTCCACACTGCAGAAGCTGGTGCTGTACCTGGGCGGGACGACCACCATCGGACAGATGTTTTTCTTGCAGGAGTACGACTGGGACGTGATGCAGCATCGTGCGCTCTGCTACATTGCGCTCGCGATCGGTGTGCCGGTGGTGCTGGCCACGATCTCTGAGGTGTCTCGGTTTCGCTGGGCGGCAACGGTTGCGGCGGCGATTTACACCGTCAGCATCATCGCGGAGATCCTGATATTTCCGCTCGTGCACGCGGAGCCGAAGCTTGGCCCGGTGTTCTTTCCCGTCACGCACCTGGTGCCGGCGAAATTTCCGGTACTGATTCTGCTGCCCGCTATCGCGCTGGATCTGATGTGGCAACGCATGCGTGCGTGGAAGGCGTGGCAGATCGCGCTTGTCTCCGGCGTCGTGTTCGTGGTCGTACTTGCAGCCGTGCAATGGCCGTTTGCGGATTTCCTGATGTCGCCGCATAGCCAGAACCGGTTCTTCGGGACGATCTACTTCGACTACAACTCACGCGCGGAAGGGTATGACCGCATGCGCAGGTTCTTTGCGCCAGACAGTGGTCCGACGCTGTGGCTTGGGCTTGTGCGCGCTTCGATCTATGCCGCGGTTTCGGCGTGGGTCGGCCTGCTGCTGGGCCGCTGGATGCGCGGGGTGCAGCGTTGAGCCTGCGCTGCTGGGTACAGGTTGCGTTCGCGACGCTGCTGCTGGTGCTGCCGCGCCCTGCCCAGGCGCACGTGGGC
>CAXUEG010000126.1:2116-3303 GCA_964249935.1 uncultured Terriglobus sp.
GCATGACGTAACCTTCACGCGTAAAGATGTCCCTTGCACAGAGCGCCTCTTGACCTACTGTCAAAACCCACAAAGCCAAAGCATACTTTTCAGAGCAATGCCCGGTGGGCGCCAATAGGGAGGAAATGTTTATTTTACCTCCTGCATTAGCAACAATCTGAGAGAGAGTCTGGGCCTGTTGCTGAGCCTGCGCCTGCTGCTGCTGCTGTACCTGCACCTGCTGCTGTTGCTGCCGTGCCCTGCCCACGCGCACGTGGGCAACAAGGACGTGTTCGAAGAGGTGCACGCCGGGCCCTACACGCTGAACGTCGCGGTGCGTCCTCCGAATGTGATTCCCGGTGTGGCCACCATAGAAGTTCGCAGTGCCGGGCCAGAGGTGCGCACCATTGCAATTACGCCGGTGCCCATGACCGGCGAGGCGAGCAAGCACCCGCCGACGGCCGATCCCATGGCTCGCTCGCTCAGCGATCCTGCGTTCTTTTCGGGATCGCTTTGGCTGATGGCGACCGGCTCGTGGAAGGTGGAGTTCAACGTTGAGGGCGCCGCCGGCCCCGCCCAGGCGAGCGTGCCGGTACCGGCGCTGGCGCTGAGCGTGCTGCGCATGAACCGCTCGCTGGGTCTGGTGCTGGGCGCGCTTGGCTTGCTGCTGATGGTGGGCGTCGCGGGAATTGTGTTTGCGGCTACGCGGGAGGCACGCTTGCGTCCCGGCGTGCAGCCCGAAGCGCCGCGCCGCCGCCGCGCCTGGGCCATGGCCGGCCTGGCCTTCGTTGCCGTATGCGCCGCCGTGTGGGCGGGCGGCGTGTGGTGGAACGTGGAGGCCGCCGATTACGCCGACCGCATCTACCAGCCGCTGCAGCTGACGCCCTCGCTCACCGGCGACACGCTGCGCCTGAGCGTAGGCAGCTACTTGAACGCGGAGCGGCCGTATCGCAACCGGCTCAACGATGATTTTCTGCCCGACCACGGACACCTGATGCACCTGTATGCCATTCGCGAGCCGCAGATGGATGTTGCCTACCATCTGCACCCTGCACCGGCGGGACCGGGCGAGCTCGCCATGACACTGCCGCAGATGCCTCCTGGGCGTTATCGCCTGTTCGGCGACATCGTGCACCGCAGCGGCTTTCCTGAAACGCTGACCACCGAACTCGATGGAGAGGTCACCGCGGCCGGGATGCGCGGCAACG
>CAXUEG010000126.1:3313-4296 GCA_964249935.1 uncultured Terriglobus sp.
GACCGCGACGCTCGACGTGCCGGACGGCTTCCACGGCGGCTCTTTGAGCACGGAAGACGCGAGCGCCACGGTCGCGCCGATCTCCGCGGGCGAGCTCGGTTCGTCGTTCCGCCTGCCGGACGGCTACACCATGGAGTGGGACCGCCCTGCACAGTTGCAAGCCGGGCAGCCCGTGCGCTTCCGCTTTACACTGCTGGACGCGCAGGGCAAGCCTGCCACTGACACCGTGCCATACCTCGGCATGGCCGGCCACGCCGCCTTCGTCAAGACCGACTTCAGCGCCTTCGCGCACACGCATCCCGAGGGCTCGGCGCCGATGCAGTCGGTTGAGGTCGCCAACGCGGGCGGCATGCGCGACGTGGCCGCGATGTCCGGTATGACCGCTGCAAACGGTACCATGGAACCCACGGTCGAGTTTCCGTATGGATTTCCTTCCGCCGGCCGGTACCGCATTTTCGTTCAGATGAAGCACGGCGCTACGGTAGAGACCGGTGTTTTCGATGCGGACGTCCGTTGATCGGAGCTGTTCGATACAGGTGCCTTCCGCAGGAGTAGTGACTCAGCTAACTCGGCGGAAGTGAGATGCGGCAACTCCATGCTCTGCGCGGAACGTTGCGGCAAAGGTGGAGTAGCTTGCAAAACCCGACAGGCCGGCCACCTGTGTCAGGGTGAGCGCCGGATCCTTCATCAGGCCGATCGCCAGTTGTATGCGCAGACGAGATACATAGCGCCACATGGGATAGCCGGTTGCCTGCCGGAACACGCGAGCCAGGTGAAACGGGCTTGTCTCCGCTGCGTGCGCGATCTGTTCGAGACTCAGGTCCTCCGCCGCGGCGTGCGCATGGATGAACTCCAGCGCACGGCGTACGCGACGATCGCCAATGTTTGCTTTGTAGCGCGTGTCCTGAAGCACGCGGTCATCGGCGATCAGCAGCGTCGCCAGTTGCTGGAAGATCGCTTCCCCGCGCATGCTGCCGTAGGGC
>CAXUEG010000126.1:4306-5753 GCA_964249935.1 uncultured Terriglobus sp.
GGACGTTGCTCTGCGTCGCCAGCCAGGGCGCGGATGAGCCTGCTGATGCCAGGCGCTCGCACGGCCAGCACCAGGCGCATCTGCCAACCGCGTGACGCGGGCACATCCTCGCCAGCCGCTTCGTTCAGCGCTTGTGGCGTGAAGTACAAACAGGCGAAGTCGACCGGGCGGCTCCACCACGACGTGATCGAAGCCCCGGCGGGAATCACCGATACATAATCGTGGGGCAAGTCTGTCTTGAGTTGGCGGCCATCGGCGGACCAGCCCATCTTCATGGGCGCGCGGTCGAGCCGCACCGCCAGGTGGTGAAACGGGACCGACGGCGTTGGATCGTGCATGGGTCCGAAGCACGACCGCTCGAGTGCGCACCCCTTCCACGCACCGCGTGACACAACCGTGTGTTGCAACCAGGGCGGGACCCGGCTCAGCGTGGAACGGGATGTGACCTGGTCGAGCGGCATGCAGAATTAGCAAGATCCTGAGAGTGTGCCCGCGATTGCAGCTCCCGCCCTGAGACGCCGCATGTAGCCTGCCCTCATATTGCTCCCAAGGAGGAACGCATGTCTCGCAAAATCGTGCCGGTCGGAGTTCTACTGTGCTGCGTGCTCACTGCAGGGAAGGCTTCACCGGCACAGACCACGCCTTCCGCGCTGCAGCAGCAGATGATCGCCGCAGATCGCGGTATCTATGAATCGCTTGCAGGTCCGCGTCCGGATGTGGCGAAGCTCGGTACGCTGCTCGCTCCGGAATATTCCGAAGTGGACGACGGTCAGATCAACAGCCGCGCCGACTTCATTCAGCAAGCCTCGGCGATCTCGCAGTTTACGTTCAAATACAGCGATCCCGTTGCCGTATCGACTTCACCAGGCACAGGGTACGTCGTCGCCACCGTTCGTTACTCCTTTAGGAACGGTGTGTACAGCTACCGGCATTACTACAAGACCACCACAGCGCTTGTGCTGCGAGACGGCAGGTGGATGGCTACCATCCATTCCGAGTCGCAGATGCCGTTTGATTCTGAGACCATCCGCGCTACGCCTGACGACAGCGACCCTGTGCTCATTGCCTTGCGGAAGCTTGCGGTTCAGGTCATGTCAGAGGTTTATGTGCCCGGCTACGCTCCGTTTCCGTACTACAACGTTTCGCTCGACGCCGGCATGGGTGTTTCGTATTCGAACGCACAAGGCGCACACGAGGCAGACTTCAGCAAGCTGCCGCCGCCCATGCAACAGATCTGGAATCAGTGGGCCAGCTACACCACGGATGAACCCTCTGGCCAGGCGCTTTTTGAAGATATGTTCTACCGCTTTTTCTTCGTTCACGAGCTTGGCCACCTGATCGCCGCACGCGTGATTGGCGGCCTGCCCGAGGCAGAGCAGGAGAAAGTCTGGGCGAGCGAACGTTCCAACAGAATGGAAGCCGAGTTGGTTGCCAACCGGATTGCAAC
>CAXUEG010000126.1:5763-8063 GCA_964249935.1 uncultured Terriglobus sp.
CGATCCGCAGTACCTTGCGAAGCTCGTCGCGGATTTCAAGCTGATCCAGTCGCGCCTGCCGAACCCCGTTCCAGCGGGAGTGGATCCCAAGCGGTACTTTACGGAGAACTACAAGAAGCTGGGCGCTGACCCCATTGCCTACGGCTGGTACCAGCTGTACATGGTGATCACCGTTTACAACGAACCGGCAACCACGTTTCAGCAGACGCTGGCTGCACTGCCGAACGAGCGCTATACCGAGGATTGAGGACACATGAGATCAGGACATCGAGCAATCTCAGGAGATGGCCACACCCTTGTTGCGTGCTTGAAACGCCACTTCAACGAAGGTGCGGCGCGCCGCTGCGAAAGGTGCCCGGGGGCGACAGGCTCTTGCGGATGCCGGGTTCGTCCATGGAGCGCTTCGCTCCACTTTGTATGGCAGAGTGATTGCTGATCAGGTAGTCGGCCGTGCGTGCGGCGAGCGCCTGGATGGTGAGGCCGGGGTTGGCCGAGCCCTGGGTCGGCATCACGCTGCCGTCCATGACAAAGAGGTTTTCGACGTCCCAAGTGCGACCGAACCTGTCGCAGACGGAATCGTGCGGCGAGGCGCCCATGCGGGCTGCGCCGACCAGGTGGGCGTAGCGCTGTTCCTGTACGACCTCGACCGCCCCGGCAGCACGCATCACTTCCATGGTCTTATTCTTGCCGAACTCGATCAGTCGCTTGTCGTTCTCGTGGAGATTGAAGGTGACCTTGGCGACGGGCAGGCCGAAGCGGTCCTTTTCGTCCGCGCCTGTGGCGAGCTCGACGGTGTTGTCCGCCCATGGCAGGATCTCGCCCAGGAGGCCGAGCGGCGCCCAGTGGTTGTAGTCCATCATGCTGCGGCGCAGACCCCAACCCCACTGGCCTTTGGAGGCCATCATCTGCTTGGCGAAAGCGATGGGCAGCGGCCCCACGGTCTGGATGGCGAAGCCGCGCGCGAAGTCGCGCTTCGGGTCGGTTTCGTAGAACTCCTCGGTCAGCGCATGCGCCGGCGGCGCCTTGTACATGC
This sequence comes from uncultured Terriglobus sp., assembly GCA_964249935.1. GTDB lineage: Bacteria > Acidobacteriota > Terriglobia > Terriglobales > Acidobacteriaceae > Terriglobus. The sequence goes on from CAXUEG010000126.1 coordinate 6,797, forward strand.
GGATCAGGTCTTCGAAGCGTCCCAGAATCACATTGCCGGCCTGCGCCATCAGGTACTTGCCGAGCGTGCCGCTTGAATTGGCGAGACCACGCTCGTGGCCGGGGCAGGCGGAATTCAGCAGAAGGCGCGGTGTTTCGATCGCATAGCCGCTGACGATGACAACGCGGGCCCGCTGAAAGTGCTCGCGGCCCTCGGCGTCGAAGTAGTGCACGCCGGTGGCGCGGCCGTCTTTGTCCAGCTCGATGCGCGAGACCATGCTGGTGTCGCGAATCTCCGCGCCATGCTTCAAGGCGTCAGGCACGTGCGTGATGAGCGTTGACGCCTTCGCGCCGACCTTGCATGCCTGGATGCAGAAGCCGCGGTAGATGCAGTGCGGCCGGTCACCGCGCGAGGCGGAAAGGATCGCGACCGGGCCGCCTGCCGATACGGGGATGCCGAGCTTGGTGCAGCCTTTGATGAGCACGTCTCCGACAGCGCCCATGGGATGTGGCGCATAGGGGTGGCCGTGCGGCTTGCCCCAGGGATAGTAGGCCGGACCGGCGACCGGCATTTCCATTTCGAGCAGCTGGTAGTAGGGCTCGATGTCCTGGTAGTCGATGGGCCAGTCTGCGCCCACGCCGTCGCGCGTGTAGACCTCGAAGTCAGACGGGTGAAAGCGCGGTGTGAACGCGGCCCAGTGCACGCTGCCACCGCCCACGCCCTTGCCGCTGTTATTGGAACCGAGCGCCAGCGGGTCCTTGCCGCCGATGATGCGCAGGTCGTTCCAGTACAGGTTGTGCGAGCCGGCCTCGTCCGAGACCCAGTCGCGCTCCGTGTCCCAGAAGGGTCCGGCTTCAAAGCCGACCACGTCAAAGCCCGCGCGCGCCAGCCGCTGCAGCAGAACGCCACCCGCCGAACCCACGCCAACGATGACGTAGTCGACGACATCTTCGTCGCGGAATCGGCGACGCGGAATGCTGATTTTCTGCATCGGGCCGAGCCGGTGCAGACCGTCGTGCGCGGGCTCTTCAAATGCGCCGCCGAGAGGCGACTTGGAATGCGGCCAGTTCAACGCGTACCTGCCTGTCCAGCGACTGCGCCATCCCTTGTTCTTCTCAGGTGTCTCAATGCGTACCTGCCTGTCCATGCGCCGATCCCTTGTGCCCACTTTCAGGGTCGGAGTAGTCACTGATCGAGTCGGCGGGCGCCGCCCACTCGTAGCGCTCTTCGTCGAACTCCCACGGCTCGGTCTCGCCATTCTCCAGCCGCATGTAGCCGCGCGGATAGG
>CAXUEG010000127.1:0-8053 GCA_964249935.1 uncultured Terriglobus sp.
TCTATGAAGATGGACGACAAGCAAAAGCCGCGTCTCAGCCCGCACCAAATGGCGATGGCGGATCTTTCAGGAACAAAGATTCATGTGAGCTATGGAGCTCCGTCGCTGCGCGGCCGCAAAATGGTAGGCGGCCAGGATCCCTATGGCAAGGAGTGGCGCGTAGGCGCGGACGAGGCAACCAGCTTTGAGGTTTCGGCCGACGTGCTGGTGAACGGAACCAACGTGCCCGCCGGCAGCTACACATTGTTCGTTCTGCCCACGGCGGACAAGTGGACGCTCATCATCAGCAAGAAGACTGGTGAGTGGGGCATTCCTTATCCGGGCCAGCAGTACGACTTTGCGCGCGTGGCCATGAACAAGGCCAGCTTGCCTGCAGCGCAGGAGCGGATGAGCATTGATTTCACGAAAACAACGGCCAGAAAAACCGAGATGCACGTGAGATGGGATCTCGACGACTATTCTGTGACGATCCAGAAGAAGTAGTCGCGCCTGCGGCGCTGAAGGACGTGCTCACTGCCATGCGGTAAACACGAAGCTCCTGCCGCGGCAGGAGCTTTCTGCTGAAGTGGAGCGGGAGACCGGGATCGAACCGGCGACATTCAGCTTGGGAAGCTGACGTTCTGCCACTGAACTACTCCCGCGCGGTCTAAGGATAGCACTGGGGTTTGGACGAGGTGGCGGTATCACGCAACATGCCGGCGTGAGCGCGTCAAGCCGAGGGTGTATCCCAGTGTGATTCCTCCTATGGAAATCGGCACTGCCGAATCGCATTTGCACACCTATACTTCGCCTAAGCAGACGCTACCGCGACGCGAGGAGAACCGCACCCCATGACCACAACACCCATCAGCGTTGACGAGTTCCAGGCATTGGAACAGCGCGTCCTGCGCACCGTGGAACTGATCCGCAAAGAACGCGAACTGCGCTCGACCGCGGAACAGGAGATCACGGCGCTCAAGGAGTTGTTGGATCACGCCTCCAGCGAGAACACAGATTTGAACAACCAGGTCACGGCGCTGCGCGACGAGCGCTCGCAGGTGAAGAGCCGCGTGGACGCCATGCTGCAACAGATGGACGAAATTCTGTAGCGCGGCCCTTTCGCAGGAGAAGGAGAAGCAGTGCCTCAAGTCACCGATGCAACGACCGCTTCGGTCGAGATTTATGACCAGGTGTACCGCCTGCGCGGTGTCGATCCCGATCACATTGCGCGGCTCGGCTCTTTGGTTGACGGCAAAATGCGCGCTGTAAGCGCGCATGGCGCCACGGTTGACTCACTGCGCGTAGCGGTGCTGGCCGCATTGAACATCGCGGACGAACTGACCGAACTGCGCGGCCGTTATCGTGAGCTGGTTGCTTCGCTGGACCAAAACGAAACGCAGACGCGCACCCGTGCGTCGTCGCTGGCGAGCATGCTGGACGAGGCGCTGGCAGACGAATACCTGGAGCGCATCGCGTAGCGAGTCTTCGATTTCGGTTGCGAGTGCAGGCGTGGCAGCATTAAAGTGCCGCCATGCGCATCGCATCCCTTTTTGCTGCTCTGCTGTTCTGTGCCACGATGTCGGCTGCCACGCCTGCGGACAAGCCGGCGTATGAGTCCGATCCTGCCTTTCAGAAGCAAAAGGTGCAGGCCGAGACCTTTGAAAAACAGCGCAGCAACGTTCTGTTCGCCGTGGCTGCGTGGCGCAAAGCGAATAAGCTGGCCGGCAATCAATGCATGGAGTGCTACGTGCACACCATTCGCGTGCTCGCTCAGCTGGGCGACAGTAAGGGTGCGGTAAAGGAGGCTGCGGCCATGGAAGCCGCGGCCGACACGCCGGCCAACAAGTCCGACGCCGAGATGCAGCAAGGCCGTGTGCTGCTCTATGCGGCCGGTGACGAGAAGTTCAAGCCTGCCATGCTGGAGCAAGCGCATGCTGCGCTGACAAAGGCCTACACGACCGACAACACCAACCTGGCGGCAGCCTTCTTGGACGGCGTGGCGTTGGCGCGGCTTGATCGAAACGCGGAAGCGAGTACGGCTTTCCGTTCCTATGCGGAGCACGCGCCCGGCGGGAGCGCGCTGAAGTTGCGAGCGGAACACTTCGCGGATAGCCCGGAGCTCGCACGACATAAGACAGCGCCACCGGTTGAGGTAACTACGCTTGCAGGCAAACACTTCAACCTGGACGATATGCACGGCCGCGTGGTGCTGATCGACTTCTGGGCTACCTGGTGCGGCCCATGCAACCAGGAACTGCCGCACATGCAGAAGCTGGCGAGGAAGTATGAGAACGATCCTTTTGAAGTGATCAGTATTTCCTGGGACGACGACGAGTCCAAGTGGAAAGACTTCATCTCCACGCACAACATGACCTGGAACCAGTACCGCGATGCAGACCACTCGCTGTCGTCGATGTTCAACGTGAACGCGATTCCGCACTATTTCACGATCGACTCTGACGGCGTGCTGACAGCGGAGGACGTCGGTTCCGGCTCCATGGCGGATGGCCGCATCGACAAGCTGGTGCGGCGTGCGCGTGATGCGCAACGGGAGCGCACGGCGAGCGTTGCAGCCGCTGTGCCGGCTGGCACACGCTAGGCATTCTTCTGCAGAGCGAGACCAAGGCTCGGCCCAGTGGACCTCGCCGGTGTTCCTGTGCGTCCCCGCCACCTTGCACTTTGAAACTGAATCGATCCAATCTCAATACAGATGTCCTTGTCAAACTTGCAAACACGGGCACGGCGGTCTAGCATCCACCCTAGAAGACCGGCCTGCAAAGCAGGTGTGGGAATCACGCTGGTTGAACCAACATTCATTGAACCGGGGTCTGGCTCGTATATATGGCTTGGTGCGCAGTGTCCGCCAGTCCGGAATGCCTAAAGAGCCACGGCTGGATCCCACCGTCTTAGGGCGGGTTCACCGGCGCTTCCCCCACGGCCCAGCGGGTCGGTCTTGCTTTTCTAAAGATTTCCCGGGACGCCCTTCCGCGTGGACTTCCGTGGCGCGGACATTTCAAGACAGCAGGCGTGAGTAGACTGGTGCAGCACGTTTGAGAGTCTCCATGCGTCAGCTAACCGGTGTTGCCCTGTCCCCTGTGCTTTTGTTGTCTGCGGCGATGCTGCATGCACAAGCGGCTGCTTCCAGCGCGGGCACGCCTGGGTCGCCGGGCGCGACACGGTCTGCGGCGACAACGCTGCAAGCCGTGGACCCGGTGCTGGTCAAGCCTGTGGACCAGCTGACGCCGGAGCAGGTCGTGGGCATGCAGAAAAAGCTGGCTGACTGGGCGAATCTGAACCAGTTTCGCGCGGACAACGACCGTCTGCCGCCACCTGAGGCTGGCCGCGTCGTCTTTTTTGGCGACAGCATTACGATCGCCTGGAAGGAACGCGACAACAATATTTTTTTTCCAGGCAAGCCATATCTCAATCGCGGTATCAGCGGGCAGACCACGCCGCAGATGCTGGTTCGCTTTCAGCAGGATGTGGTCGCGCTGAAGCCTTCCGCAGTCGTCATTCTTGCGGGAATCAACGACATTGCCGGAAACACGGGACCGTCCACCCTGTCGATGACGGAGGACAACGTGCGCTCGATGATCGCGATCGCGCAGGCGAACGATATCCGCGTGATCCTGTCGAGCGTGCTTCCTTCCAACAAGATGCCGTGGCGCGACAACCTGAATGCGTCGCAGCAGATCCGCGAGCTGAATCGGTGGCTGCAGGGGTACGCCGCCGCGCATCGGTGCACCTGGCTGGACTATTACAGCGCGCTTGCGGACAAAGAGGGCGGCATGAAGCCTGGACTTTCGAAGGATGGCGTTCATCCCACGCCGGCTGGCTACGCGGTGATGACACCGCTGGCGCAGGAGGCGATCGAAAGGACTCTGCGTGGCGCGCCGGCTCCGTAGCTGCCCGTCAGAGCGATCGCGTCAGCGAACCATGCCGGGTTCCTTCGGACAGCCATAGGGGTTGTGCCCTGCTATGGTCAGAACGGATGCTCCGCGCCATCAGCACGCATGTCTTTCTGCCGCAGCGCCTTCATGCCGGCCTGCTGGAGGCTCTGGTTGCAGGAGGCGCGCAGTCGATTGAGCTGTTTGCGGCGCGGCACCACTTCGATTACACCGACCGCGCGGAGATCAAGGAACTGGCGGCATGGTTCCGTTCCAACGACTGCCGCGCAACGTTGCACCAACCTATCTTTGAAGCGAGTATCGGCGCGGAGCAATGGAGCCGCCACCAGCCCGCTACGCTCAACCTGATCGATCCCGACAAGAGCCGCCGCATCAGCGCCATGGATGAGGTGAAGCGCGCCTTGGACACCGCCGAACAGATCGACCTCGACTCCGTGGTGCTGCACCTGGGTAGCCGCGAAGATAAATGGAATGAGCGCTCACTGGACTTGTCCATTACCGCGATCGAACACATCAAGGCGTTTGCGCACCCGCTGGGCATGAAGACGCTGGTGGAGACGTTGCATAACGACGTGACCACGCCGGAACACCTGCTGGAGATCCTGCGGGCTGGACACTTCGACACCGTTGGCGTTTGCCTGGATGTGGGCCACATGAACCTGCCGGGCATGCCGCCGCTTCACGATGCGTTTGCGTTGCTTGGACCGCGCATCGCCGAGTTGCACCTGCACGACAACGGCGGCCAGCGTGACGAGCACTGCTGGCCTGGCGAGGGCACGCTGGACTGGAAAGCCGTGCGGGAAGGGATCGCCTCCCTAAAGCCGGAGGTGAAGGGTGTCCTGGAAATTCGCTATGAGCCGGCAATGCCAAGCAAGGCCGTAAGCGAACGGGCCGCCAAGGCATTTCGGGATTTTGAAACTTAATCCGGACCCGAGGACAAGCGCACTCCGGAAGCGATCAGGTATCGCCCACGTGCGTCTTGGCTACTTTGCTCTTGCGACCGGTTCACCGTGCCGCATCTCGTCGGTCCCTGCGCCGAAAACGCGCGTAGCCTCAAAGTTTCGGAGCTTCCAGGAACCGTCCAAGGCGCGACTGTATACGCGGGTGTAGCGAAAGGTTCCGCTCACCAAATTGCTGTCGAGCTTGCCGGTCACCTCTGCCGTGGTGACAACGACAGCCGACGAGGCCTGGACGCGCACCTTGCGATCCGTGATGTCGATGCGGCTGAACTGGTGTTCATGCTTGCCGATCCGCCGCACATACTGTTGCTTGTCCGACAAGGTGCCGTTCGCGGAGATGCCAAGGAAGTCGTCCGCCAGGAATTTTTCCAACGTGCCCGTGTCGGCGGCTAAGAGCGCCGTGCGAATCTGGTCGTCAATGCGCAGCACCTGCTGTTGATCTCCACGCCCGGAACGGTGCGGACGAATGATCATGGCGTTCGCGACCACTCCACCGATGGCCAGCAGCACCGGGCACAGCAGCGCGATGCGAAGCAGACGTGAGCGACCGGGTTGGGTGCGGAACTTCCCCATGGCGTAACGCATCGTACGTCGCTTTGACGAGCCGCGTCAAAGACCCATTCGTGTTATGTGTGATTTCGTCCTGAGCGGCAACTATTCCACTTCGACCAGCGTTTCCGCCGTGCGTTCGCGCACCTTGCGGTAGAGCCCATTGGTCGCGTACTGGTCGAAGTGCTGCGAGCTGCGGTGCGCCTCCAGCGCATCCGCGTCGCGGTACTGCTCGTAGATGACGACCGTGTTTGGCTCGCTTTCCACGTAGTGCGTCACATAGTTCACGCAGCCAGGTTCCTGCCGCGATGCCGCACCGAGGTTGCGCAGCATCTCGCGCACGGCGCCTTGATCCTCCGGCGCAAACTTCATCCGAACCGTAAACGAAATCATCTGGGCTCCTCAAAAAAAGTGTTGCAGTTGTTGCAGACAAGCGTGCGATGCTCAGCCGCCGGTTGCCTCAGTAAACGCCGGAACGCTGTAAGTTTCGTCCCGGTCCGGACCGGTGCTGACCATGCCGATGCGCGCGCCGGCATGCTGCTCAATGAACTGGAGGTAGTGCTGTGCAGCTTTTGGCAAGTCGTCCAGCGACTTGGCGCCAACGGTGCCTGCCTTCCACCCGGGCAGTTCCTCATAGATGGGCTCGATTTTGTTGAAGCCCGGCATGTCGGCCGGAATCAGGTTCGTTTCTTCGCCGTCAATGCGGTAGTGCGTGCAGACCTTGATCGTGTCGAGCGTGTCCAGGACGTCGAGCTTGGTGATGACGAGCCACTCCGTCCCATTGATCATGTTGCTGTAGCGCAGCAGTGGCAGATCAAGCCAGCCGCAGCGACGGGGACGGCCTGTGGTGGCGCCGAATTCCTGACCGCGCTCGCGCAGCTCCTCGCCGGCCTCGGTGCGGTCCTCCGTCGGAAACGGGCCTTCGCCGACGCGGGTGACGTACGCCTTGGTCACGCCGATGACCGTGCCGATACTGGTGGGACCGATGCCAGTGCCGATGACCGCGCCGCCGGCGGTGGCGCTGGATGAGGTGACGAACGGATAGGTGCCGTGATCGATGTCGAGCAGAGCGCCCTGCGAGCCTTCAAACATGACGGACTGGCCGTTGCGTATGGCCTCGTTCAGCAGAACCGCAGTGTCAGTAACGTAAGGCGCGATCTGGTCGGCGTAGCGGGCGTACTCTTCGTAGATCTTGACCGGGTTCAGCGGCTCGGTGCCGAAGAGCGCATGCGCGATCTGGTTCTTTTCGTGGCAGGCGTTGGTGATATGCGTGCGCAAGAGTGCCGGGTTCAACAGATCGACGACGCGCAGGCCGTTCCGATGCACCTTATCTTCGTAGGCGGGACCGATGCCGCGGCGGGTGGTGCCGATTTTGGTGCGGCCCGGCGCGGTCTCGGCGGCGAGCTCGATCATGCGGTGGTATGGCAGGATGACCTGGGCGCGATTGGAGACAAAGAGCTGGCCGTCAACCGGCACACCGTTGGCCTTGAGCATGGCGATTTCCTGCAAGAGCGCTGCAGGGTCGACGACGACACCGTTGCCGATGACGCCCTGGCAGCCGGGCCGCAGAACACCGCACGGAATGAGGTGCAGCACGAACTTTTTGCCACCGATGATGACGGTGTGCCCCGCGTTATGACCGCCCGCGTAGCGCGCCACCACGCCATAGCGCTCACTGAGCACGTCCACGATCTTGCCTTTGCCCTCATCGCCCCATTGGGCGCCAAGGACGACGGCGGTCTGCTTTCTGTTCACGAACGGATCTCCGAAATCTGAGTGAGAGGCGCTTCGATCGCTTGTTGACCGGCGCGCGCAGGCGAACGCCCGGCGAACTCTCACTTCGCCATTCTATACGTCGCAACCGGATTGTTGTCCGTAGTCGCGCGGTCGAACACCGGAGATCCGCGCGTCGGGATCGGTTACCGTCTCTCCACCTGGAGACGCACGCCGTGCGTTGGCCGCAGCGTGATGCTTGGGCTGAGGGCTGGCTGCGCGGGCTGGCCTACATCGGGTGCGAAAGACCACTGGCGCGCCAGCATCGCGAGGACCAGGGTGCCTTCCATCCAGGCCAGGCCCTCGGCGATGCACTGGCGTGAGCCGCCGCCAAATGGGAAGTAGGCGTAGCGGGGGCGGCCCTGTTTGGCTTCGTCGGTGAAGCGGTCGGGATCGAACCGGTCAGGGTCGGGCCACCAGCGCCCGTCGCGATGGACGGCGAACTGCGGCGCGTTCAGCGCGGCGCCCTTCGGAATGGTGAAGCCCGCGACCTGGTACGGCTCGGCGCACATGCGCGCCGTGACCCACACCGGCGGGTAGAGGCGCATCGCCTCCGCAAAGACCTGCGTGGCGTACTTCAGCTTGGGGTAGTCCTCGGCCGTGGCGGGCCGCTCGCCGCCAAGTACGGTGAGCGCTTCGTCGCGCAGGCGCTGCTGTATTTCGGGATGCTGTGCGATCAGGTAGAGCGCGAAGCTGAGCGCGTTCGCCGTCGTTTCATGACCGGCGAGGATGATGGTGACGCACTCGTCGCGCAGTTGCGTGTCGGTCATGGCGGACGCAGCGCTTGTGCCTGCGGCAGCGCCTGGAGTCATGGCTGCGCCGTCCTCCGTATCGGTCGCGCTCATGAGCATGCTGAGCAGGTCGCCGCGATCTGTGTGCCTGCCG
>CAXUEG010000128.1:0-3645 GCA_964249935.1 uncultured Terriglobus sp.
AAACAGGAACACTAAGATAATCTCCAGTCCGCCCAGCTTCAGCGCCCCGCGCACATCCAGCTGCAGCGCCGTCGCCGTTAGGTCGCTCAACGCGTAGTGCTGCGGCTGCCAGTGCACCCGGCCGAACACAAACGCCGTTAGCACCGTCCCCAGAATGCCAACCAGGATCGACGCCCGCACCCGCAGCACCTGCAGTACGGCAATCAGGACCAGCCCAAACAGTGCCAGCAGCGTATCCGGCGAGCGCAGGTTTCCCAGCGTCACCGCCGTGCTCGGGTCCTTCACAATGATCCCGGCCTCGGTAAGCCCGATAAACGCGATGAAGAGGCCGATTCCGCCTGCCACCGCCGCATGCAGCTCGCGCGGGATCGCCCCGACCAGCAGCTGCCGGATGCCGCCCAGCGTGAGCAGCAAAAACACCAAGCCCGAAAGAAACACGGCGCCCAGCGCCGTCTGCCACGGCACATGCATCTTCAGGCAAACCGTATACGTGAAGTAAGCGTTCAGTCCCATGCCCGGCGCCAGCGCCAGTGGGTACCGCGCCAGCACACCCATCAGCACCGACCCAAACGCCGCGCACAAACACGTCGCCGCCGTTACCGCCGCAATCGGCATGCCCGTCTTCGCCAGGACCGCCGGGTTCACAAAAATGATGTAGGCCATCGTGACAAACGTCGTCACTCCGGCGAGAACCTCCGTGCGCCACGTGGTGTCCAGCCGCTCGAACTCGAAATAGCGTTCTACGCTGGCGCGCAGCACGTCAGCCGCCCTCTCCATGCGCAACCAGGGCGTGCAGGATGTCCCAAACCTGCTTCAAGCCTCGATCCTGTTTGCCAAGCTTTGCGGAGCAGGGAATGACTGTCTCAATCTCGTGAAAGCGCTTCAGCGCAGCGACCGACTTCGCCAGCGCGTTGCTCGAAAGCCGGTCGCTCTTCGTGCCGAGCACTATAAATTCACGCCCAACCTCGCGCAAAAAGGCGATCAACTGCCCGTCGCTCGGCTGTGGCGGAATATTCGTATCCACCAGGCAGCAGCAAAGCGCCAGCTCTGGCCGCTCCGCCAGGTATGGATCGATAAACACGGGCCACTCCGCACTGATCGACTTCGAGATCTTCGCGTACCCATACCCAGGCAGGTCCGCGAACACAAGTGCCGGTGTGGCCCGCACCTTGCCACTCGCCGCTTCCTCGTACAATCCGAAAAAGTTGATGGACCGCGTGCGTCCCGGCGTGGAAGAAACCCGTGCCTGAGACTCCTCCAGCAGCGCATTGATCAGGCTCGACTTGCCCACATTCGAGCGGCCCAGAAACGCCACCTCTGGCGCGCCGCCTGTCTTTGCCGCCGAAGGGAACCCGTCCGCCGCAAAGGCAGACAGCAGAAACTGTGCGCGTAGCCGCATAGGTCGAGTGTACGGTCCACAGTACCTGAACCGAGGGTGAAGTAAGCAGGTATGAGATTGTCATCCTGAGCGAAGGAGATGATCCTGGGCGAGAGACATTGTCATCCTGAGCGTAGCCAAGGACCTGCTTTGCTCGCAGCGGCGACACCGTTCAGAAAACGCCCGCACTCCTGACCCTGCGGTCCGCTGCATCACACCCACATCGCGATACACTCCGTGCATGATTGCGGAGCTACGGCAGGACTTCAATCGCCGCTATACCGACAGGGCCTACCGAAACCTGCTCGCCGATCTTGACCGGCTCACGCGCACAAAAATCTCCATCCGCGTTGCGGAGACGCCCGTCTTCCTGCCAGCCGCCATGCTGCAGCAAATGATCGACGCCGGCGCCTACATGACTCACCGCCTGGTGAACGACGCCGAATACCTGAAGCAAGCCGCCGCAACCATTCCCGCACCCTTCCGCGTTGCCGGGCAAGACACTCACCCACACTTCATGACGGTCGACTTCGGCCTGGTGCACACCGGTGAAGGTCCGTGGCAGGGTGACCTCACCACGCTCGAGCCTCGCCTCGTCGAGCTCCAGGCCTTCCCGTCCGTCTTCGGTCTGCAATCTGTGCTCAGTGATCTCTACTGCCAGCACTTCGCTCTGCCTGCATCGCTCGCACGTTACCCCGAAGGCATCGACGAGACCGCCTACTGGCAGAAGCTGCGCGAAGTCATCATCGCCGGTCACGATCCGGGAAACGTCATCCTGCTCGAGGTCACACCGGAGCAGCAGAAGACCTTGCCCGACTTTCACATTCACCAGGACGAACTCGGCATCCGCGCCGTCGACATTACCGCCGTACGCCAGCGTGGCCGCAAACTCTTCTACGACCGCGACGGTGTGGAAACAGCAGTCGAGCGCATCTACAACCGTTCCATCGTCGATGAGATGGTCCGCAAATCCGTACAGCCTGGCTTCGACCTCACCGGTGACCTGGACGTCGAGTGGGCCGGACACCCCAACTGGTACTTCCTCATCAGCAAGTTTTCGCTACCGCACCTCAAGCACCCGTTCGTACCGCCAGCGGTCTTTCTCGACGAATGGATGGCTGGACGTGGGCGCGACCGGCTCTCTGAAGACCGATCGCAATGGGTCTTCAAACCGCTGTTCTCATTCGCAGGCAAAGGCATCGAGTTTGCGCCGAGCGACGAAACGCAGCAGGCCGTCCCACCGGCGGAGCGGCACAACTACCTTCTGCAGCAGCGAGTCAGTTTCGAGCCCACCGTCGCAACGCCGTTCGGCATGACCCAGGTTGAGGTCCGCGTCATGTTCGTCTGGCCCGACGATGGCGAACTGCAGGTGTTGCAAACGCTCACCCGCCTTGGCCGCGGCGCCATGATGGGCGTGGACCACAACCGGAATCAACAGTGGGTCGGCGGCTCCGTCGGCCTGATTGGCTGACTATCGACATCCATTCGGTGACTGTGGTAACAACAGGGAAGCATGTACGTAACGCATAGGCGAGCAGTTCCGATGCATGACCCGGAGCTCACCGACCCAGTGCGCGCCGCCGTTCGATTTCCCCTGCAGCTGCCAGTTCTGCTGCATGCCGGCGACACCGATGTCGCCGCCATGACGATCGATGTGTCCTCGACCGGCATGCTTTTTTCCTTGGACACCGTGCTCGCAGTGGGCACCGAACTGGATTGGGAGCTGCTGCTGCCGGCAGAAGCCATGGGCACCGGCTCGGACATCAGCGTCGCCTGCCACGGCCGGGTTGCGTGGGTGCAGCAGGAAACACCGGTCCGCATGGCCGTCATGATCGATCAGTACCGGATGAAGGAGAACGCGCCTTGACTGCAAATGGATCCGTCCACAACACCGACAGCCCGGTCTCGGAGAGCGAGATTCGCGTGATCCTTGCGGACTCTCAGGCCATCTACCGCGTTGGCATGCGCAAGGTGTTTGCCGTCGAAGACGACATCCGCGTCGTCGCCCAGGCGGAAACGCTGACGAACTTGTATACGGCTCTCCAACGCTTTCCCACGGACGTCGTCGTGCTCGAAGGCCAGCTGCTCGCCGGCACCATCGATGCCATTCCGGAGCTGGTGCGCCGCGCGCCAGAGGCCAAGCTGATCGTGCAGGTGATCGAGGTGGACGAAGCCACCACGGTCGAGCTCTATCGACGCGGCGTACGCGGCGTCGTTCCGCGTTCCATCTCGCCCGACATGCTCATCAAGTGCATTCGCAAGATCGC
>CAXUEG010000128.1:3745-7971 GCA_964249935.1 uncultured Terriglobus sp.
CAGCTGCTCAAACAGTACCCCGCAGACGCCATGCTCGACCTCGCCGGCAAATCTTTGGCCGAGCCGCTCTCCGTCCGGATGTAACCCTGCTGCATCTCTCCGTTCGGATGTGGCCCTGGTACATGGCCACGGCGTTTCTACTCTTGTCATCCTGAGCGCAGCGAAGGACCTGCTTTCTGCTCGAAGCGGTCTTGCTGTCCCCGGCAGGGCCGAATCCTTCGTCCATCCCACTGCGTAAGCAGGACGGTATTCGGAGAAGTCAGATGGGAACGCTCACGCGTTCCCGTCCACACCTGACCTCATCGACCTACTGCTTCGCCACTTCCAGATCGATCGTGAATCGCACCTCATCGCTCAACATGGGCGCGCCATACTTCTGGCCGAAGTTGAAGTCGCTCCGCTTGATCGTTCCGACAGCGGAAAATCCGCTCAGGAGCTTGCCGCCCATACCCTTCTGCGGCGCCGCGGGTCCATCCACATCCAGCGTGACCGGCTTGGTCTGCCCGCCCAGCTTCAGGTCGCCCACAATCTCCAGCTTGCCATCCCCGGTCCGCTTCACGGCCGTCGACTTGAACGTCATCGTCGGATACTGGTTCACGTCGAAGAAGTCCGGGCTCTTCAGGTGCTCGTCACGCTTCTCCTGGCCGGTGTTCACCGTCTTCGTGTCGATCACCGCGTCCACATGCGATGCACCAACATTCTTCTCGTCCCACACGACGGTGCCCGTCACGCCCGAAAAGCTGCCGCGCACGGTGCTGACGCTCAGGTGCTTGATGGAGAACTCGACCCCCGAGTGAGCAGGGTCGATCGTCCACGTGGAAGCCTGCGCAAACGCGGTGGGCAAAGCGAAACCGGCGAGCAGCACTGCGGCTGCGGTCGCAACACGGCGAACAGTCAGAATCATTGTTTCTCCTCAGAAACGCAACGGGTCAACGACCCGTGGCAGAGTTTGCTCGCTGCACCTTGCTCACCGGATCGTGAGCTCGCGGCCGGCGCAAGCTAATGGAGCAGATGAGGGCTGCAACCGACCGATGCAGAATTATTTCGACATCGTACCTTCCGCTAGGCGTCTCCCATCGCATGTGCGACCATGACCACACTCGCCCATGGCCTCGATCACCGCACCCATCCGCGATCTCACGCCGCGCCAGCGCAACGCCTTCATCGCCTGCTTCCTCGGCTGGGCGCTCGACGCCTTCGACTTCTTCATCCTGACCTACTGCCTCTCCGCCGTCGCCGCCGACTTTCACGTCACTATCAAGCAGGTCTCCGAAGGCCTCTTCTGGACGCTCGCCATGCGCCCCGTCGGCGCACTTCTTTTCGGCGCACTTGCCGAGCGCTGGGGCCGCAAACCGACCCTCATGCTCAACATCGTCTGCTTCGCCGTCTTCGAGTGCGCCTCCGCTTTCGCCCCCACGCTGACCAGCCTCCTCGTCCTCCGCGCGCTGTTCGGCATCGCCATGGGCGGCGAGTGGGGCGTTGGCGCCGCGCTCACCTTTGAAACGCTTCCACCGAAGGGCCGCGGCTTCTTCTCGGGCCTGCTCCAGGAGGGCTATGTCACCGGCAACCTCCTCGCCGCCGCCGTTTACTGGCTCGTCTTCCCGCATCTGCACGGCACGGGCATGCTCACCAACTGGCGCGTCATGTTCCTCATCGGCACGCTGCCCGCGCTGCTCGTCTTCTACATCCGCAGCGGCGTCGACGAATCACCCGCCTGGCGCGAGCGCGAAGCCGGTCTCGCCCCCAAACCCACCCGCGGCACCGCCTCACGGTCCGCGTTCGCCCAGTATGCCGGCACCTTCCTCCTCCTCGTCCTGCTCATGACTGCCTTCGCCTCCTTCAGCCACGGCACCCAGGACCTCTACCCGACCTTTCTCGAGAAGGCAAGCACTTCTCTCCCGCCGACGTCGGCAAAATCTCCGTGGTCGCCAACATCGGCGCCCTGCTCGGCGGCATGTTCTTCGGCACGCTCTCCGAACGCCTCGGTCGCCGCTGGACCATCATCACCGCCTCGCTCCTCGCCGTCCCGATGATCCCGCTCTGGGCCTGGTCCCACACACTGGCGATGCTCGCCGTCGGCGGCTTTCTCATGCAGTTCATGGTCCAGGGCGCATGGGGCATCATCCCCGCGCACCTCAACGAGCTCGCGCCGCCCGCCGTCCGCGCCATCTTCCCCGGCCTCGCCTACCAGCTCGGCAACCTGCTCGCTTCACGCAACGGCCCCATCCAGGCCGGCCTCGCCGCCAGCCGCTTCGGCGGGTCGCTCCAGCCCGTCCTTAGCGGCACTGTGGTGATCGTCGCCATTGCCGTCACGCTCTTCACCCTGATCGCCGGTGAGCGCAAAGGCCAGGACCTCTCCACCGTTCACTAGCGCCACCCGCGCTCGCGAACCATCGCCTAAAATACCTGCAAGGACATCCCTTGCCCCGCATCCACTTCCAGCAACAGCTCGCCACGCTCAAAGACAAGCTGCTCGCCATGGCCGCGCTCGCGCAGCAGTCCCTCGAGCTCAGCGTCGAAGCCTTCCTCACCCGAGACGCCGCCCTATGCGATCACGTTCTTGACATCGAGCAGGCCATCAACGCCGCCGAGCGTGACGTCGACGAGATGGCCTACGAGCTATTCGCCAAGGAACAGCCCATGGCCGTCGACCTCCGCTTCCTCATGGCCGTCCTCCGCATCAACGGTGACCTGGAGCGCATCGGCGACCAGGCCGCCAACACCGTGAAGCAGTGCCGCGCGCTCATGGAAGTTCAACCCGACGGCGCCAACCCCGAAGACCTTCCCGGCGATATCGCCGGCATGGGCGACATCGCCCGCCGCATGATCCGCAACGCCGTACGCGCGCTGCTCGACGCCGATCCCGCCCGCGCCGAGCAGGTCCTTACCATGGACGACGACATCGACCGTCTCAATCGCGACTCGCAGGCCGCGCTGCTCGACGCCATGCAGCAGCAGCCGGACCGCACCGACCAGGCCCTCAGCTCCATCATCGTCTGCCGCAACCTGGAGCGCAGTGCCGATCACGCCACCAACATCGCCGAGGACGTCATTTTTTGGACACGCGGATCCAACGTCCGCCACACCTTCTCCGCCAACGAACAAGCCGCCATCGCGACGGCATAGGTCGCTGCACGTCGCCAACCCAGCGGAACTCACGCAACATTGTCATCCTGAGCGAAGCGAAGGACCTGCTTTCTTCCCGGTCAGCAACACATCACCGGGACGCGCAAACGCCGCAACCGCAATCTCTCAACGCACCGGAGTACCGCACCAGATGCCCGACGAAAACTTCCTAGGCGACGCCGCCGAAGGCCTCGACAAAGTCCCCTCACCCCCGGCCGCCGCCAAGGAAACGAAAGCGCAGAAGGTCGAGCGCCTCAAGCGCGAGCTCAACCCCTGGGAAGCCTGGTCCGACGTCCGCCGCTTCGCCGCCGAAGGCCGCGAATCCGTCCTGCCCGAGTGGGCCGGCGTCTACTTCAAATGGTGGGGCATCTACACCCAGGGCGACGGCGTCGGCGCGGTCGGCGGCGTCGGCGGCGAGGGCAAGGCGACCGAGTACTTCATGATGCGCGTGGGCATCCCCAACGGCATCCTCACCCCGCGCCAGCTCCGCACCATCGCAGACATTACCGAGAAGTACGCCCGCGGCATCGGCGACGTCACCACCCGCCAGAACATCCAGATGCACTGGCTCACCATCGAATCGCTCCCGCTCGTTGTTGACGCGCTCGAAGCCGTCGGCCTCAGCCCCAAGGGCGCCTGCGGCGACGTCGTCCGCAACGTCACCGGCTGCCCGGTCTTGTGCTCCTACCCCGAAATCGACGACATCGGCCTGACCGGCACCGCCCGCACAAACGCCGACGGCCAGCGCGAGGTCGGCTACAGCATCCGCGTCGGCGGCGGCCTCTCCAAAGAACCGCACCTTGCCGTCCGCCTCAACGCCTTCATCAAGCCGGAAGAGGCCGAAGCCGTCTGCATCGAAATCGCCCGCACCTTCCGCGACAGCGATCCACTCCGCGAAAGCCGCAACTCGGCCCGTATGAAGTATCTCTTCATGAAGCAGGGCTGGACCGCCGACAGCTTCCTCGCCGAACTCGAGCGCCGCCTCGGCTACAAGCTCGATCCCGCCGCCGATGAAGCCGTCCCCGACGACCTCTACCGTGACCACACCGGCGTGCACCCGCAGCGAGAGCCGGGCCTGTCCTCCGTAGGCATCTCCGTCC
>CAXUEG010000129.1:0-1484 GCA_964249935.1 uncultured Terriglobus sp.
GCGACAGGCGGCTGGTGCGAGTCGGTGAGTGAGCAGGAGATTGCGCTGGCCAAGGCGCAGATCGGTGCGGAAGGGATTGGCTGCGAGCCGGCGTCGGCGGTGACGCTGGCGGGCGCGAAGAAGCTGGTCGCTGCCGGCCGCATCGAGTCGAGTGAGCGCGTGGTGCTGTTGCTGACGGGGCACACGTTGAAAGACCCGGAGTACACGATCGATTTTCACAAGGATCTGCTGGCGACGGGCATGGCCGAAGCGGAGCCCTACCGAAAGCCACCGCTGGTGCTCGAGGCGGATGAGTCGGCGGTGCTGCGCGCGCTGGAAAGCGAGATGGAGCGGGCGTGAGCGGCGGCGCTGCCGTGAGTGCTGGTTCGAACGATGGGTCGGTGACGCTGCGTTTGCCGGCAACCTCGGCTAACCTTGGGCCCGGATTCGACGCGCTTGGGCTGGCGATGGACTTCCATTTGCACGTGACCGCGATGGTGGCCGAGGAGCCGAGCCTGGTCGCGACGGGCCGCGACGCGGCGAAGATCCAGAACGTGGATGACAATCTGGTGCTCACGACATTCCGTGAGGTGCTGCAGGCCGTGGGCGAAAGTGTGCCGGCGCTGGCGATGCATGTTCATAATGAGATTCCCCTGGGAATGGGATGTGGGTCTTCGGCGGCGGCGCTGGTTGCGGGTGTGGCGCTGGCGAATCAATTTGGAGCGCTGGGCTGGGACTCGCGACGGGTGCTGGCGGAGGCGTCGCGGCGAGAAGGACACCCGGACAATGTTGCAGCTTGTGTCCTGGGCGGGTTTGCGGCTTCAGCGATGCGTGGGGACAACGTGGATGCAATAGCGCTGTTGCCGCCGAAGCCGTGGCAGTTGTTGTTGGTGCTGCCGGGTGCGTCGTTGTCGACGAAGACGGCCCGTGCTCTGCTGCCGTCTTCGTACGCCCGGGCCGACGCAGTGGTCAACGTGCAAAATGTGGCGCTTTTAACGGCCGCATTTGCTTCTGGAGATGAGGCACTATTACGCGCGGCGATGCAGGACAGGATGCACCAGCCGTACCGCGAAAGCGTTTGTCCGCTGCTGCCAACGCTGCTGCCGATTGCTGGGCGAGAGGCGGTCCTGGGGGTGGCGCTCTCTGGAGCTGGACCGGCGGTGCTGCTGATTGTGCAGGCCGGGGCCGATCGTAAGCCGGTGGAAGCGGCTGTTCTGGAAGGGTTTGGGAACACGCGGGACAGCACAGAGCTTCTTTGGACGAAGATTGCCGGGCCTGCACTGTTGGGCGAGAGTAACATCCCCGAAAAGATGTAGACAGAAGACTACATAAATCGTGCGGAGCTTGCTATGTTGAACGTGTAGGCAGCCCTGGGGGAGGGTTGATCCTGCGGGCGCCCGTCGATCTCAATAGGTCCGGGCGCCTTCCCAATTTTTGATCCGCCCATCAACGTCAGGCGCTTCGCACGTCGGCCATGTCACGCAAGAGATCTCCCAGGAAGGACA
>CAXUEG010000129.1:1494-7938 GCA_964249935.1 uncultured Terriglobus sp.
TGACATGGCGAGGACGGTCACGATGACTGCTGTCGCCGGGAATGCGGCCATGTACGGCCCGTCGAAGAGGTGCGCGCGGGCGTCATTGAGCATGGAGCCCCAGCTGGCGGCGGGCGGTGGAACGCCCAGACCCAGGAAGCTGAGTGTGGCTTCGGCGAGTACGGCGGCGGCCATGCCGATGGCGGATTGGACGATGATTGGCTGGGCAATGTTGGGCAGGATATGCCGGAATAGGATGCGGGCATCGGAGGCGCCAAGGGAACGCGCGGCTTCGACATACTCGCGATCGCGGGCCGCAAGCACCTGGGCGCGGACGAGGCGGGCGTAATTGACCCAACCTGTAAGTGCCAGCGCCAGTACCAGATTGCGTACGCCGGGACCCAGGAAGGCCACGAAGGCGATGGCCAGCAGGATGCCGGGCAGCGCGAGAAAGGCGTTCATTACGTAGAGGTTGAGCACTCTATCGCGCCAGCCGCCGTAGAAACCGGCGGCCGCGCCAACCAGGAGGCCAACCGTGAGCGACAGCGCTACGACGGCTGTAGCAACGCCGAGGGAGATGCGTGCGCCGAAGAGGACGCGGGAAAAGATGTCGCGGCCAAGTTCATCGGTGCCGAACAGGTGCCCTGTGCCGGGCGTGAGCAGCCGGGCGGAAAGCTGGATGCTGGCCGGATCATGCGGGGCGAGGTTTGGTGCGAAGACTGCGATCAGGGCCAGCGCCGCGAGCAGCCCGAGGGTGACCCATAGGGCTACCTGGTCCGAAATACGGGAAGGCATGTAGCGCATGGCCTATGCTAGCTCGCTTTTTGCTTGCCGCCACGCGCCTACGTGAGACACTGTGGCAAGTTAAAAAAGGAGCAAAAGCAGTGGATTTGAAACAGGAGAGGGTGGCCGTCGCCGGTGCGGGCGGATTTATCGGTGGCCACCTGACACGTGCTCTGATCGACCAAGGCGTGCCCGTGGTTGCCGCGGTCGACATTAAGCCGCTGAACGACTGGTACCAGACGGTAGATGCGCCGGGCCTGAAGAATCTTTCACTGGATTTGAAGGACTTGAGCCATTGCCGCACCGCGCTGGCGGACGCAACGGTGTGTTTCGACCTGGCCGCAGATATGGGCGGCATGGGCTTTATTGAAAACAACAAGGCACTTTGCATGCTAAGTGTGCTGACGGGCACGCATCTGTTGCTGGCCGCAAAAGAGGCAGGCCTGAAGCGGTTCTTCTTTTCGTCGTCCGCGTGCGTGTACAACGGCGACAAGCAGACGAATCCCGACGTGGTGGCTCTGAAAGAGAGTGACGCCTACCCGGCGCTGCCGGAGGACGGCTACGGTTGGGAGAAGCTGTTCACGGAGCGGCTGTGCCGGCACTTTCTGGAAGATTACGGGCTGGAAACGCGGGTGGCGCGATACCACAACGTGTATGGGCCGCTGGGCACGTGGCAGGGTGGCCGCGAGAAGGCGCCGGCTGCGATGTGCAGGAAGGTGCTGGAGGCCAAGCACAGCGGCAAGCATGAGATCGAGATTTGGGGCGATGGGCATCAGACGCGATCGTTCATGTATATCGACGACTGCGTGAAGGGTACGCAGATGATCGCGCTGAGCGACATTACGGAGCCGTTGAACCTGGGTTCAAGCGAGCTGGTCTCGATCAATCAGCTGGTCGACATTGTGGAAGAGATCGCGGGCATCCGGCTGAAGCGCAACTACAACCTGAGCGCGCCCAAGGGTGTGAATGGACGGAACAGCGACAATACGCTGATCTGCGAGAAGCTTGGGTGGGAGCCGTCCATCGCGCTGCGTGAAGGGATGCGGAAAACCTATCACTGGATCGAGTCGGAGATGCTCTCCGGGTCACCGGTTGGGGCACACTAGAAGGCATGCAGGTTTCAGAACAGGTGCACACCGAGACCGTTCTCGGTGTGCACTTTTTTGCGGGGGACGCGCTCGCCGCGGTCCAGCGCATGCTGCAGGGCGGCTTGCTGGTGGTGCCCGCCGCACCGGCCCTGAAAGACCTGCAGACAAACCTTGCATACCGGCAGGCGCTGCTTGAGGCGGACCTGGTCATTCCGGACAGAGCGTTTATGGTGCTGGTCTGGAACCGGCTGATCGCGCGGCGATGTGGCGGGCGTCGCTTACGGCGGCTTTCGGGACTGGAATACCTTCGGTTGCTGCTGCAGCAGCCGGATGTGCGGCCGGCCGGCAGGACATTCTGGATCATGGCGGGTGAGCGGTCTGCTGCACGGAACCTTGCGTGGCTTCGCGGGCAGGGCATCGCAGTTCCGGAGTCGCACGTGTACAACGCGCCCACCTACGGACCGAGTGACAGGGCGGAGCTGGAAGATGCCGTGTTGCTGGAACGATTGCAACACGAGCGGCCCAGGCACATTGTGGTGACGCTGGGTGGAGGCACACAGGAACGCCTGGGATTGTTCCTGCGGAAGCGGCTCGGGTACACACCAGGAATCCACTGTACTGGCGCGGCGATTGCATTTCTGTCTGGGGACCAGGCAGCGATCCCGGTTTGGGCGGACCGGTTGTACCTTGGGTGGCTTCTGCGGGTTATCGATGCGCCCAGGAGCTATGGCCCAAGGTATTGGGCAGCCCGCAAACTGTTCGAACTGATGGTGCGTTATGGAGCCTCACTGCCGCCGGCTATCCTGCCGATGAGTGAGGTGTGCGCCGAGAAAGTGTAAGCAGAGCTGACCAAAAGGTTGTAGCGGTACCAACGCAATTTTTAGTTCGGGTGTGGTCTTATGTAGTCATGAGGCCACAGTGGCGCGTTCTGGCAATGTTTACTGTACTTGTACTTGGGTGGGGAGTCGCCGTCCCGACCGCATGTTCCCAGATGCCGCAATTGGATTTGAGTATCAAGCAGCCAGTGCCCATGGCGAGCGTTGCGGAAGAATACCTGCTGACCAGCATCAATTCTGAGCGGGCTGCTGCCGGTTTACCGGCGGTGAAATTCGATCGCAGTTTGCAGGCCGCGGCGCACGGTCATGCCATGGAGATGGCCCGTACGAGCACGCTCTCGCACCGGCTTGAGGGCGAATCTGACCTGTCGACGCGCGGATCGTCGGCAGGGGCGCGCTTTTCGCGGATTACGGAAAACGTGGCGGTTGGGCCTTCGGTGGTGACGATGCATGGCGCCCTGATGCAGTCGCCACACCATCGCGAAAATATCCTGGACGATCAGGTGAACTCGATCGGCATTGCTGTCGTTGAGGTCAATGGATCGCTTTGGGCCGTAGAGGACTTCAGTCATAGCGTGGATCGGCTTTCGCTGGACGATCAGGAGCACAAGGTGTCCGACCTGCTGCGCGGCATGCAGCTTGACGCGGCGCCGACGGCGGAAGCGCGTGCGACGTGCGGCCTGACCGCCGGCTATGTTGGCTCGCGGCCAGCGTTTACCATGCGGTATACCACCGGCGACCTTTCGCAATTACCGGAACCGCTGCGTGTTCGCATGCGGAATCTGGCGGTAAAGACGGCGGCGGTGGGTGCTTGCGCTGCTGGCAGTGGCGCCGGGAGCTTCGCTTCCTACAACATCGCGATCGTGCTCTACCGGTAAGTTGTGGCAGACGCGCGTGCAAGGCAGTCATAGCTCCGGAGTGGCTGATGGATCGTTTTCATAAACGGTCGCGGTCCGCGCTCTGAGGCGGTTCACGGCAGGTTGAGACTGAGCCTCGACGAGTGTCATGGCGTGCTGCTCCGTGACTCCGAATGCTTTGACGGGCCCTGGGCCAGATGCTATAAAGAAAGTGCGAGTTGAGCCGGCGCCCGCCCGCCGGCACCTCGTCTCCTTGTTGTTCCGCAGTAGCTCAATGGCAGAGCATTCGGCTGTTAACCGAAGGGTTGTAGGTTCGAGTCCTACCTGCGGAGCCAATTCCCTGAAGGGCTTACGACAAGGATGAAGGGCGTAGACCTGTACCGTCCGTCCCATATGCCGCGTCTCGATTTGCACCGGAACCTTGGGCTTGTTCGCTCCTGCACTCCGGACCAGAGCGAATGAGAGACGATTCGCCCATGTTGTGCGTGGCGCGTCCTGAGGCGCTCGGCCCGCAAGATTCTCAGGGCATCTTCTCGAGGTGGCGGCAGGCGCGCTCGTTGCCTTCCGCCTGATCCAGGAGCACTGGACGCATTTCGGGCCTCAATCAAACATCAAGAGTCTGGGCTGCAACGGCTTAGGCCTGTTTCGCGGGCGCTCTTCCCGCAGCGGCTGCAAAGCGCCACGCTGCGCCACTCCATTGCGCCTTTCGCAGCGGGCCGGGTATGTTGTCAGCCGCCCCAAGGAGGCCTTTCAACTTGTTCCCAACTTCGCTGTCACGTCGCCACTTTTTTGGTCTCGGAGGCTCTGCCGCTCTGCTGGCCGGCACCTCGCTTACATCTGTCGCCGAGCGGACGGCCGCGGCGCAGAGCGTGCCCTCCGGTCTCTTGAAGGATTTCGACGAACTGCCAAACTCGCTGAACAACGCCTTCACCTTCACCAACCTGATGATGGACGCCTATGCTACCGGTCTGACGGTGCGTCTGGCGCAAAGCTACAGCGACCAGGCGCTAGGCGCGACCGCCTTCACCTATGACAACGCCGTGCTGATCCACGCTTACCTGGCGAGCGACGATCCCGATAACCTGCCGCGCGCGGAGACGCTGGGGCAGGGTCTGCTGTACGCACAGGCGAACAACTTTCCGGTAGCCGACGGCCGCTTTGCGCAGGCGTACTTCGTGAACGTTGCAAACCCGGATGGCAGCGGCGCGTTCATTACCCCAGCCGCTTATCCGTACTACTTCTATACCAGCGCGGTCGGCGACCAGGCATGGGCGGGAATGGCGCTGGCGCAGTTGTTCCAGCGAACGGGCGACCACCAGTACCTGATGGGTGCCGTGAAGGTGGCGAACTGGATCGTGACAAATGCGTACAGCGATACGGGCGTGGGGGGCTACTCGTTTGGGACCAACATTAACCCGCAGAACGTCTCGGTGCCGTCGACGAACGGCAAGAGCACGGAACACAACATCGATACTTATGCCTTCTTCACCATGCTGTCCACGTTGACGGATGAGAAAGCCGTAGATGGCAACACATGGAAGTCACTGGCGACGCATGCGCTTCAGTTCCTGCGCAAGCTTTACAACCAGCCGGGGCCGTACTTCTACACCGGCACCGCGAGCGACGGTGCCACGATCGCAACGACGCCAGTCCCGGAGGATTGCCAGACCTGGTCCTACATGGCGCTTCTGCACAGCGGGATCGATCTCCCGGACCGCAAAAAAACGATCGACTGGGCCATCGACAACCTGCTCGTGACCGACACGCCACTGGCGAGCGACAGCAGTGTTCCGAAGGGAAAGCAGGTGAAAGGTCTGACCTTTGACACAGCCAGTCTGACCACAACGAGTGCCGATCCGCACGCGGTTTGGTTTGAGGGTACGTCGCACACCGCCGCGGCACTGATCGCGCGCGTGCTGAACGGGGACATCGGGAGTGCGTTCGTGCGGCTTACCAATGATGTCCAGCGCACCTTGCAGTTGCTGAACGATTGCGTGCACGGGCAGACAGTGCTGGGCGGTGGGCAGACGGTGAACGGGAAGGTGATTCCGCTAGGGCTGGGGCTCGTTGCGGCTTCCAGCGTACTGGACACGGGCTTCGGCTACACCTACGGGCCGAGTCTTCACATCGGCGCGACGGGCTGGTTCCTGATCGCCGGACATGCGGGCAATCCCTTCCAGCTGGGATATCGCCCTGGGGGCGTGAGCCTCTAATCCGCAGTCGTTCAGCGTGATCTAAGTTCCTGCGGTCCGGGCCACTTCATTGTGCCCGGTCCGCAGGTGGGCGGCTATGTGCCATAACGGCCGGGCGGTCCTGGCCAGAGCCTCGCAGCGACGCGTGCAGACGATCTCCGTAGGAGAGTGTGGCTCGCTTGCTCGTCACCTCCGACTCCTGCAGTTTGGGTGCGGTCAGATCAGGTTTGCTCGAATAGCTGAAGGCAACGGAAGCGGATGTGAGGACTTCGACCGTTTTACCATCCGTTCCGGCCAGCTTGGCCTAGTGGCTGAGCGCTAGCAAAAAGGTCCCCAGTGGCCGAACTCTTGTAAAGGCCCATGCTCACTCGGCTGGCACTGGACTTGCTAAAGGGTAGCGGTGAAGTGGTATGTGCCCGCGGGTAGTTCATAGTCACCGGCCGCCGTGCTGTGCAGGCGAGCATCGTTGGCGAGGGCGCTTCCGTCTACGGTGAGGTTGTGGGCGTTGATGCGGCTGGTTTGGAGAAGGCCGTGGGTGTTGGCGGGGAGGGTTACGGTCCATTGGACGGTGGCGCCGTGGACCTGCCAGGCGGAGACGATTTCGCCCTGCGGTGAGTTGTATTTGAGACCGAGTGAGCCGAGCCGGGCGCTGAAGTTAGGGTGGAGCAGGACGGTCTGGAAGCCAGGTGCAGCGGCGCCGGTGTCGAGG
>CAXUEG010000130.1:0-7935 GCA_964249935.1 uncultured Terriglobus sp.
TCGCTCGAGGCATTCGAGATTCGCACGCACAAGCGGCTGATCGACATCCTGGAGCCGACGCCGCAGACGGTGGACGCGCTGATGAAGCTCGATCTGCCGGCGGGTGTGGACGTCGAGATCAAGACGGTTACAAAGTAGGTCTGGCCAAGGCGTCTTATGAGGTTGCGGCGACCCCCGGTGGGTTCGGAAGTACAAAGCAGGTCAATTCAACCGGCAGTGCCCGATGTGAGTCGCGGCATGATGAGGAGTGGCAATGGCAGTGATGGGAATTCTCGGCCGCAAGGTCGGTATGACGCAGGTGTTCGACGATCGCGGTGAGGTTCACCCGATTACGGTGATCAAGGCCGGTCCGTGCGTGATTACGCAGCTTAAGACACAGTTGAAGGACGGCTACGATGCCGCCCAGATCGGCCTTGTCGAGTTCGTGAAGGCGAGCAAGGTGAACAAGGCCATGACGGGCCACTTTGCCAAGACGGACGTTCCGCCGGTCCGCATCATCAAGGAAGTCGGCATCGAGACCTCGACCGGCACGGCTGAGGGCGATGGCGGCGAAGCGGTGAAGGCGGGTGACCGAGTGATGGTCGACATCTTCCACGATGCCAAGTTCGTGGACATTATCGGCACCTCCAAAGGCCGCGGTTTCGCGGGTGTGGTGCGCCGGCACGGTTTTGGCGGCGGCCCCAAATCGCACGGGCACATGTTCCAGATTCAGGGTTCGATCGGTGCTTCATCGTTCCCGTCGCGCGTGTTTCCGGGCCAGCGTATGCCGGGCCACTTCGGCGACGAGCAGGTCACGGTGCGGAATCTGCGCATTCGCGGCATCGACGTCGAAGATAACCTGATCATGGTCGAGGGCGCGGGTCCGGGCGCACGTGACGGTGTGGTTCTGGTGTCGAAGGCGAAGGCTCCGCCGCGTGAGCGTCGTGGGTTTGCGGGTTCGGGCACGGTCGATCCGCTGAAGGCTTCGAAGAAGGCGTCGGCAGGTAAGGCACCGTCGAAGAAGAAGTAGTGGTGCCGGGAGAGCCTTTCGACTGTCCTTGTGCTGTCGTGCTGATGCCAGCGGAAGCCGGTTTTTCGCTCACTCAGGATGACAACGATCGTTTGATCACGATGTTGCTGTAGAGCAGTCATGAAACGCACCCTGCGATTCCGATCCATGTGAGTGGGATGACGGCAGGGTGACACAACGATAGTACGGCGCTCGCAATGGTACGAGCCCAAAGGAAGCAAGATGGCAAAGATCGATGTTCTGGATTTCGGCGGAAACAGAGTTGGCGAGCTCCTGCTTGCGGACGAGGTGTTTGGCGTTGAAGTGAATGAGGGGTTGCTCTGGGAAGCAGTGAAGCACTACCGTGCGTCGCTACGCCAGGGTACGGCCGCCACAAAGAATAAGAAGCTGGTGTCGGGTTCCGGCAAGAAGCTGTGGAAGCAAAAGGGAACCGGACGCGCCCGTGTGGGCTCGGTGCGTTCGCCGATATGGCGGCATGGCGGCACGGTGCATGGACCGCAGCCCCGCTCATACGACTACCAGTTTCCGCGCAAGAAGCTGCTGGGCGCGTTGAGTTCGGCGCTGGCAAGCAAGCTGCAGGACGGCAAGCTGACCGTGGTGTCGACCTTAGAAGCAGCCGAGCCGAAGACCAAGCTGTACCGAAAGATGCTGGATACGCTGGACGCGAAGAAGACCGCGCTGCTGGTGGAGAGCGGCTCCAAGCTGAGCGACGCTTTGTTCCTGGGTGCGCGCAACCTGGACGGCGTGGAGCTGGTGCTTTCGAGCGAGGTGCATCCATATGACCTGTTGCGCTACGAACACGCGATCTTCTCGCAGGCTGCCATCGAGGCGCTTCAGGAAACGTTGAAGAAGAATGTGTCGAAGCGGAAGCTGCAGGCGCAGAAGGAGGCAGCATAAATGCCGACCGTATACCAAGTGATCCGCCGCCCGCTTATCACAGAGAAGAGCATGGGCGTGAAGGAGACCGAGGGCACGCTGGTGTTCGAGGTTGCCGCAAACGCGACGAAGACGGAAGTGAAGCAGGCGGTGGAGACCCTTTTTCAGGTGAAAGTGTCGACCATCCGTACGTCGAACGTACTCGGCAAGGAACGCCGCCGTGGCAAATTCACGGGGTTTCGTCCTGACTGGAAAAAGGCGTATGTGCGTCTGAAGTCCGGTGAGAAGATGCCGGACTACGTGAACAGCCTGTAGGAAGCAGCGAGTCAGCAGGACAGCGAGTCGGCAAGTCAGCCTGTTTCGCGAAGGGTTCTCATCCTGGGGACGACGTTTTACAGAAGACCTGGTTCGCGCGCCTGACTAGCTATGCGGACAGTAAGGAAACAAGGCAATGCCGATTAAGACATTTCGCCCCATTACGCCGACACTGCGCTTTCAGACGAAGCTGGTGAACTCGGATATCACGACCAATGAGCCGTACAAGCCGTTGCTGGAAGTGAAGCAGCGCACCGGCGGCCGTAATAGTGCGGGCAAGCTGACGATTCGCCACCACGGTGGCGGCCACAAGCAGAAGCTTCGCTTGATCGATTTCAAACGGGACAAGTTCGGCGTGCCGGGCACGGTAACGACGATCGAGTACGATCCGAACCGCTCGTCGCGCATCGCGTTGATCAGCTATCGCGATGGTGAGAAGCGCTACATTCTGCAGCCGGTTGGGCTGAAGGTAGGCCAAGAGGTGATGAGCGGTCCTGGGGCCGACATCCTGGTGGGCAATGCGCTGCCACTGAAGAACATTCCAGCGGGTACCACGGTGCACAACGTGGAGCTGCGGCCCGGCAAAGGCGCGCAGATGGTGCGCTCTGCCGGATCCAGCGCGCAGCTGATCGCCAAGGAAGGCGAGTACGCCCTGCTGAAACTGCCCAGTGGCGAGACCCGCCGCGTTCTGGTGGACTGCATGGCGACGGTGGGCCAGGTGGGCAACACCGATCACGAAAACATCAGCTACGGCAAGGCCGGCGCGAGCCGTTGGCGCGGCATTCGGCCGGCAAACCGCGGTGTGTCGATGAACCCGGTCGATCACCCGCACGGTGGTGGTGAGGGCAAGACCTCCGGTGGCCGTCACCCGGTGACGCCGTGGGGCCAGCCGACGCGCGGATACAAGACCCGTAACAACAAGCGGACCGATGTGTTCATCGTGAACCGCCGCAGCAAGTAAGAGAGCTCGAGAGGGACACATGGCACGTTCTACGAAGAAGGGCCCGTTTGTCGATACGCACCTGATGACCAAGGTCGAGGTGTTGAACACGGCCACCAAGAAGGAAGTGATCAAGACCTGGTCGCGCCGTTCCACCATCTTTCCGGAGTTTGTGGGCCACACCTTTGCGGTGCACAACGGAAGGAAGTTTATTCCGGTGTATGTGACGGAGAACATGGTCGGTCACAAACTGGGTGAGTTCTCGTTGACGCGGACGTTCAAAGGTCACGCGGCAAAGTCGGAGAGCGCGGCAAAGGGTAAGTAAGCAGCAGGTCAGCAAGTCAGCGAGTCAGCAAGTCAGCGAGTCAGCAAGTCAGCGGCTCTCTGCTGAGGAAGAATTATGGCGAAGACAGCCGAGAAGAGCACGTCCGCAGCGGCACCGGCCGCTGTCCGCGAGTTCCGCGCCGAGGCGCGATTTCAGCGGACCAGCCCACAGAAGGCGAAGCTGGTGCTGGACACGATCAAGGGGCAGCGCGTGGAACAGGCGCTGAACACGCTTATGTTTACGCGCAAGCGCGTGGCGCCGATTGTGGAGAAGGCGCTCCGGTCCGCGGTGCAGAATGCGAGCTATCTGTCGCAGGAGCAAGGTTTCGACCTGGATGTCGACAATCTGTTCGTGAAGCACGCCGTTGCGAACGAGGGTCCGCGCATGAAGCGGATCCGGCCAGCGCCAATGGGCCGCGCGTACCGCTACCAGCGCCGGATTGCGCACATCA
Organism: uncultured Terriglobus sp.; assembly: GCA_964249935.1. Classification (GTDB taxonomy): domain Bacteria; phylum Acidobacteriota; class Terriglobia; order Terriglobales; family Acidobacteriaceae; genus Terriglobus. The sequence goes on from CAXUEG010000130.1 coordinate 3,917, forward strand.
TCGTGACGGTTGCCGAGAAGGGCAGCAAGGGTGGTGCGCAGGGTGCGGAGCCGGCGACCAGCAAAGCTGTTGCTGTGGGCAAGAAGTCCGGCAAGGCGACCACCAAGAAGGCTTCGAACAAGAAGTCTGTGGGCGCCGCCGCATAAGACGGCGCGCCGGCGAGGTCTGGCGCGCGGAACTGAGTATGTTCGCCGGAAGGGATCGGTGGACGCGAAGTTGAAGGGATAGGTTATGGGTCAGAAGGTCCATCCGTATGGGTTCCGCCTCGGCATCAACAAGCCGTGGAAGTCGCGGTGGTTTGTCGAGAAGGATTATGACAAGCTGCTTGTGGAAGACGTAAAGCTAAAGGCTGAGCTTCGCGAGAAGCTGAAGGCGGCGGGTGTTTCTTCGGTCGAGATTGAGCGTCCGGGTAACAAGCTGCGGCTGATCATCCGCACCGCGCGTCCGGGTATCATCATCGGCCGCAAGGGCGCGGAGATCGACAAGCTGAAGGCGGACATTCAGAAGCGCACGAACCGCGAGGTGTTTGTCGACATTCTGGAGGTCAACAAGCCGGAGTTGGATGCGCAGCTGGTGGCAGAGAACATTGCGTTGCAGCTGGAGAAGCGTGTCAGCTTCCGCCGGGCGATGCGGAAGAGCGTGGATTCCGCGCTGCGCTTCGGCTGCAAGGGCATCAAGGTACGCGTGTCGGGCCGCTTGAACGGCAATGAGATCGCTCGTTCGGAGTGGTACCTGCAGGGGCGGTTGCCGCTGCACACGCTGCGCGCGGACATCGACTACGGCTTTGCCGAGGCGAAGACGACCTATGGCGTGATCGGCGTGAAGACGTGGATCTACCGTGGCGATATCTATGAGCAGAAGAAGCGCCGCGACACCAAGACGACGACCGGCGTGTTCTAGACGCAACAGAAGGCTCCGGGGCGGCTCAGGCCGCGCCGAAGCGAGTGGTTCAGAACAGCAGTGGCGCGGAGACTGGCTCGTCTGCCAAGGCCGTGCAGGAGAGATGACATCATGTTGATGCCAAAAAAAGTCAAGTACCGGAAGCAGCAAAAGGGCAAGATGCGCGGCAAGGCGTGGCGCGGCTCCGAGCTGGCGTTCGGCGACTTCGGTTTGAAGGTCGTCGAGTGCGGCTACATTACAGACCGCCAGATTGAGGCGAGCCGTATTGCGATGACCCGCTACATCAAGCGAGGCGGCAAGGTCTGGCTGCGGATCTTTCCGGACAAGCCGATTACCAAGAAACCGGCCGAAGTGCGAATGGGCTCGGGCAAAGGTGCGCTGGATCACTGGGTTGCCGTGGTGCGCCCGGGCAAGCTCTTGTTCGAGATGGAGGGCGTAACGCCCGAGATCGCGAAGGAAGCGATGCGCCTGGCCTCAAACAAGCTGCCGCTGAAGACAGTTTTCGTGCAGCGTCCGAACATTGCAGCGCCTGTGGGCAAGACCGAAGCCGCGGCCTAAGCCGCACCAGAGTTGGCGCGTCGCGCGCATAAGAGAGAAGACCGATGAAGATCGACCAGATCCAAAGCCTGACGGCGGAAGAGCTGAAGCAGCAAGAAGCCCAGACGGGCGAGAAGCTGTTCCGCATTCGCTTTCAGAAGAGCCTGGGCCAGAACGAAGGCCTGAAGAACCTGCGCGAGTTGAAGAAGGACGTCGCTCGCTTTAAGACCGTAGAACGCCAGCGCGCGCTCGGTCTGGCAACCGCTCCGACTGAGAGCACGCAACCGGTGAAGAAGTCGCGCAAGAAAAAGGAAGTATAAGTCATGGCAGAGACGACAATCACTCCTGCAACGGAAGCCGCAACTGCGGAGAAGACGGGTCACCGCACCGAGAAGATCGGTTTGGTGACCTCGACCAAGATGGACAAGACGATCGTGGTTTCGGTGGAGATGCGCAAAGCACACCCCAAATACCGCCGCGTGGTCAAGTCCAACAAGAAGTTCTACGCGCACGATGAGCAGAACTCGGCCCGGGTGGGTGACCAGGTGCGGATCCGCGAAACCCGTCCCTTGAGCAAGCTGAAGCGCTGGAACCTGGAAGAGATTGTGCGCCGCTCGTCGCTGTCGCAACTGGCGGATACGAAGCCCGCCGCGCCTGCGGCCAAGTAAGGCGGAAGACAAGCGTCTGGACGATGAACGGCGAGGCTGTCGCTCTCCGTTCCGCTCGGCAGACGTGGCTGGATTGAGCACCACTGGGACGCGAAGTCCCCGGTTCCGGCGACGCGATCGCAGCGGGATCAGGAGAGAAAACAATGTCCGTTCAGATGAGAACGATCCTTGACGTGGCCGATAACTCGGGCGCACGCCGGCTGCAGGTGATCCTGCCGCTAGGTGGCGGCCTGGGCAAGAAGGCCGGTCTGGGTGACGTGGTGACGGCTGCGGTGAAGGAAGCTTCGCCGGACGGCACCGTAAAGAAGGGCAAGGTCGTCAAAGCCGTGATCGTGCGCATGCGCAAGGAAGCGCGCCGTCGCGATGGGACCTACATTCGCTTTGACCAGAACGCGGCCGTGGTGATCAACGATGCGGGCGAGCCGGTGGGCACGCGTGTGTTCGGACCGGTGGCGCGCGAGCTGCGCGACAAGAAATTCCTGAAGATCGTGTCACTGGCGCCCGAAGTTATTTAGCGCTCGATGGATTGCCGGGTCCGTTTGAGACTGTTTCGCCTGATCGCGGCGCTCTGTTTGAGTGCCGCGTTCGTGTCTGCGGCTTCTGCGGCGACCGGTCCGGCCATCCCGGACAGCACGTTGTATCCCCGCCTGATACGAATCGCGCATGGCGGTGCAGCCAATGGCCGCATCCTGGCGAGTACGACAGGTCGCATTTTGGAGAGCGTGGATGAGGGAAAGAGCTTTCGGCTGATCGGCCGGCCCACGCCGGTTGCGGGCTCCTCCGAACGCTGCTGCGCAACGCTGTTTGAGATGCCCCGAACAGTCGGATCACTGAAGGAGGGAACGCTGCTATATGCGGCCTCCCATTTTACGGGCGACGTTCCCTCCATGGAGGTGTATCAGAGCGGGGACGAAGGTCACACGTGGTCTTTCCACTCAGTGATCAAGCGCGCAGGGGACGCGAAACACGGCCTTTGGGAGCCGCACTTCTCTGTACCGCGCGAGAGTGCGTTAGTGGTGTTCTGGTCCGACGAAACTGATTCGTGTTGCAGTCAGAAGCTGATGCAGGCGCGCAGTACGGATGGCCGCACCTGGATCGACTTCCGCGACACTGTAGCCACGGCAGTGCAGTCAGACCGCCCCGGCATGGTAACTACGGCGATGCTGCCAGACGGTGCGTTCTTCATGACGTATGAGGTATGCGGGCACTTCCAGTGCGGTGTCTTTGCGAGGACATCCAAGGACGGCTGGAACTTCGGCGATCCGGCGGATCTGGGCCGATTGCTGCGGACGGCTGACGGATCCTACTTTGCGCACGCGCCGCAGACGGTTTGGGTGCCGAATGGGGGCGGCACCCTGCTCGTGATCGGCCAGATGCTGTACAAGGGCGACGGCACCGTGGACATGTTGCGCAACGGGCGTACCATCTTCCGGAACACATCGCGGGATGGCGAGGGCGCATGGATCGAAATGGCCGCACCGGTCGATGTGCCGCGATCGTATGACAATTACTGCCCGAACTATTCGTCGGCGCTTCTGCCGGTCGCAGGGAACTCGTTGCTGGAACTGGCTACTGACTATGACGAGCAGAAACGCTGCACCACCTACGGGGCGGTTGCGCCATTTGCGAGCCTGCAGGCACCGGGGGCTGCGCCTTACCAGTGATCCGGCATCGCCTGCTTAAGCAAAGCGGTCGTGGCGATCAACGCTGCGGCTCGTCATGGGCGGGTTCTTCTCGTCCAGTGAGGCGGAAGCTGCTTGCCGACGTCACTGAGTCGGTCCTGAACTGCGGCAATCTTGTGAATGAAGAGGGGGACAGTGCAGGATCTCCAAGCCGTAACACTCTTGCGCGAGATACGCGATCGACAACGTTTGCACGTCGAGAACTCCAAGGAAGCTCCTCGTAACCAGGAAG
>CAXUEG010000131.1:0-6856 GCA_964249935.1 uncultured Terriglobus sp.
GGCTAGCCTGGTCTCTTGTGTGAGATTGTCGTATCTGCTGCATAGAAACGGCGCAGTCACAATCTGTGTGCGATTGCGAACTTGCCAGCGCCATGCAGGGGATCCTGTAGCGGCTATCAAGTTCCACGTCACTGCGAACCGGGTGAGGTGTTTCCCGTCTCGCCCGTTCGCTGATTGGCGTCGGTTATCATTTTCTTTGCTAGGAGCAGCGCTGTTTCAAGCGCGTCGGCAGCTGCTGCGTTCACGTCAGGCGACACGCCCGAGCCTTCCCAATCCTTCTTGGTGACGGGGTTGATGGGCCGGCCAACCGGAACAGCAATCATGAAGTGCTTGCCCGCTGGCATGCCGTCGATCGGATGGGCTCCACCACCGGTCGTCTCGCCAACGATGGTGGCGCGCTTTTGGGTTTGCAAGTCATAGGTGAACTCCTCGCCGCCTGAAAAAGTTTGGCCCGAGGTAAGGACATACACAGGCTTATCCAGGTAACGTGGGCCGGCCACCGAGGGCAGTGTCCAGTACTGCTTCGTGGTGTTGTCGTGCTGGTTCAGCATGTCGTTGATGTGTGTCGAGTTTGCGAAGAGGTAGGAAACCATGAGTTGCACCATCGCCGGATCCCCTCCGTGGTTTTCGCGGAGGTCAAAGATCAGGGCGTCTGTATGTGCGAGGAAGGCCATGGACGTCGCCACAACAGGCCCACAGACGTCAGGATCGGCGAAAGCGTCGAACTTCAGGTAACCGATGTTGCCCGCCAGCCTGTCGACTTTGCTGAAGGTGCAGTTTTCGCGTTCCATCTCTTGCCGAAACTGTGCCCGTTCCGCTGCACTGGGTGGATGCGGTTGATCATTGTCGCCCCGGCCTGGCGTGAGGAAAGGGCTGTAGCCAACGAAGAGGTGCTTGTCATGGCTGACATCAAGCAGGTCTTTCGTGAGCGCTTCGGCAAAGTCGTTTCCATCGGTAAGCGCGTCGTAACTGCCCGCCTTTTCATGCTCTTCCATTGCATGAACCATCTGCTTCGCCACATCGGGATACACGTAGTATGCGGTGAGCCGTGCGCTGATCTCCCGAATGGTGGTGTCGCGTATCTGCGGCGTAAGTGACACAGGGTCGAGCGTGGCGCCGGGCATCATTGCCCGTATGGTGAGTGACTTCACCTTGGGCGGCAGAGTACCGGCAAGCCGTAGACTGCCGAAAGCTGTCAGGTGATCACCGCGGCCTTTGACCATGAATGTAATGGTGTCGGGAGTTGACGTCCGGATTGAGAGCAGATCGAAGCCACCCGTCTGAGCGCTAAAAGCCTGCAGACCCTCTGCCGGCTGCGGCGATCCATACTCCTTTACGTATGCCTGCAATTTCGAGAGATCGTCGCTGTCGAAGGCATCCAAAAAGGCCTTGAGGGTCTTGCCTGCAGGTGTATCCGGGGGCGATGCCTGCGCGGGTAATGTTGAAGGCGCTGTCAGGCCAAGGAGAAAGAGCGCGAGCAAGCCTAGGAACCGGCGCAGCGGCCCGCTTTCCGCAGCCCGCCGGATAAGTTTCCTCCAGGCCATCGACATTGGAAATTGGTACACTCCACATCTTCCGTTCATATTCGTCATCGCCTACCTCCAGCCAATCGTGACCTACTTTGCCTGCCTTTTCGAGTGTGCTGCCGGCCTGTTCCCTCGGGCAGCCCGGATACGAGATGCAAACGTTTCCTGCGAAACCGCTTCGATAGCGAGATCCAGCAGCCGCGAGAGCGGAAACGGCAACTCAGCGTCCAGGCTGTGTGCCGCGATCGTTACCGCGTCCCAGCAGGTCTGCAGTTGCGGCAGCAGATCACGTCCCCAAGGTGTTATCTCGATGACCTTCTGCCTGCCATCTTCTGTACTCGATTTGGAGGTGAGCAGACCCTCGCGGACCATCAGGGCTATGGTCTGCGTGGCGGCAGGCTGAGTGAGCCCGGCCGTCTCGGCGATCTCTGTGATATTGAGGGGACTCCGCGTCAACAGAGCTTGCATGACCGGGAAGTACCGTGGCCGGTAATGAAGTCCCTGCTCCTTGTACGCTTCGGCGACTGCTCCGTCGAGGAGTTCGGTCAGGTGCCGGAGCTGAGTGCCGAGGCCACGCGTCACGGCATCACAGTAGCATTTGTATAAGCCCTTATGCAAATGAGACGCATAGCTGCATTCCAATCTCATCGGGAACTTTGTCCAGAAAGATGCGCTCGTTGCGCACGACCCGCCACCTCCTGAAAACGAATACGTTTGGCCCAGAGCACGTGGCGAGCGCCAACCCTCCAATGCTTCTGGCGTCTCATGAGAGGTGAGCAGAACGGGCTACACTGATCAGGGGAATCGCCGTGAGATATCGAGCTTGGCTCGCGCCCATCATCGCCGCAGGACTTATCATTCCGAGCAGTCCAGCGGAGCGGCAGTCGCCGTTTACAAATCAGAGCCGGCCGGTTGTGGCCGAAGTCACGCTGCTGGCGGTGAGCAGTTCGTCGCGGCAGAGTTTTGCGGGCAACCAGGAGATCTACCTGGCGGACCTGCAGACCAAGCAGGGGGATCACCAGCTTGTCCGGCTGGTCGATCAGTATCCGGGATACGGCTTGCCCATTCGCGATTCTTTGTTGCGGGACCGGACGCTGTTCACCATGCGCGTCACGCGCGAGCCGGAGTGCGACTTGCCGGGCACCCAGGTCTTTTTGGCGCCTACGGATCAGGTTGTCTTCAGCGGCTCGGTGCGCGATTCGCTGCAATCCCGCGGCACGGAGCTGGTGCCCTGTTACAAGGCGCTGCACAATACGATCCGGATCGCTAAGGTGAAATAGGGGTTGCCGGTTCGGCATGCGCACTGCGCACTGCGCAGTAAGTCGTACAGCTCGCAGACTCTCACGGCTATCAGCAGCCCGCCGGGCGCGCCCAGACTTGGGGGAAAGCTGGAGCTACTCTCCGCGCAGCTTTGCATCGTAGCTGCGATCAAAGTGCAGCACGGCCGCCCACTGCCCTTTGCGTTCAGCCTGCCAGACGACCGTACCGCCCAGTGCGCGGGCGATCTCGGCGGGGAGCAGGTCACGGTGAGCGTCGAAATAGCGCGAGTCCGCCGCGCGGGTTCGGGTCGCCAGGTTCAGGCCTCCCGGAGGCGGGTTGTACTTGGTCGAGAAGACGATGGCAGCGTCGTAGGTACCGGGATCCTGGGCTGCCTTGGCGATCTGCTCGCGTGTGAAGTTCTGGATTTCGGCGGTCTTCATGGGCTGCCGCACGTAACCGAGCTCCGGCCGTTGCAGATCGGCCGTAATCGGCCAGGCGCTTAAGACGGTTGCGGCTGGCGACCGCTGCTCGATCTGCTGAATCGCCTGTTGTTGCAGACGGATCATGTCTGCATACGCCAGGTTATCCTCGGGCGCAAACGGGTAAGGTGGGTTGACGATACAGCCTGCCGCGAAACCGGCGAGCGACACCGCGACCAGCACGAACCATTTTGCGACATGACGTCGCCACTCCGTGACGCAGACCAGCAGCACCAGAGGAAAGGCGGGCAACAGGTAGCGCGTCAGCAGGGCCCCACCCAGCAAGCTGAATGCGATCCAGTAGGCCGCCAGAATCGCGGCAACGCTCACAAGCGCTTCGGAAGGGAGCCGGCGCCGGTTCGGCAGCGTGGGAAGCATCACCGTGGCAACGGTGAGCAGCACCGGCACAAACAGGTTCATGTGTACGGCAAGGTGAATGAGCCGGTGCCACAGCGAGAGCAGCACGCGGATGGCCGACAGGTTCGCCGTTGCGTTGTAGCGCAGGTACTCCGGATTGCCGAAGGTATAGCCAGTTTTGAGCCGGTGGTAGAGGTACCAGCCGACGAGTGGGAGCGCGGGAAAAGCGAGCGCCGCGAGCATGTTTCTGCGCGATGGAGTGGCTGTCGCAGACGGGTTCTCAACCGTAGCTGACCGGTCACGCCATTCCCGGAAGGCTTCCAATAAGAACAGAGCGGCAGGCGTAATAATGGCGGTCTCTTTGCTCAGCACGGCAAGACTGAAGCAAAGTGCGACGTTGACGGCGCGACTGGAGCTCACGGCGGATTTCAGGCCACTCTGGCCAGCATCGCCGAAGTAAAACGAAAGCGCCCAGAGCGTGGCTGCTGCGGCGAACATGTCCGCATGTGCCAAGGTGCTTTGTGCAAACCAGATGGGATACATCGCGGTCAGACCCGTTACGGTCAGACCTACAGCTTCGCCGGCGAGTCCCCGCGCCAGCCGGTAGACACCCAGCAGTGCCAGGCTGGTCACCAGGCAAAGCAGCAGCCGCGTGCTGTAGATGTGGAAGCCGGTCAGCTTCCACCATGCGGCCAGCAAAATCGACGGTAACGGAGGGTGCGCGTTGCGAACCGTGGACACCGGGATCAGCGTGCCCAGCCGCCAGAAATCCCAGGCCGCCGGGATGTAGTAACCGCCCTCGTCCCAGTAGTAAGGCAGGCGAAGCAGCGGCAGGTGCAGCAGGTAGACCGCCACGAAGATGGGCGGAAACAGTAGCGGGAGCGACAAGGCATGCGGCCGCGTGGGTGCTGCGTGCCCATGGGGGCTCTGGTGGCGCGATGCGCTCGGAATACGTTGCTTCATGGAACGGAGTCCAGGCGATGAGGAGAGACCTGCTTGCCTGCGGAGGCAGCCGTGCTGCTCCGAAAGGAAGCAGGTCCTTCGCTTCGCTCAGGATGACAATGTTGATGGTTACAGCATTGTCCTCTGGCGCGTGATTGTGTGCATCGTCAGCCCACAGTAAGGGGAGTGGAGCCGCTTTGTTTGGTGATGAAGCCGCTTCGTACTGATGAAGCTACTTCGTTAGCTGGACGAAGGTGCTTTGTTAGTTGATGGAGCCGCCATTTTGCGCGGTGCCGTTAGCGCCGGTGTAGTTCGGCTCCAGCTTCAGCTCGCCAAAGGTCGCCTCGTACTGCGCCAGGTTCTGGCCCAGGATGTTGAACAGCGCCTTGGCCTGTTGCGGGCTCAGGTAAATGCCCTGTTTTGAGGTGAAGCTGACTTCCTCCGGCGACGCCGAAGACATGGTGCCAAACACCAGGTGGAAGTCCCAGACGCTCATCTTGATCTGCACGCTGTTGCTATACAGGTCGTTGTAATCTTCGCTCTCGTTCACGCGAATCGTGGGTTCGTTCTGATCAGCCATCTGTACATCCTTTTCAACGGAAATCTGCGCCGCGGCGCGTGATGTGGGGCAGCGGTGCACGGCCGGTGCCGCGTGGCCGCTGCGATCCGGCCTGGGCGTTGCCAGTTCCGGCTGGTTCATTTGGTGCGGGAGAGGGGACTTGAACCCCTACGGATCGCTCCGCTAGATCCTAAGTCTAGTGCGTCTGCCAATTTCGCCACTCCCGCACGCAGGTTCTAGTCTAACCTCTGCTGCGCGCAGAACCTGGCGGGTTCATGGCTCACTCTGTCGAAACAAAGCGGCTGTGTTCGCGATCTTTCTGTACCTTCCGAATAGGGAAGACCTCGCCATGAAAGCTGAGGTAAACGCCGGGCCGCACCAGTTGCGTCGCCAGCAGAGCTTCGGTCAGGTTCTGCATGGCGTCGGACCCCTCGATGCCGAACGGCGTCATGGCGCCCGTGAACACCACGGCGATCTCCAGAGCGGGCAGGCGGGCCGCGACGACTTTTCCGGTCTCTACCACGGTATCCGTGCCATGCGTCACCAGCACGGGCAAACCTTTCGCCGCGGAGGCGGCTACGTGGTCGGCGATGCAGGCGCGGTCCGGTTCGGTCATGTCCAGCGAGTCTTTGTTCATCAGCTGCTCGACCGAAACCTCGATTCCGGGCAGTCGCAGCAGCTTCAGGCAGCGCGCAATCTGCGGCTCGGTGTTGCGCATCTCGCCATTCTGCTCGATGTAGCGCTTCTCCATGGTGCCGCCGGTGGTCAGGATGTGAACGCGTCGCATTGCCTCTTCATCGTAGCGCCCGGGAGGTGGCAACACGCCTTCACGCCGGCGCGCGATCAGCAAACCGGTGTGCTTGCGAGACAATGAAGCTCATGAACATCACCCGTAACGGATCGCAGCCCTCATCCCGCGGCAACGCCGACTGGTTCACTGGCGCCGTGCGTTTCGACCAACCCTTTACGGCGGACGAGCCGGCGCGCATCGGTGGTCTTCTGGTTACCTTTGAGCCGGGCGCGCGCACCGCCTGGCACACGCACCCGCTGGGCCAGACGCTCTACGTGACCGCTGGCCTGGGCTGGGCGCAACGCGAGGGCGGACCGGTCGAGGAGATCCGTCCCGGCGACGTCGTTTGGTTCGCACCGGGCGAAAAGCACTGGCACGGCGCTTGTCCGGCCGCGGCGATGACACACCTCGCCATCCAGGAACGGCTGGACGGGAGGGCCGTGGATTGGCTGGAAAAGGTTTCCGACGAGCAGTACCGCCGCTGAGAGCTCCGCGCCTAATGCGCATAGCTGGCGCGACCATTTGTGCCGGAAGAGGGGCCGGTAACCCTAGCGGGCGCTTGCCGGCTCCTCTCACAGTTCCTGTGAAGTGATCACGCCTTTCGCGTAACCAGCCGCAGAAGCAAGGTCAGCAGAACCGCGCCGATGACCGCGACAAGGATCGTGTACAACAGGCCACCCTGATCGGCGAAGCCGGCCGCCCGCATGATGAAGCCGCCAACGATCGCGCCGACAATACCGACCACGATGTCCATGATCGTGCCGTATCCCGTGCCCTGCATCAGCTTGCCCGTGATAAACCCAGCAATCAAACCAACTAGAATCCACCAAAGAATGAACATAGTTTCTCTCCGAGCTACTTTGTTGTGGGGCATGGACATGCCATTGCATGCCCCACGCCGCAAGGGAGAAGGAAGGAGCGGAGATGCTTATCCGCTGTAGCA
>CAXUEG010000131.1:6866-7869 GCA_964249935.1 uncultured Terriglobus sp.
CGTGACAACGCTGCGGCGCACACTTGCTGCAGATACCGGATAAGAAGACTCAGCCCGGAAGTGAAGATTGCCAGAAGGATGTTGCGCTCGTGCGGTTAAGGGTGACGTTTTCGGATCCATATCTGCAACGCTCCGGCCCTGCAGAAGTGTTGCTTACTGAACACTTCTGGAAGTGTAGGATGCTGAACATTTCTCTGCGGACGGTCTGAGGCGATATTTATTGCGTCTAATTCTTTGGAAACGTGCTGAGGCAAGTCGCCGTTCATGATTGCTTTGTACCCGGTTCCATTCCGTTCGCAGCGCCCGCAAACACCAAGGCGGTTCCTGCACAGTCAAGCGAGGAGCTGCACCATATGTCCGAGACGAACCGTTTGCTGCAGTCCCTGACTGCCAGGGAACGGAAAGAAGTTCTGAGTCACGCCACATTGGTCGAGCTCCAACAAAAGGAAGTTATTTCGGAAACCAGCAATCGGCCACAGCACGCCTACTTTATGCTCAGCGCGCTCGCCTCAGAGGTGGTCGAATTGAATGACGGAGAGATCGTGGAGGTTGGCCTGGTCGGCTTCGAGGGCGTCACGGGAAGCTTTCACCTGCTTGGGAGTTCGCCTTCGGTCTCGCAATGCCTGATCCAGATTGCCGGCACCGCGTACCGCATTTCCTTTCGCGATCTGGACAAGCTGTTCAACAGCTCGCATGGTGTTCGAGCAGCGGTACTGCAGTACGTCCAGCACCAGATGGCCCACCTGGGGCAGACCGCGGCATGCAATCGAATGCATGATGCGGGCTCAAGGTTCGCGCGCTGGCTGCTGACCGTGCAGGATCGTTCTGCCCGCAATGAGTTTCTGCTGACGCAGCAGTTTCTCGCGCATATCCTGGGTACAGGACGAACCACCATCAACGTGCTTGCCCGCCACTTCGAGCGCGAGTCACTGATCGGTCACAACCGGGGCAGAATCAGCATTCTGAATCGTAAAGGTCTGGAAGCGGCAGCCTGTGCATGCTA
>CAXUEG010000132.1:0-7854 GCA_964249935.1 uncultured Terriglobus sp.
GATCGCGGACCGCGCGCTTGGCACAGTGGAGCAAATCGATTCAACCTTCGGCTTTGAGCTTGCGGCGGACGACTGGCGATGGAACAGCGAGCTTGCCGGCGGAGGGTCGGCGTTTGACGTTGGGGTGTACCCGCTGAACGCGGCGCGGTACCTGATGGCTTCGGAGCCTGAGATCACAGCAGCAACGGCAACTTTGAATGCCGCAGGCATGGAGAGTGCAATCGAGTGGACGATGCGTTTCCCCGGTGGAGCAGAGGCACGGTGCAAGTCGTCGTATGTGGAGCAGCTGCCGGGTGTGTTGACGGTGCGCGGATCGACCGGGGAACTGACGCTGGACCCGGCCTTTGCGCATCGCGAGCGCATTCGCATGCGCGGCTGGTATACCGATCCTGCTTCGGAGAAGCGGGTTGCGGTGGATGCGGCAACTCCGGATGGAACGCCGTCACATTTCCGATTGGAGGCGGAGCACCTGGCAGAGTGTGTGCGCGTGGGACGGCCGGTAATTACGTCGGGCGAGGATGGGCTGCGTGACATGGAGCTGATAGCGCGCATGTATGCCATTGCGGGTGTGGCGAAGACCTAGCTTGGTGCCGCCCGCCCGGTTTGCGGTTTGCGCAGCAGACGGAAGGGAAATTCGTTATCGAAGTTGCCGCGAAGGCCGTCGCGGTGTGCCTTGAAGATGATGCCAAGGCGCTCCTTCGTGTGGTCGTCCTGGAAGGCGAGCACGGCTGCCGCGAGTGCCAAGGTGCGGAGTGTTGCGTACAAAAGAGTGCGCAGCTTGCCATGGAGAAGACCGTACACGACGGTGGTGTTGCGCAGCTCGAAGTAGCGGAGAGCGAAAGCGCGGAAGGGTGCGCGCGCGTGCCGGATGCCCAGGAACGAGCGTTCGATGTAGCCGCCGCGTGCGGCTTCTTTGTGGCGGATCACACTGCGGGGCACGAGCAGAATCGGACCGGACTTGCGCAGGCGCAGGCAGTACTCGGTGTCGTCCTGGTTGAGGAAGAATTCGGCGCGCGGCAGGCCGGTTTCTGCGATGACGGCGGACCGGACGAGAAGACCGACGAACGATGAGAAGCGGAGTGGAACCGGCGAGGCAGCGTTCGCAACGCGCTCGATGGGCTCACCGCTTTCAAGCAGCATATGGCTTGACTGTGGCACGCCTTGCGCGGAGACCTTGAAGTTTGCAAGTGCGGATGCATTGGTGCCGGTTGCGGAAGTGAGCGCTTGTTCGAGTGCGTCTGGCGCGGGCTCGGCGTCATCGTCCATGAGCCAGATCCAGTCGAAGGCCGCCTTATGGCCGAGTTGCAGGCCACGATGGAAGCCACCGGCGCCGCCGGTGTTCACTGCTTCGCGAACGAGCGTAATGCTCTGATTGTCGATGTAGCCGCGTTGCCGCAGCAGGTCGCCGGTGCCGTCGGTCGATCCGTTGTCGATGATGAAGATTCGATCGACGGGCCGGGTCTGCCGCAGTAAGGCGTCGAGGCATTCCAGGAGCAGGTGTTTGCGGTTGTAGGTGACGAGCGCGACGCAGATGGACGGATCGGCGGAGCGGCTGCTCACGCCGCGGTTCCCGCCGTTTGTGGCTCGCGCACGGTGCCGAAACCATGACGTTCTGCAACGACCAGCGCCTGCGCAACCACCTGGTCCATGTTCAGATAGCGGTACTGGGCGAGGCGGCCGACGAAGGTTGCCGAAGTTTCCGCATCGGCGAGGGCCTGGTACTGCTTGTATCGCTGCTGGTTCTGTTCGCTGGGCACAGGGTAGTACGGGTCGCCTTCGGCTTGTGGATACTCGCGCACGATGGAGGTGCCGCTATGCGTTTCGCCGGTGAGGTGTTTGAACTCCGTGATGCGTGTGAAGGCGAAGTCGTTCGGGTAGTTGACCGTGCCAACGGGTTGAAACTGCTGCTGGCCGGGCAGGTGTTCGTGCTGGAACGAGAGTGAGCGATAGGGGAGCTTGCCAAAGCGATGATCGAAGTACTCGTCGATGGGCCCGCTGTAGAAGATGTGCTCGAAGCTGGAGCGATCCATGTCCTTGAAATCGGTTCCGAGCTCGACGCGGATGTTGGGGTGATCGAGCATGTGTTCGAACATGCGGGTGTAGCCTTCGCGCGGCATCTTCTGAAAGCTGTCGGTAAAGTAGCGATCGTCATCGTTGGACCGCGTGGGGATGCGGGCAGCGACGAGCGCGGCAAGCTCGGACAAGTCCATGCCCCACTGCTTGCGCGTGTAGTTGCGGAAGAACTTGTCGCACAGGTCGCGGCCGACGCTGGAGAGAACGACATCTTCGCTGGTGCGGATGGGGTCGCGCGGCTCGCGAACGGACGCCAGATAGCGCTCCGCCTCTCCCTCCGAGAGGTTCAGGTGGTAAAGCCGGTTGATGGTGGTGCGATTGATGGGGACGGGATACAAGTCACCGTCGACGGAAGCGAGAACACGGTGCTCGTAGTCGCGCCACGCAGTGAAGCGAGACAGGTAGTCGGCGACGTGCGGCGCGTTGGTGTGGAAGATGTGCGGGCCATAGCGGTGCACCAGGATGCCGTGGTCATCCGGGTGGTCGAACGCATTGCCGGCGATGTGATCGCGGCGATCGATCACGACAACTTCATTGCCCGCGGATGCCGCGCGTTCTGCAATCACCGTGCCGGCGAAACCAGCTCCTACGACCAGTATTGACACACCTTCAGGGTAACAGCCTGAGCAAGCCGGACGCGCCCTCAGCGCTTTACGCGTGCGTCGCTCGCAGGCAGATTGCGATCGGCAGTTGCGTACGCCGGCTTTTGGCTAAGCAGGTGGATGCCGATACGGCGCAAGTACCAAAGCATGGCGAGGGTGATGAAAGCTTCGGTCGCGAGTACGGCTGCGCCGGCGCCGGGTGCACCCATCCAGCGGATCAGGACCCAGGCGAGTGTGATGTTAAACAGGCCGGCGGTGAGCAGAATGCGGCTGAACGCTTTCTCGTAGCCGAAGACGACCATGGTCTGAATCCCAAGAACGTTGCTGACGGCGACCAGGAACGGAATGAATGAGATCCAGCGGAGCGTGCTGTTGGTGGTACTGTTTGCAAAGCCGAAGGCGAGGCGGGCCAGCAGCGGAGCGCAGAGCAGGATGCCGAGCGAGCCTGCGAAGGTGGGAAGCGCGATCGTGAGCAGGCTCTTGCGAAGAAAGCGCACCGCCACCTCTCGCGATTGCCGGGCTAACGTGTTCACGTGAGGAAAGAGAACCTGGGTGAGTGGAATGAGCAGGCCTTGCGCGGCGCGGATGATCTTCTCCGCGGCGCTGAAGTAACCGGCCTGTGCGACGCCGCCGAGCATGCCGACGAGGAAGACGTTGGTATTGGTATAGAGGGTAACGGCAGCTGTAGATAAGAACAGGTGCCAGCCTTCCCTGAGCAAGGACAGCAAGTCGGGTCTTTGCGGAAAGACAGCGCCCTTCCAGTTGGGTTTTGCGGCAACTGCGAAACCCACGATGCCGGCGAGCAGAGGCGCGGACGATTGCAATGCGAGCGCGCGTATTGTGTCGTCAGGACCGCGCACGAGGAGGAAAACGCTACCGACGGTGATGATGCGGCTAAGGCCCGTGATGATCGAGATGCTCTTCATCTTCTCGATCCCTTGGAAATACCAGACGGGAAAGAGCACGTTGCCGAGCACGGCCAGGTAAGCCACAAGGTACGCGGTGCGCATGGAAGCCATGGCCGGTATCGCGATTGTGATGCCGAGCAGAAGGGCGAAGCCGGCGACCATCAAGGTGCACTTGATGAGCAGCACGCCCCAGAAGGTGCGGCGTACGGTATCCCGCTCCTGTCCGTTCGCGACAGCGATGCGCCTGGTTGCGGACAGGTTGAAACCGTAGTCCGTAAAGATGGTGAAGTATTGCGCAAACGCCTGGGCGACCGCGATCAGGCCATAGTTGGCCACGCCGAGTACACGAATGAGGTACGGCAGTACCAGCACGGGCAGCAGATAGTTGAGCCCCTGCAGCGAATACAGCCAGAGAGTGTTCGTGAGCAGTTTCTTTCGGTGCGATCGGCCGGACAGGGGCACGTGGAAGGGGTGAACCGGTGGTGGCGTTTGTGGCTCCATTTGCGCCGCGTGCGGCAAGTGTATCGTGCGCTGGCCCCTGCCTGGCGAGCTTATGCTTGGGGCATGTTGCAGCTGTCGGCAGTGGAAGCGCGTGTGCTGGGTGCGTTGATGGAGAAAGAGGTCACGACACCGGAGTACTACCCGCTGTCGTTGAATGCGCTGTTGGCGGCGTGTAATCAGAAGAGTTCGCGTGAGCCGGTGATGCAGCTTTCCGAACGCGATGTGGAGACTGCGCTGCGCTCGCTGGATGCGATGGAGCTGGTGCGGGCCGATCACGGGTCGCGTGTGGAGCGGTACGAGAATCGCGCGCGCACCGTGTTGCACCTGCGCCGCGATGAGACGGCGCTGCTCTGCCTGTTGCTGCTGCGCGGACCGCAGACACCGGGGGAGTTGCGCGGACGTGCGGACCGCTTGTTTGAGTTCGAGGACGTTGCACAGGTAAGCGCCGCGCTGCAGCGCATGGCTGCGGTGGGCGATGAGAACTCGCAACGCGTGGAGCCGCTGGTGCGCATGCTGCCGCGGCAGCCTGGTTCACGTGAAGCCAGGTTTGCGCACCTACTGTCGGACGCAACGGCGGTGGATGCGGACGCCGCGACGGGCGTGGCGGTTGAGAAGGCTGGCGGTGGTGTGCGGTTGAGCGATGGGGATGCGGAACGGCTCAACGCGTTGGAAGCGGCCGTTGCAGCGCTGACCGAGCGGGTGCGGCAGATGGAAGAGCAGCTCGGCATCGCGGCCGCGACGGAGTAACGGCGGCAGCCGCAATCTCCTGCCATCTATCGCCAGCATCAGAGGCCGTGAAACCTATTGGTCGCGAATCTCTTCTTTCTGTGTAGCGGGAAAGGGGTCGTCCGGCGACATGGCATTTGCATCGGTTGTGCGCGCGTTCTTTGGGTATTACTTTCTGGTGCTGGTGGTGAGGGTGGTCGGCCGGCGGCCGGGTAAGCAATTAACGCCCTTTGAGTTCGTCCTGATTTTTTTCCTGGGTGGTTTAGCGCTGACCGGTATCGTGGCGAACGAAGCGTCTCTGACGAATGCCGTTTGCCAGATCATCGCCATCGCATGCGCGCATTACCTGCTGGTGTGGTTGCGCGTGCGCTCGCCCCGGATTTCCCGGTTTCTGGACGGCACGCCGCTGATGCTCCTGGAAGGTCACTTCTGGCGGTCGCGGACGTTGCGCAAGATGCGCATTTCTCCAGCTGACGTGATGGCAGTGGCGCGTGACCAGGGCATGAAGACCATCGACGAGGTCGGGACGGTGACGCTGGAGCGCAACGGCGAGATGAGCATCATTCCCGCGGAAGACAAAGACTAACTGGCAGTACATATCAAGCAGGCGGACACACGTGGCAAAAGATACGGATAAGAAACTGTTCGACCCGGTCTCTGGCAATGAGGTTCCCAAGGTCGACAACGCGGTCGCCGTGGGAGAGGATCTCCGTTTCCAGGAGCGGTGGTGGAGTTTTGAACGCTTCATCTGGATCGTCTTCGCATTGATCATCCTGGCAGATGTGCTGGGCGTGTTCGGACGCGGGTGGCTCGCCAAAGCAGAGCTCCACAACGCGAACAGCGGTCTGGATGTGAAGTATGAGCGGGTGCAGCGCGCGATGACGCCATCCGTGGTCTCGATTCAGTTTCGGCCGACTGCGGTGCACAACGGCAACGTTCAGCTGTATGTGAGCAACAGCATGGTTAAGGAGCTCGGCGAATCGCGTGTGATTCCGCAGCCGGAGCGATCGATGATCGGGGATGGCGGGGTGCTCTACAGCTTTCCCACAGAGGGACGCGAACCGCTGACGGTCGATCTTGAGTTGCAGTCGTCTTTTCCAGGCGTGCATCCGTTTACGTTGCAGGTGCCGGGCATGCAGGCGACCGGCGGCCGTGTGGTGGTGGTGCCTTAGCCATGGCGACGATTATTCATGCCGTGATTGGCTACGTGGTGCTGACGCTAACGGTGCGCATCCTGACGCGCCGGCCCGGGGCACAGATGACCCTGTTCGAGTTCGTGATCGTGTTTCTGATTGGCGGCGTCATCATCTTGAGCACAGTCGGCAACGACCGCAGCATGACCAACTGCTGTTGCGCGATTCTGGCGGTCGGAAGCATGCACCGCTTTGTAAGCGGGATGAAGCTGCGCTACCCGAAGTTTGGAACGATGCTGGACGGCACCCCGCTGGTGCTGGTGCGTAAGGGCGAGTGGCAGCAGAAGGTGATGGACGGGATGCGTCTGGCGCCGGAAGACGTGATGGCGTCCGCCCGGCTGAACGGACTGCAGTCCTTTGACCAGATAGAGTACGCGATTCTGGAGCGGAACGGCGGCATTTCCATCATGAAGAAGGAAAGCGAAGACGGCGGCAAAGAAACCGGCGGCGATTCGCAGGGCGACGGACAACAAGGCAAGCAGAAACAAGACTCCTAGCCACAGGCGGACGAATGGCAGACGCGGCGCAGCAGCAAGGTCAGGAACAGACCATTGAGACCGATGTTCCGCAGCGGCTGGACCGGCTGCCCTGGTCGCGCTGGCATGTGCGTATCCTCACGGCACTGAGCACGTCGTGGCTGCTGGACGGGCTGCAGGTCACGCTCGCCGGTTCGCTGGCAGGCATCCTGCAAAGCAAGCAGGGCTTGAGCTTGAGTGAAGGGCAGGTCACTTTTACCGCGGCCACGTACCTGGCGGGTGCGGTGATCGGCGCGCTGTTCTTCGGCATTCTGACGGACCGCTTTGGCCGGCGCAAACTCTTCCTGATCACACTCGCGACTTACTCGCTTGCGACGATTGGAACGGCTTTGTCTCACGGTGTGATCAGCTTTTCGCTCTCACGCTTCTTTGTCGGGCTCGGCGTCGGTGGCGAATATGCAGCGATCAATTCCGCGGTAGATGAGTTGATCCCAGGCAAAGTTCGTGGAACCGTCGACCTGGTCGTGAACGCGAATTTCTGGGTGGGCGCCAGCATCGGCACTCTGGCCACGTACGCCCTGCTGCACGGCAGCCCGGCGATGCACGCGGTGGGCTGGCGCTGGGCGTTCGGCATTGGCGCTGTGCTGGGTGGGGGCGTGTTGCTGCTGCGGCTGGGTGTGCCGGAAAGCCCGCGCTGGCTGATCCTGCGCGGCAAAGAGGATGACGCGAAACGCATCGTCGATGACATCGAGCGGAAGGTCAGCAAAGGCAATCCCGACAGCCTGCCGCCGGTGGAGGGTGACAAGCTGAAGCTGGCAGTCAGCGATCATACCCCCATTGGCGAGATCCTGAAGAACATGGGCGGTGAGAACCGCATGCGGTCGGTGCTTTCGCTGGTGCTGATGGTGGCGCAGGCATTCTTCTTCAACGCCGTGTTTTTCACCTATGGCCTCGTGGTGAAGCGGTTTTTTCACATCAGTGACGACGATCTGCCGATGCACCTGTTGCCATTTGCGGTGGGCAGCTTCTTCGGCCCGCTCCTGCTGGGCAAGCTATTCGACAAGCTCGGGCGCAAGCCAATGATTACGGCGACTTACGCCATCGCAGGGCTGCTGCTGATCGGCACGCTGATTCCGTTTGGCATGGGTGCAATCGGGCCGCGCGGTCTGGGCATCCTGTTTACGATCATCTTCTTCGTCGCGTCCAGTGCGGCAAGCGCGGCGTATCTGACGGTGAGCGAGATCTTTCCGCTTGAGATTCGCGCGTTTGCCATTGCACTCTTTTATGCGATCGGGACGCTGATCGGCGGAGTGGGCGCTCCATTGGTCTTTGGCGCGCTGATCAAAACGGGTTCGCTCTGGGCGGTGGCGGCGGG
>CAXUEG010000133.1:0-7829 GCA_964249935.1 uncultured Terriglobus sp.
GCCACGGCCGGCGGCAACGCCACAGGCCAAAGCGGCAGCGCCGCCGCCACGCGCGGTACGGGGGCACAGAGTCAGACCGGCGCCGCACAGGGACCGCTCAGCTACGCCGCCGCCGCCGCACCTGGCAGCGATCCACGCAAGCCTCCCGCCGCCAAACCTGGCGCCCTTACCCTTCAGCAGGTGCTCGAATCCGCTCGCCTGCACAACCCCACTCTCGCCGCCGCAGAGCAGAACCTCCGCGCCGTCCGCGCGCAGGAAATTCAGGCCGGCGTCCGCGCCAACCCATACCTCGGACTCACCGCCACCAACATCACCAACTCCGCCACCTCTGACAACCCTTACTTCTATGCCGCGCAGTTGTCGCGCCTCTTCGAGCGCGGCAACAAGCGCGAATACCGCATCGAAGCCGCCCGCGCCACCACTACGCAAACCGCGGCGCAGCTCGCCGACACCATACGCCAGACCGAGCTCAGCGTTCGGCAGGCCTTCACCACTCTGCTCATTGCGAAAGCTGCGCTGGAGCTGTCCCGCGCGCAACTCGTCGACTTTCACCACGAAGTCGACCTGAGCCGTGACCGCTACCAGGCCGGCGACCTCGGCAAGCTCGACTTCGAGCGGCTCGACCTGCAGCTCGGCTCCTTCGAATCCGACGAGCAAAATGCCGAGATCACCGCCGGCCAGGCCTCCGATCGCTTACAAACTTTGATCGGCATGTCAACTGCCTCGCCGGACTTCGACATTACCGGCCCCATCGTGCCCGTTCCCATCGCGCAAACCCGCGAAGCCCTGACCGCCCAAGCCCTGCAGCAGCGTCCCGACATCCGCGCGGCCGACGCCGCCATCCAGGCAGCCGAAGCCAACGCCCGTCTCGCCATCGCCAACGGCACCGCCGACCCTACCCTCGAAGGCGAGTACGACCGCAACGGCAATCAGACCTCTGTCGGCTTCAATGTCAACCTGCCGCTCCGCATCTTCGACCGCAACCAGGGCAACAAGGACACGGCACGTTACCAGGCCCAATCCGCTCGTCTCACCGCACTCGCCACCCGAATCCAGGTCGGCTCCGACGTGAACCAGGCTTGGATCGCCTATGTGCACGCCTTCACAATCGCCGACCGTTTCACCCAGCACTACCTCGACGAGTCCGCCGACGTGCTCTCCATCGCACAGTTCGCGTTCGAGCACGGTGGCTTGACGCTCATCGATTACCTCGACGCTCTCCGCGACGCCCGCACCACCACCAGCGACGCCCTGAACGCCTACTCCCAAAGCTGGATGGCCCTGCACGCACTCAGCGCCGCCTCGAGCACCGATCTCACGCCATAACGAGGATTAGTGCCTCGCGCCAGCCGCCAGCGCTGACGCAGCGATGCGCCAGGTGCCGGGGAGCCACGGAGCACTTCTCACCGCCTCCGCAGCAAACTCGCGCGCGCGCCTCCGGTCGCCTCGCGCCGCATACCCGATCGCTTGCTGCTCCAGCGCGCCCGCCAGGGCCACACGCCGCGCCGCCCATCCGCAACCCAGCTCACCCGCATGCTTCTCGATGAACTGCCGCTGCGACGTGAGCATGCGCGGCAGGTCCGTGGACATCGACCCCGCCGACACCCGGTATAGCGCCAGCACCTTCGGCACAAATACCACGCCAAACCTCTGCGCGATTCGCAGCCACAGATCGCGGTCCTCGGTTGCGCGCATCGTTTCGTCGAACAGGCCCACAGCTTCCCCGCCCTCGCGGCGAAACGTCACCGTCGGGCACGGAAAGTGCACTGCCCGCGTATACAAACGCCGCGCCACCTCTTCCCTGCTTCCGCCAGGCTCGCTCTTCACAAACGTCTCCAGCACCACGCCGTCGAGGTCGAACCGCGAGATACCTCCATACGACAGACCCACATTCGACGCACCTTCCAGGCTTCGGATAGACTCCTCTAGGCGAGTCGGCAACCACTGGTCATCCGCATCCAGCAGCGCAATCAGCGGCGAGCTCCCAGCCCGAATGCCCGCGTTCCGCGCCGCCGGCAAACCACGGTTCTCCTGATATAGGTACGTCAGCCGTCCCCTCAGCCGCTCTGTGTTTTCGGCAGCAAACCGCTCCACAAACTCACGCGTTCCGTCGGTCGAACCATCATCGACCAACAGCATGCGCCACTCGCCGACGGTCTGCCCCAGCACACTCTCCAGCGCTCCCGGCAAGAAGTGCGCTGCGTTATACGCGGGAATCAGGATGTCGACCTTGCTCATACGCAGCCGGCATCCGGCCTCCCTACAGTTTAGGCGGCTCCTAAAGAGCGGAGCTACACAAATGGGGAGTGCCACGTGTACCGGGAAAGTGTCATCCTGTGCGAGCGGAGGATCTGCTTCCTCTTCCGGCTCACCGCATTGCCCGAAGCAGGCCAACCGCCAGAGGTTCCCTTGCCCAAACGCACCACGATTTCCGTCGCCATGTGCACCTACAACGGCGAAAAATTCATCCGCGAACAGCTGGACAGCATCGCGGCGCAGACTTTGCCTGTCGACGAACTCGTCATCTGCGACGACCGCTCCACTGACGCCACTGCTGACATCGTTCGCGACTTCGCCAACACAGCACACTTTCCGGTGCACCTGCACATTAACGAAGAAAACCTCGGCAGCCAAGCGAAAGGCATCACCCACAACTTCGAAAAAGCCGTTGCGCTCTGCACGGGCGAACTGATCGTTCCGAGCGACCAGGACGATATCTGGGTACCCGAAAAGGTCGCCCGCATGTCCGCGATCCTCCTCGCCGATCCTGGCATTGGTGCCGTCTTTTCCGATGGCCAACTGATCACTCAGGACGGCACTCCGAAAGGCATAAAGCTCTCCGAAACTACCGGCCTGAACCGCCGCGAACAGGCTCAACTCGCTCGCGGCGACGGCCTTCCGCTAGTCCTCTCGATGACCAAGGTCTACGGCTCCACCCTTATGTTCCGTGCCTCGCTTTTGCCGAAGATCCTGCCCGTGCCACCACACTGGTGGTTCGACGCCTGGGTTGCCTGCGTCGCCACCGTTTACGCGCGCCTCGTTTTCACCCCGGACGAGCTCTACAGCTACCGCATCCATCCCAACCAGAGCGTCAGCGCCTCCTTGCAAACTGTTTCGCAGAAGATCCAGCGCTGGCGCAGCTCCGCCGAGGACTATTGGAAACAGTCCGAAGGTCCGCTCAGCGATCTCCACACCCGGCTCAGCAACGAGCACGATCCGCGTTTCGCCCCGTACCTGCGCTACCTGGAAGGCCGCATGGACCTTCTGCGTTTCCGTGCAGGCATGCCCTCAAGCCGCTTGGTCCGCTGGGTCGCCATCCTGCCGCACACTCTCGCCTACTACCGCTACTTCAACGGCAGCCGCAGCCTCGTCAAAGACCTGACCGCCTAAGCGACCGCATCTGCATCAGCCCCGGATAAGCTGAACCGAACACCACCGCAGAAGAGGAGGACCCGTGCGCACACCCGCGTCATCACAGGAAGATCTGCAGGCGAAGCTCATCATCGAGCGGTCCGCTGAAGCGCCAGCCTACTCCGTCTGCACCGTCTTCACCCGCCCGTCGGAGTACGCCGCCATGCGCGCCAGCTTCCGCGATCACGGTTTCTCCGAACAGGACACTGAGTTCCTCATTGCCGACAACTCCCACGGAAACACTCTAGACGCCTTCGCCGCCTACAACGCCTTCCTGGTCGAAGCGCGCGCGCCACACATCATTCTTTGCCATCAGGACGTTCTACTGCTCGACGACAACCGCGCCAGCCTGGACCGCTTACTTGCCGATGTCGAGCGGAAGGACGCGTTCTGGGCGCTGTGCGGCAACGCCGGTGTGCGCGACGACGGCATCCTTGCCCTGCGCATCACCGATCCGCACCGCACCGACGGCAACATGGGCGGCCCGTTTCCAGCCCGCGTCAGCACCCTCGACGAAAACTTCATCGTTGTCCGCCGCGCTGCCAATCTCGCCGTGTCGCGCGACCTGAAGGGCTTTCATATGTATGGTGCCGATCTCTGCCTTATTGCGGACATCCTGGGCTGGTCCGCCTACGTCATCGACTTCCATCTGCACCACATCAGCCCCGGCAGCGTAGACGCCAGTTATCACCAGGCCAAAGCCGAGCTGCGTCAGAAGTACGGGCGCGCGCTCCGTCCACGCTGGATCAAGACGCCCATGCTTCACCCGATTTTCATTGGCGGCCACCCCGCACTCTTCGCCGTCGCCCGCATTCTACGTAAGCTCGGCTTCTGGCCGCGCCTCAACGGAAGAGCCGCCATGGAACGCACCCGACGCTAGAGGTTTTGGAGGGAGCATTGGCTTCGGGCCAGTGATTGAAACCAGAGAACCATGTGTTTCAGTCCCTGGTGCGGCCACCCTAATGCGCCACGAGCGGCACCGCTGTCTTCTTGCGCAACAACACCGTCCGCAACAGCAGGAACGGGTGCTCCACAACACAAAACGTAACCGCAGACACCGCGCCAGACAGGCAAACAACACCCGCCACAATCACCGGCGCAGCCCACGTCGGCGGATGCACCCCGCCATGCAGCGCCACCACCAACCGCTGTACCGGCCGGATCACGTATGGATGATTCAAATACATACCGAACGAGAGCCGCGATCCAAGATAAAACACCCAGCTGCCCAACGCCTGCGGAAACCGGTGCATGCCCCACCACACGACCGCCGCAAACAGCAGCGCCAGCCCGGTAAAATTCAGCGTCTCGCTCTGCAGCTTCCAGCACACGCCCATGCTCACCGCACCGGCCAGCAGCACCAACCACGGCCGAGCCAGCAGCCCCGTAATAACGCGCGCGTCCGTCTGCCGCGCCGCAACCACCAGATTCGCCACAATCAGCCCAGCGATCAACCCGTCCGAATGTGTATGAAAGGGGTAATATAGCCGCGTGAACGCGAGCGCATCCTTCACTCGCCAGGCACCCGCCGCGTGCACGTACACGGCGATGCGCACCGCAATCTCCGCAAGCCAAAGTGCCGCCAGCATCCACCGGAACCAGCGCAGCGATCGGCCGCGGAATAGCAGCAGGAGTACCGGTGCCAGCAGATAGAACTGCTCTTCCGTGCTCAGCGACCATCCGCCAAGCACCACGCCGCCGCCCAGGTAGTTCACCAGGAACACGACATCCGTCCATCCGTAGTGCTTCGCCACCGCGCTCCCATGCGGGATCAACGCAAGTGCAACCGCGTATACGAAGAAGTACAACGGCCATATGCGCAGCGTACGCCGCACCATGAACCCACCAAGCGAGATCGTCCCGGTACGAACCAGTTCCTTCCACAACTGCGACCCGATGAAAAATCCGCTCAGCACAAAGAACAGGTCCACGCCCATCCACCCGTTCACCGTTAGCGGAAATGACGTGTAGCGATTGGGAGCAAACGTCTCATCCCACGCCGCGCAGGTGTGCTGATTGATAACCAGCAGAATGGCGAATGTGCGAAGGCCATCCAGAAACGGAATGCGCTTCTCCGCTGGCACGCGAAGCTCGGTAACGGCGCTCCGCAGCGTGTTGCGCACTCGCGGCACCGTCCCGCTGAGGCGGCTCAAACCTGTTCCCGGCCGCCACTCCGGTTGCTTGCCCTGCCCAGCAGAAACAGGCCTGCACCCGCGCCAAGCACAACGGTACACACCGCCGTGCGCCGCAACAGGTGATGCGGCCAGTGCTGCAACTGCGGCACCGAACCTGCCGTGTCGGATGAAGGCAGTTCATCACTCGGAGAAAATTCCGGCTCTGCGCCATTCCTCACCAGCGGCAGCAACTCCGCGCCGCCGCCACTTGCCGTATCGCCTTCGCTGCTGTCGGTCAAGCCGCTCTTGGGTGCCGCGCTGCCAGGCTCAATGCCACCACGGGCTGGAGGCTCCGGCCTCGGCTTGCCTGCGAAATCTACTGCAATCCCTGAGATCGCGGCGCCGCTGCCGGCAGACTTCCCGCCCGGCAAAGGCCGCATGTCTCCAAATCCGTACCTGTGCCACGTCTCGTCCCGCAGGTTCGGCGAGCCGCACACCGCGCCCACATCGAACCGGCCCATCGGGCACGGATCGTTTGGCCGCTGATGAAACACCGTATTGTTCCGGAAAATGCTCCCGCGGTTCGTAAACGGGTGCACCCCGCTGTTGTTGTACAGGGCGGTCGGGTTGCGGTCGTCCCCGTCTTTGTTCCCGCTGGCAGCCCCGTTGATGAAGCCGAGGAGGATGTTGTTCTGAAAGCTTAGCTTCGACGTCGCGTCGCAAGCACCACCCGACGTGTCGCACTCCACATCCACGCCGATCGTCCCGGACGCGTAGACCGTGTTGTTCTCAAACCGGGTCAGCGCACCGCGCCCCACCGTCAATACCACCGCCACATCGCTTGCGCGGCAATAATCCGACAGCTTCGCATTGAAACCGCGCGGCGTCCCCGGCATGGCAATCGCCAGCGCCCGGCAGTTCCCCACGATCAGGTTGTTCGCGGCCCTGCCCGACGCTCCGCCCACCTTGATCTGCTGGCCCATGTTGCCGTAGGCCAGGGTCCGCGTCACTGTCAGGCTCGATCCTTCGCCGATCAGGTGCAGCGCGTCCAATCCATCCTGCGTGTTGTACGCCACCTCACCCTGGTCAAAGTGCGCTTTCCATCCCGGCTTGCTCACCACGGTGGCGGTACCAAAGCCGTCGCCGTAGCCGCCGGAGTTCTGGTCGGTACATCCGGTGTACGGCAGCGGATCGCGGATCGGATACTCCTCCGCGCAGCCGTTCCACTTAATTTCGTAATGCTGCACCAGCAGCGTTCCAGTACCGGTCTTGCCGTCGCCGGCGTCGGCGTTCCACCCGCCGCCACCATTGCCGATCAGCGAAACGTAACGGAACACATCGCCGTCGCCGCTGGGTCCAAACAGGCCAAACGTCCGCATCCCGTGAATGCGAATGTCCGTCAGCGACAGGTGGTCGGCCGTGTTCTCGAGTGCAATGCCTTCCGTCGCCGTGTCCTTGCCGTTGCAGTTGTCCTTGCACTCCGACTGGTCCGAAATATCGAAGCACTGCACATCCACATAACTGCTCGAAAGATGAAAGGCGCTCGAAGCGCCCCAGCCCGCGACGATCGGCGTACGTGCGGTCTGCGCATGGCAGCTCTGCCAGTTTTCGCCTAGAACACGGGTGTGTTGCGCGGCCGTTCCCGCCGGCGGCGTTGGCGGACCGGCGGATGCGTCTCCGCGCCAGCCACGGTAGCACGCGTCGCCATACTTCGCATGCATCGCCGGAGCGCATCCGTTGCCCTCGCCCGATTCCCAGCCCACACGATATGGTGCCGTACCCGCCGCAATACTGCCGCGCACAAGATAGGTGTCGCCGCCCTGGCCGATCCACCCGTTCCCGGGGAACTTCTTCTCATAAATGGGCGCGTAGCTGTAGCTGCCATCCTGCCAGAGCAGACGAATGTCGTTGAACGCGCAGTGCTGGTTCACACCCGAGCCGGGGTACGCCGCATCGGCGGTCCCGTCGCATTGCCCATTGGTCACGTTCTTCGAGTAGCGGTTACCGCCGTCGGGTCGCACGTACCAGGTGGCTGCCGTCGCAGGCAGAGCAAGCAGCATTGGCAGCAGCATGAGCAGAGAACGCCACCCGCCAGGTCTGCCCACTGCCCCACATCCGATTCCAGAACCGCGCACACCGCCTCCGTCCAACCCCACTCTATCCTGCGGAGGCAAACGGTGGACATCACTCTTCAGCGCTATACGGTGTGAGTGCGCTGCCTTGTTCCAGTGCGCCGATGGAGGGTGGGATGTGGAAGGGTTTGTTGGTGTAGTCGTTGGGGAGGTTGGGCAGGGCGATGCCGCT
>CAXUEG010000134.1:0-7750 GCA_964249935.1 uncultured Terriglobus sp.
GAGGATGCGCCGGGATGGCGGAACTGGCAGACGCAGCGGACTCAAAATCCGCCGAGGGCAACCTCGTGGGGGTTCGACCCCCCCTCCCGGCACCAAGATTAAGTGAACACATCGGCAGGTACTAAAAGCCCCTCGCAATCGATGGGGCTTTGCTGGCTTGGGAGGGCTGATCCATTGGCCATTGTGATTGGCTTGTGCCAGCTGTCGCATCTATGCGGTGGCTCTCGACGTTGATTTGATGCAGATGAGAAGATCATTTCGATCATCTCGAGTCGATTTCTTCTGAACTTATCCGGGTAAGATAGCCGGTTCTGATTCACTGGCTTGAGCTCAGAATCGTTGTAAGTAGGATGCTCTTCTAGATCTGTTGATCCGAATTGCTCTTCTACAAGTCAGCCCGGCCCGGGCAGCATCGCGCAGGCGACGTGTACAGAACGAAGTTGCCCTTGTCAGGTCGCATCAGCCGATAGCGCGCGCTTTGGGTTCGATCGCAAAGCGGGTGGCCGGGCGGTTGGAAGTCTCTAAATCGGATTGGTTCATACGTTCAGCTTCCGCTTACGATAGAGAGCAGAGGTGTCATTTTCACGCAGGCTTCAGCCGGTCGAGCTCCCAGATGTTTCAGAGCGCTTTGCGGGCGAGATTGTTGTTTTACGCAGATTTCTGTCGCAAGCCGGTATCCGGTTGGGGAGCAGGCAGGCGACTCAGGAGATGGCCGTCCGGGTCGCCCAGGATCGTGCGTTTCATCGGGACCTCACGTCTCACGTATGGGTAATGCTGGATGAAAGCGGTTCGAGTATCCGTTCGGCCGATCTGCTCGGAGTCGTAATCATTGCAGCTTCTGGCATGCACGATGCCGCCGAGACGAACGAGGATGATGCGCACTCGTTACTTCGATTCCTGATGGAAGCCAAGCACACGTTTCAGCAGGAGTCTTCTCGGCCGGGACTTACGGCTGCACGTGGCTTAACTTACAAAGTGACCGACGCAGGCGCGCAATCAGGCAGCGTGTACCAACACAACTCGGTAGCCATGGAGCGCCGCGAGATGCCACTTCGACGGAAGGGCATTTCGAAGCAGACCTTGTATGCATCACCCGAGCACAGACAGGATCGTTGGCATACGCTGAGGCATCGTGGATTTCTGTATGTGTGTCTTTTTCTCTGCACTATAAGTGCGCTCCTGTTGACTTATGTAGTGTTACGGAGTCATCGGATCTCGGAAAAAGATAACGCCACAAGGAGGTATCCCGCAGGCTCGCTCAGCGCAGCTTCGGGAAGCCCTCTGCCACAGGAGCAGGCCAGCCTTGCTGCACCGACGTCCGGCAAAGCCAGCTTGTCTGGGACGCTGCAGCGCCATCGACCCGAAGCGCCGTCTCCCTCAGCCAACGTGGCAGAGGAGCCTGCAGGTTCCTTCACGCGCGAACATGCTCAACCTTGGCCTTCATCGGCATCGCGCCCGCCGGACTTGGGAGAGGTGAAGAGCATGCCTGCAACGCCGCAAACAACTCGGCAGGAGACAAACGCCGCGGCGATGCTGGCAGACAATACTTCCGCGCCGGCCGGTACGGAAGCACGACCTACGGTGATCGGATCGAAAGCGATGCAGCCCAGTGCATCCGGATCTACCGTGGTGGCCGCTGACACGCTCAGCAAACGACTCGACTCGCCGAGGCTGCCTGCGTATACCGCGGATCCAGATGAGAGCAGTAAGAGGAAGTACCCGCGGCTGTTACGCCGACACGCTTCCGATCCGATCAGCGACAGCGCAGAAGCCAACCGTACATTGACCGCTGAACTGCGGGCGCCTGATCTTGCTGGGTTGCCGTTGTCGTCACGAAGTGCTGGTTCCAGCATGGCGGTTCGCGGGGTAGTGCGCTCCACCTGCCTCGGCATGATGGCAGGCAACCTGGTGTATGGGCCTGCACCGCCCTATCCTGCGGCTGCTGCCTCTGCGCGGGTGCAGGGCGAAGTGAAGATACAAGCGAGTGTCGATCGCGACGGCACGATCGATGCTGCCCGGGTCATCAGCGGACCGCCTTCGTTACGGGATGCCGCTCTCGATGCGGTGCAGCGCTGGCGCTTCAAGCCGTTCACGACCGGAGGCAAAGCGGCTCCTACGGGTGCCATGGCGATCGTCGAATTTGAGTTGCAGTAGATGCAGCGTGTCAGAACGCTACGTTCGCTACTGTCCACGACGCTGGGTCTGTTTTCTGCGCCTCTCGCGGCGCTCTGAATGCCGCCGCGTTGAGCTGTGACCAGCACGTGTGCCTCGTGGTGGACGCCCGTCCTGCGGAGCATGTACAGTGACGCGCATGATCCAGATGAATCGCCGTGACGTGCTACGCGGTGCAGCGCTTGCCTCTGCCGCATCCGTTTTGCCGCTTCGGGCGCTTGCGGCCAAACCTTCGCCGCTCAAGCTAGGGCAGTGTTCCTATAGTTTTCGCAGCTTCAAAGCGCCGCAGATGATCGATATGCTGCACCAGCTTGGACTTCGCGATCTGAATATCAAGCCCGATTTTCATCTGCCCATGGAGCCGCTCGACACAGTTGCACAGCGCGCGCAGGTGTATCGGGATGCAGGGATCAAGCTGACAGCGGCTGGGACCATTTACTTCAAGACGGACACAGACGAGGCGGTTCGTCCGTCCTTTGAATATCTGAAAGCGGCAAACATTCCGCTCTTTGTTGGTTCGCCTTCGCATGAGGCGTTGGGCCGCGTAGCGCGCTTCTGTGTTCAATACGACATTCGCATGGCGATTCATAACCACGGGCCCGAGGACAAGGAATGGCCGTCGCCGTTCGATATTCAGAAGTTCATCGAGCCACTCGATCACCGTGTGGGCTACTGCATCGACTTCGGTCACACGTTGCGCGCGGGCACGGATCCCGTCGCGGCGGTCAACATGGCCGGCAAGCGCCTGTATGACTGTCACATCAAGGATCTCGCCGATCCACACAGCCGCGAAAGTCAGGTTGCAGTGGGTGAGGGCGTCATGCCGATCGCTAAAATCTTCAAGGCTCTGATCGACATTAGCTATCCCGGGTACGTCGATCTGGAATATGAGATCAAGGCCGACGATCCGATGCCCGGTGTAAAGAAAAGTCACGAGTACATGCGAAAGGTGCTGCGTGACATGGGCTACGATGTGCCGTCGCTTGCAGCTTACAACGCTTAGCAAGAGATTTCCTGAGGCAGTGGGTCGCTACGCGAATAGCAGCCTACCTGCCAAGCGCGTATTCTCTTGCTGATGAGCACCACCTCACCGGATCTTGTGCAGATCGAGTCCCTGCCGCCGTCCTCACACTTTTACACATCCGATAATTTCAACCGCTCGCGTGAACTTGAGACCGCCCTGCGGCATGCGGTCACGGGCGAGGTGCGCTTTGACCGTGGATCTCGCGCTCTTTACGCTACGGACGCCTCGAATTACCGGCATATCCCGATCGGTGTGGTGCTGCCACGCACGCGCGAAGACGTGATTGCAGCGGTGGCAGTGTGCCGTCGGTTTAACGTTCCCTTACTGTCGCGCGGTGCCGGCACGTCACTCGCGGGGCAGTGCACAAACGTTGCCGTCATTCTCGATTTTTCGAAGTACATGAATCACGTGCTTCAGGTGGATGCCGAAGCAGGCTGGGTGCGCGTTGAAACGGGCATTGTGCTTGATACCTTGCAGGACGTTGTGAAGCCACTCGGCTGGTTCTTCGCACCGGACCCCGCAACGCACTCCCACTGCACACTGGGCGGCATGCTGGGCAACAATTCGTGCGGCTCCCATGCGCTCTACGGTGGAAAGACGGACGACAACACGCTGGAGCTTGAGGTGCTGTTGTATGACGGCACGATCCTTACCGTCGGCGCGACCAGCGAAGCCGAGCTGTCACGCATCATCGCTGCTGGCGGCCGGCGTGGCGAGATCTATGCCGGCCTTCGCGATCTGCGCGAGCAGTACAGCACGTTGGTCCGCGAGCGGTTCCCGGATATTCCAAGGCGCGTGAGTGGCTACAACCTAAACGAGCTCTTGCCGGAGCGCGGCTTCCAGGTCGCGCGTGCCCTGGTCGGCAGCGAGGCCACATGCGTTGTCATCCTTTCAGCCAAATTGCGGCTGAAGCGCAATCCGTCCTGCCGCACGCTCGTCATCGTCGGCTTCTCTGACATATATATCGCGAGTGATCACGTTCCTGCGATCCTGGAGCACAAGCCGATCGCGCTGGAAGGCATTGATGACAAGCTGGTGAGCTTCATGCGGCGCAAGTCGATGCTTACTACCAGCATCGGCTTGCTGCCTCCCGGCGGCGGTTGGCTCTATGTCGAGTTTGGTGCCAACAGCGACGCTGAAAGCCGCGCGCAGGCGAGTGCTTTTGCCGCAGCGATACAGGAGACAGGCGCGCGTTCGCTCATCGTCGAATCCATTGCGGAACAACGCCGGCTTTGGGAGGTTCGCGAGGCCGCACTGGGTGCAACCGCCTTCGTTCCCGGCCAGAAGCCGGCCTGGGAGGGTTGGGAGGACCACGCCGTCGCGCCCGAAAAGCTAGGCGCATACCTTCGCGCCTTCCGCGCACTGTTGGACGACTTCGGGTACGACGCCGCGCTGTACGGCCACTTCGGCCAGGCCTGCGTACACGTGCGCATCGACTTCGACCTGCGCACAGAGCCCGGCATCCGTCACTTTCGAGCCTTTCTGGACCGCGCGGCCGATCTGACGGTCAGCTTCGGCGGGTCGCTCAGCGGCGAACACGGCGATGGCCAGGCACGCGGCGCGTTACTCGAGAAGATGTACGGGCCAGAGCTGATGCACGCCTTTGAACGTTTCAAAGACCTGTGGGACCCTGCGGGCAAGATGAACCCGGGCAAGCTGATCCGCGCTCGCCAGCCGCACGCGGATCTGCGCTACGGTGCGGACTTCGCGCCCGCGGAGCCGAAACATCTGCACTTCGCGTATGCGCAGGACGATGGAAGCTTCGCGCACGCAGCGGAGCGCTGCGTCGGCGTTGGCAAATGCCGCAAGGAGTCCGCGGGCACCATGTGCCCAAGCTATATGGCGACCCGCGATGAGCGGCATTCCACGCGGGGCAGGGCACACGCGCTGTTCGAGATGCTGCAGGGCGAGATTGTTGGCGGCGGCCCTGGGGAAGCCTTGTGGGATGACGCGGATGTGAAGGACACCCTGGAGCTTTGTCTCAGTTGCAAGGCTTGCAAGAGTGAGTGTCCCGTCAACGTGGACGTCGCGACGTACAAGGCCGAATTTATGGCTCACTACTACGAGCGGAACCGCCGACCGCTGCGGGCGTATGCCTTTGGCTTTATCGACAAGTGGGCGCGGCTCGCATCATTGACCTCGCCAGAGGCTTTAAATCTCGGCTTGCGCATACCGGGTGCAGCGTTCGCGGCCAAGGCGCTACTCGGAGTGGCCCAGCCGCGGGAGATCCCACAGTTTGCACCGCGCAGCTATCAGCAGATGTCCAGCCGACACCGAAGCACTCGCAACGATGACGCGGCACGAGAAACTCGCGGCGATGTACTTGTTTGGCCCGACACATTCAACAACTACTTTCAGCCGCAGGTCTCGTCCGCAGCGCAACGCGTGTTGGAGGCAGCAGGTTTTACGGTGCATGTTCCCGCCGGTCACGTTTGCTGTGGACGTCCGCTTTATGATTTCGGGTTTCTAGATCAAGCGAAGCGCTACCTGCTTCGAACGCTCGACCGCATCGGTCCGCAGATTGACGTCGGGATGCCGGTCGTTGTTCTGGAGCCGAGCTGCGCCTCAGTCTTTCGCGATGAGTTGACCGAGATGCTGCCCGGCAATGCGCGCGCCGAGCGTCTTCGGCTGCAGACATACCTGCTCCCTGAATTTTTGGAAAAGCACGCGCCCGGATGGACGCCGACCCAATGGCCGGTCGAGGTCACGGTGCAGGGCCACTGCCATCACAAAGCGCTGATGAAGATGACTGCGGAAGAGCAAGTGCTCAAGCGCATGGGTGCAAAGGCAACGGTGCTCGACTCGGGCTGCTGCGGTATGGCGGGACCGTTCGGCTTCGAGGACGACAAGTTTGACGTGTCACAAGCGCTTGCCGAGCGTGTTCTGTTGCCCGCGGTGCGCAAGGCGACGCCGCGGACGGCTTTGCTGGCGGACGGCTTCTCCTGCCGCGAGGCCATCTCGCAGAACGTGCAACGCCACGGCTTGCACCTGGCGGAGCTGCTTGATGTTGCGAATCATCCCGATCGCGACACAGCATCGCCAGAGGAACTGGCGCGCAGACCGCTGCTGGTGGAACGCCGCCGAGCCCGTACGCGGATCGCCGTTGCCGGTGCCGTGGTGGCCGTGGCTGCAGCCGCATGGTGGTCGCGCCGGCGTTGATCTACAGCTTCGCCAGGAAGCTCTCGATCTCCGGCGAAGTCCACTCCTGCGGTCCAACGAACTTGCGGCGGATGACCCCGCTGCGATCCACCACAAACGTCTCCGGCACCTGAACGGAGCCGAAGCGCAGGTTCGCGCCTTTTGGACCATCACGTACGCTCAGCAGCGTTAGTTGGTATTGCTGCAGGAACTTCTGGTAGGCCACGGCATCGTCGTCAATGGAGACGGCGAGTACCTGCACCTGCGGCAGTTGTTGCTGCATCTGCTGCAGGCTTGGCAGCTCATCCAGACAGGGTGCGCACCAGGTGGCCCAGAAGTTCAGCACAACGACCTTGCCGCGATAGTCCTGCAACCGGACAGAGCGCGCACCGTCCTGCACCACGAAGTCGGGTGCCTGTTGCGAAACCTGCTGCGGGTGATCGCCGCGATTGCAGCCGCCACTCCCGGCGAGCGAAGCGCAAAGCACGAGAAGCGCGGGGTAGCGACGGGCAATTACGACGGGGGACACCACAAGTCCTAGGATACGGAGCAATGGTCGAACCGGACCTGCCCACGCCCGCGCCGGAACCGGAGTACACGCTACGGCTGGACGGCAGCGCGCCGGCTCGCATTGCGTCGCCGTTCGTTGCCCGGTCGCATGTTGAAATTGAGGACGACGAGCCTGCCACGCATGAGCTCACCGTGCTTGTCCCGGCGCGCAACGAGGCACACAACCTGCCGGGCTGCCTCCAGTCGCTCGTGGCGCAGTCCGAGCCCGGCTTCGAACTCGGACGCCACTGGCACATCTTTGTGATCGACGACAGCTCAACAGACGACACGCTCTCGCTGGCACAAGCTATCGCGAGCACTCAGGAAGGTGTGCACGTACTGCGCGCCCCAGAACTGCAGGCGCGCCGCCACGGCTTCACAGGGAAGAATGCCGCCGTGTGGTTCGGCGTAAACCAACCCGTCGCTCGCACAGCGAAATGGTTTCTCTTTACCGACGCCGACACCCTGCACGAGCCTGCGACGACCCACCGTGCCGTGATCGAAGCCGAGCGCCACGCCTTGGCCATGCTCAGCTACTCACCGCGCCAGATCGCGGCCAACCTGGTACAGCGCGCGCTGCTACCACTGATCTTCTCGGAACTTGCAACAACGTACCCGCCCAAGCAGGTCAACGACCCTGGCAGTCCGATCGCTGCGGCAAACGGCCAGTTCCTTCTGGTCGAGCGCGAAGCCTACTTCAGCGTTGGCGGCCACCAGGCAGTTGCCGACCGCGTGCTGGAGGATGTCGCGCTTGCGCGCTTGCTCAAGCGGCGTCACGCGATCCGCCTGCGGTACGCACCAGAGAGCGTCGCCGCCCGCATGTACCGCTCCACCGGCGAAATGGTCGCAGGATGGACCAAGAACCTG
>CAXUEG010000135.1:0-379 GCA_964249935.1 uncultured Terriglobus sp.
GGGCAATGTGCAGGACTACGAAACGATGAAGGCCGCGCTGACCGGCATCGACGTGGTGTTTCACGAGGCGGCGTATGGCGGCTATATGCCGGAAATGGCGAAGTACGTTCTGGTGAACAGCTTTGGCACGGCGCAGATGCTGGAGATCATCCGCGACCACAGGCTGCCGGTCAAGAAGGTGATCGTGGCGAGTTCGCAGGCCGTGTACTCGGAGGGAGCGGCGCTTTGCCCGAAGCACATCACGGTGGTGCCGCACATCCGGCCCGTGGAGCAGTTGCGGGCCGGTGACTTTACGGTGCATTGCCCGATCTGCAATCAGGGGACGCAGTCGATTCCAACGCCTGAGGAGACGCCCGGCGGCGGCGAAACCGTGTACGCG
>CAXUEG010000135.1:389-3782 GCA_964249935.1 uncultured Terriglobus sp.
AGCATGGGGTTCCGGAACATCCGGCCCGGGGAGAAACTGCGGGCCGTTTACTTAACGGGGCACTGCCCTATCGGCAACCAGTGACACAGTCGATTCCAACGCCTGAGGAGACGCCCGGCGGCGGCGAAACCGTGTACGCGCTGACCAAGGTGGACCAGGAGAAGCTGGTGCTGCTGTGGGGCAAGCAGACGGGCATCCCGACGGTTGCGCTGCGTTACTCGTGCACGTATGGCCCGCGGCAGTCGCTGTTCAATCCGTATACCGGCGTGATTGCGATTTTCTGCACGCGGCTGCTGAATGGGCAGCAACCGGTGATGTACGAAGATGGCGGTCAGACGCGCGACATGTGTTTTGTGGAGGACATTGCGCGGGCAAATCTGATGGTCGCAGAGACGGATAAGCTGGATGGTTTGCCGGTAAATGTCGGGAGCGGCAAAGCGACGAGTGTGCGGCGGCTTGCGGAGGTGATTGCGGAGCAGCTCGGTGTGAACATTCATCCGCTGGCGCGAGGAGAATTTCGTCCGGGCGAGATCCGGTATTTGACTTCGGATATTTCGCGGATTCAGAGCGTTGGCTATGAGCCCCAGGTCTCGATTGAGGAAGGAATTGGCCGTTACCTGGCGTGGATCAAAACGCAGGGCGAAGTAAAGGATTACTTCTCGGATATTGAGGCGGGCTTGCGGGCGAAGGGGATCGTGCAAAGCGTGGGGGCGTAACCGCTCTCAAAAAGCGAGACAGAGCCATCAGAAAGTGGCGAGCGCAATGGAGGCGGCAAGCAGCAATACAACTCGAGCCTGATGCAAACGATCCCACTGGCGCGCGTCCTGAAGCCAGGTCGGGTAAGCGGCCTTCATTCGCGCCAGGCGCGCATTTCGCGGCACCAACGTCGCCAATGTGACGATCAGCACAAGCAACTGCAATACCAGCGATACAGCCGCGCCATTCCACGGGAATCTGTTGTGCCGAAATCTGACAAAGGTCAGCGCGCCTGTCATCAGAAGCGTCGTGGCGTACCAGGGCGGCATAAACCTGCCGAGCCGGCCCGCAAAGAGTGGCACGGTACTCACCTGTTGTGCATCGGGGAGAGCACGCAATACAGGTTCCACGAAGACGGCTACGCACAGCTCGTTGCCGGTCATCAGCGCGAGAGACAGAAGGGTTGTTGTGCTGAGGGCGAACATACACTTCGGATTGAGCGAGCGCTGGTGAGGACTCGGAAAACTAGCCCGCACTCAATGTGAGGAGTTGAATAGGTTGGCTTGCATACAGTCCCGATCGGAGGCGGACGGCTTTTTCCACCCGGCGGTGCGTCCCTTGACGGACATGCCGCGCGGCTGGTCCTGCCCAGTCCTGGAAATGCCGGCGTCGCGCGTCAGAAGCGCGTCGGTGAGGCGCTCGGTAAGGCCGTAGCGGCGGCAGCTTGCCTGGACGAGAGCGTTGAGGCGTTCGCGGTAGGGACGGTCGGCGAAGTCCATGTTGCGGAAGCGTTCCAGGTGCTCGGCCTGCAAGTGCGGGAAGTGGTCGCGGACGAATTGGAAGTAGGTGGGCCGCGAGCAGCTTTTCAGGAAGAGCGGCATGGCTGCGAAGAAGTTCGCGTCGACCTGTTTTGCGAGCTGCGCCATGCGATCGATTTCGGACGGGCCGTCGGTGATGCCGGGCAGCAGCGGCGAGTTGAGGATGCCGGTGCGGATGCCCGCGGCGCGTAGCCGCTGAACGGTGCGCAGGCGGAGGTCCGGGCGTGGCGCGCGGGGCTCGAGCTTGCGGGCGAGTTCAACGTCGGGCGTGGTGATGGTGATGTGAACAACGAGCGTGCTGCGGCGGTCGATCTCTTGCAGGAGGTCGATGTCGCGCTCGATGAGCGTGGACTTGGTCACGATGCCGAGGCGGAGATCACCGTGCCGCTCGCTGAAGCGTGCCATGACTTCGAGCAGGCTGCGTGTTACGCCGGTGCGGCGCTCGATGGGCTGCCATGGGTCGGTGGCGGTGCCGAGTGCGATCTCTTCATGGAGGCGGTTTTGCTTCGCGAGGCGGCGCAGATCCTGCTCAAGCAACCAGGCAGCGTTTTGCTTGACGAAGATCTCGCGTTCGAAGGCCTCGGGAGCGCGCAGTCCGGGGTCGCCGGTCTGTTGTTCGCCCGGCGCGCCCTCGAGGAACTCGTGCGTGTAGCGCGCGTAGCAGTAGCGGCAGCCGAACTCGCAACCGCGGTAAGGGTTGATGGACCAGGCCATCCAGTGCAGGCGTTTGGAGACGGATTTGTTCAGGATGGAGCGGCTTTGGAGGGCGCGGAAGCGAACGTCGTGACCGATGTCAATCTCTTCGGCATCTGCGGCGGCCCGGCCGAGCGCGGTAAGGCGGGGTGGGTGGAGGATGGGAAAGAGTTCCGCCGCGCTGGTGTTCGCCATTTGTTCGCCTCTGGAGTGAGGGTAGGCGAGGCGAAGGGGTGAGGTCAATTTGTTTTTGCGCTGGAGCGCGTTTGCGCTTGCGGGATCCTGTTTTTCACGCGCAAAAGCGATGGGCCGCGCCGCGGTAGACGCGCTTGAGATTTACGGCTTCTGAGACTCCGCGCCGCGAGGGTATGTGATTACCCTGGGACTCTCTGCCGGCACAGGCGAAAAGCAGGTCCTTCGCTGCGCTCAGGATGACAATGTGGTCGTCAGGATGACTATGGCGTCGTCAGGATGAGTGTCGTCGTCAGGAAGACAATGTTGTCGTCAGGATGATGTGGTCGTCAGGATGATTCGGGCGTCGTCAGGATGACTATGGCACTAAGGCGGCTTTTGCTAGGGTTTGGGGGCGGGTGTGGGACCGGTTGTGGGAGTTTCGCCGCTCACGGTAGGCCAGCCGTCGCGGTAAATGATGCGGTCCATGAGGAGGTAGCGGCCGCCGTCGCGGTGCGTGGGGTCGATGGCGTGGTACACGATCCAGTCCTGGCCGGCCTCATCGGTCACGGTGGAGTTGTGGCCGGGTGCGAGCCAAGTGCTGTTTGCGTGCAGGAGCACGCCGTTGTCTTTCACCTGAAACGGGCCGAAGGCGCTCTGGGCGCGCGCAACCATGACGGCGTAGTGGGCATGTTCGCCGCAGCAGTTATCGCCGGAGAAGTAGAGGTAGTACCAGCCGTCGTGGAAGGTGGCCCACGCGCCCTCGACCAGCCGGCGGTAGTTCTCGTCGCCGCCTCCGGGGATCGTCTGGATGACTGCCGTGGCGGTGGTGCCTGGCTTGAAGTGGAGTCGATCGTCCGCGAGTTCCTGGACCTCGATGGGCCGAAAGCCGGAGCCCCAGTAGAGGAGGTGCTTGCCGGTGGCGGGGTCGTCGAAGGCCATGGGGTCGATGTCGATGAAGCTTGCGCCGCAGAGCAGAGGCCAGAAAACACAGGCCAGGTCTGGGATTGACCCG
>CAXUEG010000135.1:3792-7686 GCA_964249935.1 uncultured Terriglobus sp.
TCGACGAAGGGGCCAGCGGCGGTGCGGCTGGTGGCGACGCCCAGGCACATGCCATGTACGCCGTCGCCGGTTTCCGCTGCCGTGCTGGAGTTGCTTTCCGCGGCGAAGTACATGTAATAGGTCCCGCCGAAGCGATGGACATCGGGCGCCCAGAAGTTGTGCTTCTGGTTCGCCCACGCCGGCTTTACGGGTAGGGCGTCACCGAGGCGGGTCCAGTGCACGAGATCCTTCGAATGCGCAATCTGGATATTGGCCTCCGGGCGGCCGCCCACGGTGCCGTAGACCCAGTAGGTGCCGTCGGTGTCGCGGAGGGCGGTGGGATCGGGGAAATCCGCGGCGATGAGCGGGTTGGTATAGGTGGCCTGCTGCGCGTGGCAGAGGGCCGGGAGCAGGACGGCCAGCGCACAAAGGATGGATGCGGTGCGCCGGCCGCCATGCGAGCGACTCTTTCTGTGGGACAGCAGGGCGTGGAACACGGGTTGATTGTAGCTCGCTTGCGCCTGACGTTCGCGTCTGCGGAGCGGTTCGGACGGGTGCTCGTGGAGGACGGCGACAGAGATGGGGCCGACGTTTTGCCGGTGCTAAACTGCAATCGCAAATGGCTCGGGTGAGGTTTATTTGGCGAAGTATCCTTCCAACAGCAGCGTCACAATCGATGGTGTGAAGATCAACACTTTCTCAACCCTGGCCGGGATCTCGTCGGTGGCAGATGGTTCCGGGATGCCGATGATGGGAAGCATGGCTCCGACACTGGAGTTCTCCGCGGACATTCACGATCAGAAGGCAGTCCCGTTTGCCTCGGTGCGGAAGCTTTTCGATCTGTGTAACCTGCCGACCAAAGACAAGATCAAGGATGTAAAGATCGAGTTCTGGACGGACGAAAACCGGACCGATGTCATCCTGAGCCTGACATTTCGGGGATGGCTAAGCTCGTGGACGGTGACGAGTGGCGGCGGCTCCAATCACATCCTCTCGTTCTCGCTACAGCCGGAGCTGAACCAGAACCACTACGCCGACATCAAGATCGGTAACTGAGGAAGCGTCGCGGCCTGTGCGATCGGGATCGAGATGACGGAGCAACGATTGCTGGATGCGGTTGGGCCGGGCATGCCGAACCGGGCGAGCGATGTGCGGCTGGTACAGCGGCTGCTGGACAAGAGCACCGGTCTGACTGGCAGCAGGGTCGCCGTTACGGGTAAGTGGGACGCGGCGACCGCGGCGGCGATCGTGACCTACCAGCGCCGGGTGATGCGGATGCCCTTTCCGCCGGGCACGGTCAAGCCGGACGACGAGACCTTCTGGCGACTTTCTGAGACAAGTCCCCGCCGCATGCTAGCCGGAGCACTGGGCGGCATCGTGCTGGCGGCGTTCGTGGGTGAATCGCACCCAAGTGAGGACGACTTCCAGCAAGCGGCCAAGACACTCGGATGCGAAGTGCGCGCGATCAAGGCCTTGACTGCGATCGAGTCGCCAAAAGGGCCGTATGACCGGATGGGCAGGCCGACGATCCTGTTTGAGCGGCACTACTTCAGCAGGTTGACGCTTCGCCGCTATGACGGCCGGTACCCGGGGATTTCCAACCCGGTCGCCGGCGGCTATTCGTTTCCGGAACCGGACCAGTATGTGCGGCTGCAACATGCGTATAGCTTGAACGCAAGCGCCGCACTGAAGTCCGCGTCGTGGGGTGCCTTCCAGATCATGGGAGCGAACTACGCCCAGGCCGGATACGCTACCGTGGAGCAGTTTGTTCGTGCCATGTGTCAGTCGGTTGGGCAGCAGCTGGACGGGTTCGTCTCGTTTATCAAGTCGAACCCACACCTGCTGCACGCGATTCAGCAGAAGAACTGGGCGGAGTTTGCGCGGATTTACAACGGACCGTCCTACCGGAAGAACCTGTATGACACGAAGCTGGCAGCGGCGTATGGCAAGGCGACCGAGTAAGGCGGGCGCACTGCTTAGCCTGCTGCTCGGACTTGGCGCGGCATGTGCCGGTGCGCAGATCTATTCGCTGAGGCCACTCGGTCGCGCAGATGCTCAGACGGCGCAGGCTGGGCTGGATACGGGTCTGCTCCCGGATGGCGCCAAGCACCTGCAAGTGGTTCGCGGGCAGTCGTTCCGGGTGCAGGCGGCAGACCGGACAGAGGTAACCCTGCTGCCGGTGCAGTTTGTTACGGCGGAACCGGGGCTGGCGCCGGGCATGGACCGGGAAACGGACCTGTGCGGGATATACCTGATCGACGCGGCCGGAACGGCCCGGTTTGCGCCGCTTGCGGATAACGGCACGGAAGGCGCGGTCCAGTGTGGCGGTGTGGAAGCGGTAGGGATGGCGCGCGGCACGGGTGCCCATCCGCAGGTGCTGCTGCTGTTCCGGGTGCACACCGTTCACCGCAGCTGGTCGGACCCGTATGCGGTGTCGTGGAGTGACGGTGACGGGCGGTATGTTTTTGAGCACCTGTCCGCGCCGGCTGGCGTGCGGCCAACGGAAACGCTGACGATCGCACGGTTGCGGCAGTGGGTAAACGCTGGAAAGTGAGTGGGTCCCGGGTCTGTCGACGTACCGCTTGTGCGGTGTTTGAGACACCCCGAAGCGAATACAAGACCGCCCGTGGGAGCGGCCTTGTTCTTGTCTTCTTTGTGAGGGCTATTCGGCGTGGTAGTTGGGGGCTTCGCGAGTAATAACGACGTCGTGGACGTGGGATTCGCGGAGGCCGGCACCGGAGATGCGGACGAAGCGTGCGTTTTGCTGGAGTTCGGGGATGGTGGCGCAGCCGAGATAGCCCATGCCGCTGCGGAGACCGCCGACGAGCTGGTAGATCATGTCGCCGAGCTGGCCGCGGTACGGCACGCGGCCCTCGATGCCCTCGGGGACGAACTTGGCCAGGCGGTTCGAGTTGGTGGGCTCGGGCGCGGTGAGGCTTGGTTTCTGTTCGGCGAGGGGCGAGAGATCGGAGGTGCTTTGGAAGTAGCGCTCGCCGGAGCCCTGGGACATGGCGGAGAGCGAGCCCATGCCGCGGTAGGCCTTAAAGGTGCGGCCCTGGTAGAGGATGGTTTCGCCTGGGGATTCGTCGACGCCGGCGAAGAGCGAGCCGATCATGATCACGGAGGCGCCGGCGGCGATGGCCTTGGTGATGTCGCCGGAGTACTTGATGCCGCCATCAGCGATGACGGCGATGCCGGCTTCCTGCGCGGCGCGTGCGGCCTCGGCGATGGCGGTGATCTGGGGCATACCGGCGCCGGTGACCATGCGGGTTGTGCAGATGGAGCCGGGGCCGATGCCGACCTTGACGGCGTCCGCGCCGGCGTCGATGAGGGCCTTGCAGCCGTCGTAGGTGGCGATGTTGCCGGCGAGGAGGTCGACCTCCGGGAAGCGCTTCTTGACGGCGCTGACGGCCTCGAGAACCCGCGAGGAGTGGCCGTGGGCGGAGTCGATGGCGAGGGCGTCGACGCGGGCCTCGACCAGGGCGGCGGCGCGTTCGAGGTAGTCGCCGGTGGCTCCGATGGCGCCGGCGACGCGGAGGCGGCCCTGCTCGTCCTTGCAGGCGTTGGGGTACTTCAGCTTTTTCTGAATGTCCTTGACGGTGATGAGGCCTTTGAGCTCGTAGCTGTCGTTGACGACCAGGAGCTTTTCGACGCGGTGCTGATGAAGGATGTGCTCGGCATCTTCGAGCGTGGTGCCGACGGGGACGCCGGAAATTTTGTAGCGGCGCATGACTTCGAGGGCGGCGGCGATGGGCTGGTCGGGCTCGATGGTGACCGGATCGACGATCATGCCGGACTCGGAGCGCTTGACCTTGTCGATTTCGGACGCCTGCTGCTGCACGGTGAGGTTGCGGTGGACGACGCCCATGCCGCCGGCCTGTGCCATGGCGATGGCGAGGCGGGACTCGGTGACGG
>CAXUEG010000136.1:0-1786 GCA_964249935.1 uncultured Terriglobus sp.
CGGCGGCCCAGCCGCTCCCGGTGGTGTTCCAGGCAGGGTCAGGATCAGCTGATTCCCCGGCAGCCGGTTGGACGCATTCGTGATGCGCGCCAGTTCCTCCAGATCCACGTACGATCGGCCGTTCACCTGCACCATCGGCACCGCACCGCTGTAACCGTCGACCACCAGGGAAGCGCTTCGCTGCGCAGGCCGCGACCCGCTCACCTGCCCGTTCATCGCCACAGAAGCCACTACACCGCAGACCACACACCACGCACCGCACCGCGCAAAACGCATCGCGTCCTCCTGCGCAGAGTAGATGCGGCCCGCGTGCATTGCGCGCACACCCAGGCCGGCATGCCCTCCTTCGCGCAGCGAAAAAGCAACCGCCTGACGGGGATGGAACTGTGTCAAGACCCTACGTCAGATAAGTCCATTGCTGCTGAAACTTGCATCTGGCATGCAATTTCACTCGATTCGGTAACAGAGATAGAGAGTGTTTTCATTCAGCAAGCGGTCGCGCCGGCACCCTCCTGTAAGTGACTCCGCCGCAGGGACTTACGCGCATCATCGTTGCAATGAAGACTTACAGCAGACCCGAAGACGTATCTGCAATCGACGGAAGAACTTACCCTTTTACAAGGGGAGGAAGGGGTGCAAACGCCGCCGCGCCAACCCGGCCAGCGCCAGCAACCCCGTTCCAAACAGCGCCAAGGACGATGGCTCCGGCGCCGCCGCACTCGTCACATCCGTAACCGTCAACGTGCCCAGGTCACCACCGTACGGCGCAAAGTCCTCCTGCAAACTGAACGTTCCAGTGAGGAACGTAGGAGCGTTCGGCTCGCCACTGAAAAACGGCAGGCCACTCTCGTTGAAGTACGTCAGCGTCGGTTCACTTCCGCTGTAATACTCGCCCGACACCACCAGACTGCCCGAGTCTTCACTGAACACCACCAGAAACGTTCCGGGCGTGCCGTCCACCGTGGCCGACACGTTCTCGACGGCAATGTAGCCTTGCGAATTGCTCAAGAGCATGTTTGGCGTGGGATTTGACGGCAGGTTGAAGCTGAACGTATGCGTCGGCTCATTCGCATAGGTCTGCGAAAAGGTGTACTGCAGCGTGTCGGCATGCGCAGCAAGACAGGAACCAAGCAACGTGGCAGCGACGAAGAAAACATTGCGCATGCGAAGAACTCCTGACTGGATGCTGCGAGATTACTGCGTCCGCTGACTCCACAAGAGCGCCTATAGCCGACTTTACGATGGAGCACGGTAAGATCCCCGATGCCATGAACGCTCCTGTGTCCTCCGCGGAAGCTCGCTGCCGACCATGCGACGTTCAGTTCGCAACGCAACAGGCGTGCATGGCACGCAAAACCGACAAAGAACCTTCCCTGGCGCGGGAACATGGGCTTCGCCACAGCGATCCCGGCATTAAATCTCGCCTGGAGGAATTGCCTCAACCTCTGGATAGGTCCCAACTGTTCCCGCCAGTCCTGAAGGCCGGTATGACGGTACCTGTTGATAGCGCAACACTGCCGTGTTCGAGAGCGCCGATCCTGCCGGCACGTCGCGGTATTTCGGCAAACCCCACGGAATGAGCGACCATTGGTCGTGCATGGGCCCCAGCGGCTGAAACGGCAGCGGCGCGAAGCACTGCTGCACGAGCCGTTCATCGAAACTGAGCCCACATCGCTCGGCGTTGTCGATCATCCAGCGTAGCGTGATGTTCGCCAGCTGACTCTCCTTCTCGCCGCCGCCGACGTCGGTGTGAACGCCCGAAAACCATACCTGCGTGAGCTGCTGG
>CAXUEG010000136.1:1796-7666 GCA_964249935.1 uncultured Terriglobus sp.
GTCCAAAGCGTCGGCAGAAAGGCTGCGCGCCGCTCGTCGATGGCGACCGCATGGTACGCGGTCTGAATACAAGGGCTGAGCGCTGTATCCAGAAACCCGTAC
Source organism: uncultured Terriglobus sp. (assembly GCA_964249935.1). Lineage (GTDB taxonomy): Bacteria > Acidobacteriota > Terriglobia > Terriglobales > Acidobacteriaceae > Terriglobus. The sequence goes on from CAXUEG010000136.1 coordinate 1,899, forward strand.
TTCAATTCATCCAACGTTCCAAACAGGTGCCCTGGGATGCCCAGGGAGCCTACGGTATCCCAAACGCCGACCATGCGGATGTTCACGTCCTGAAGCCCATAGTCCGCAGCCAATTCCGTTTTCAATTGCAGTCGCTGGCTGTGGTCGCGCGTGCGATAGGCAGCAAACATGCGCGGCACGGTCTGGTTGTCCAGGTTCTTTGTCGGGACGCCGAAGAGCGCAATCATGCCGGCCAGACTGCGTGCGGTGTATGCGCCGCGGCTGAACCCAAAGAGATAGATCTCGTCGCCCGGGTCCCAGACATAGGCGAGAAACTCGTAGCCGTCCTGGACCTTTTGGAACAGGCCTTCGCCGAGAGCGCCACCGAACAGATGTTGCGCAAGGGTGTCGTTCGTTCCCACACCGCTGTCGTAGTAGCGCAACTGCGACGAACTGTCGTTAAGTGACAGATAGAGCCGGCGAACATTGGTATCGGCCGGCATCAGTTCCGGGCCGTGTGCGGTGTTCCACGTGCCATCGGCACAAAAAATGATCTTTTTGCTCACAAGCGGCTCCGTCTGGGGCTGTGTCCCGCGCGCCCATTGTGCAGCCGCCGTACCAACCCGTCAACGGTATTTCATTCGTGCCATGATTGCCGAGTAGAACCGTAGCACAACGCGTGCGAAGAAGCACGATGCTCTGCTGACGTGTAGCTTGCTGAGTCAGTTCGCGGTGGGGTTGTAGAACGCCAGCACGGCGACGAAAACCAAGCCGAAGGCGATCACCAGCGCACCCCAGTGGCGTTCTAGAAAGGAGTCCACGCCGTGAGTGTCTTCGTGCGTGCCTTCGTATTCGTGTCTGTGATCATGCTCGCTCATGTGCTCACCTCGATGGCGCAATCTATCTTCCACTCTACCTGAGTGCGACGGCCATCCCCTGAGCCCGGCCGGGTGTGTAGAACATCTACACTTTCAGCAGGAGAACCTGATGCGATCCGTTTCCGCTGCGGCCATTGCGGCCGCCGCCCTGACACTTAGCTTGAGTGCTTTCGAGGCACACGCACAAACGCCCACCACGACCCATCACACCACGACCGGCGCCGCGGCACAGCGGCGATCTGCCACAGCGAAGACCGCCGAGTCACAGGAAGGCCTTGCGGCGGTGGGGACCATGCCCGCGGTGACGGGACCGGTAAAAACGTTGTTTTCGTTGCGCTACGTGGACCTGAAAATCGGTACCGGCGAGTCAGCGGAGACACGCAAGTTCTACACAGTTCACTACACGGGATGGACGACAGACGGGAAGAAATTTGACTCATCATTCGATCACGACGGGCAGGAGCCTATCGTGTTTCCCGTGGGTGCGCGCCAGGTCATTATCGGCTGGGACACAGGCTTTGAGGGCATGCACGTGGGTGGTAAGCGCCGCCTGATCGTTCCGTACCAGCTCGCCTATGGTGAGCGAGGCCGCCCGCCGATTCCGCCAAAGGCTGACCTGATCTTTGACGTGGAACTGCTCGCGCAGGGCGATGCTCCACCGCAACCGCAGACGGGCGCGCCTGCATCCTCGCCGGGAGCCGGTGCATCCTCGCCAGGAACCGGTGCAACGCAACAGCAGAAGCCGGCGCAGCAGCCCGGCACCAACCCTGTGACCGAGCCGGCGAACAAGCCCGCCGCGAAGCCCGAGTAGCCGCGTGACCCTGGGCAAACTGCAACCGCTGGCGCCGTATCTGCGCCGCTATCAGACGGCGTTCTGGCAAGGCGGGCTTTCCGTGCTGCTGTACAACCTGTCGAAGATCGCGATCCCGGTGATTATTGGGCGCGCGGTGGACGACATGGAGCACCACGGCGCGGCTGGCATCATCCTTCGGTCCGTGTGGCAGTTGCTGGGCGTTGCGGCAGTGGCGGCAGTCTGCCTCTATGCGTCGCGTTGGATCCTGATCGGCGCGTCGCGAGAGATCGAGTACGACCTGCGCAACGACCTGTTTCGCAACCTGGAGCGGCAGGCGCTCAGCTACTACCATGCGCAGCGAACGGGCGACATCATGGCGCGCATGACGAACGACCTGAACGCTGTGCGACAGCTGCTTGGGCCGGCCATTATGTACTCGGCAAACACGGTGGTGTACACGGCCGCGGCGATACCGTTGATGTTGCGCATTTCGCCGCAGCTGACGATGTGGGCATTTCTGCCGTTGCCGGTTGCGAGCGTGCTGGTGCAGTACGTGGGACGGAAGATTCATACGCGCTTCGAGCGTATTCAGGCGATGTTTTCAGACATCAGCGCCAAAGCGCAGGAGAACTTCTCAGGCGCACGGCTGGTGCGCGCCTTTGCACAGGAGCCGGCGGAGATCGAGCATTTTGAAGAGGCGAATCGCGAGTATATCCGCCGGTCGCTCATGCTGGTGCGGCTGATGGCGATGCTGTGGCCGACGCTGGAATTTGTGCTTGGCGTTGCGATCGTGGTGACGCTCTATGTGGGCGGGCGCGAGGTGGTGCTGCACCGGATCACGCCGGGCGAGTTCACAAGCTACATGGTGTTCATGGTGCAGCTCACGTTTCCGATGATTGCGCTGGGGTACGTGGTCAACCTGTTTCAGCGCGGCACGGCATCGGTGATTCGCATTGACGAGTTACTAAAACAAGAGCCGGCGATCAAGGATGAGACCGGACGTGCGCCGGGCGAAACGCCGCTGGTGCCACGCGGCGAGATTGAGTTCCGTAACCTGACGTTCAGCTATGGGGCGGGCGGGAATGTCTTGAGCGACGTATCGCTGACGATCCCGGCGGGCTCAAGCCTGGCGATCCTGGGACCGACAGGTTCCGGGAAGACCACGTTGGTGAACCTCATCCCGCGGCTGCTCGATGCGCCGCCGGGGCAGGTGCTCATCGATGGCCTGCCCATTCGTGAGTGGCCGCTGGCCGACCTGCGCCGCGCGATCGGGTTCGTACCCCAGGAGACCTTTCTGTTTTCGTCGACAATACGCGAGAACATCACGTTCGGGGTCATGTTCGCAACCGATGAAGACGTTTTCGCCGCCGCAGAGTGTGCGCAGATCGCGCGAGAGATCGAAGAGTTCCCACAGGGCTTCGCGACCGTAGTTGGCGAGCGCGGCATCACGCTGTCCGGCGGTCAGAAGCAGCGGACAGCGATCGCGCGGGCGCTGCTGCGCGAGCCTCGCATCCTGATCCTCGACGATGCGCTCGCCTCCGTCGATACGTTGACCGAAGAGCGCATCCTGAACGGACTGCGTGAGGCGATGCAGGACCGCACAACCATCCTGATCGCGCATCGCGTTTCGACCGCACGCACCGCGGATCGCATTGCGGTGCTGGGCAACGGTGGCATCGCGGAGTACGGCACGCACGAGGAGTTGCTGGCGCTTGGCGGCTTCTACGCGGACTTGTTTGCAAAACAGCAGCTTGAGGAAGAGATCGCGGTAGCGAGCTAGCGATCAGACGGATGCGACTTCCGCAAGTGCGGGCATGGCGTGCAGCTTCGCTTCGCGATCGTACCGTTCCAGCGGATAGCCCGCGTCGCGCCAGATCTCATAGCCGCCCTTCAGCGGACGCACACGGTGCACGCCAATCTTCTGCAGGCGTTTGGCGAGCGAGGCGCTTGTTTCCTCGTTGGGACAGGTGCAGTAGAGAATCACGTCGCGGTCGCGCGGAATCAGGTCGGCATTCTTTTCAAGCTCGGCGGGTGGAATGTGTACGGCGCCTGGGATCACGCGGCCGTCTGGCAGGAACTCGAGCGGATGACGGAGGTCCACGATGAACGGCGGCAGCACGTCGTCAGCGGCTGCGGCATCGATCAGGGTGTGCAACTCCTCAACAGTAATGCGCGCGTCGCGTAACTCCTGCAGAAAGGCGCGCTGCTTCCAGAAGCGCCGCAGCACGAGGGCGAGCACAGCGAGACCGAACAGAAGCACGCCATACTGCACAACGAAGTGCAGGACCGGCCGCGAGCGCTTTGCCAGGTCACCGACGAAGCGACCACCGAAGACGTATGCGGACGACCAGATCAGCGACCCTGTCAGATCATAGGCAAGAAAGCGCGCGTAGGGCATGCCGCTTTGCCCGGCGATGGGCGGGGCCACCGCGGACAGCCCGGGAACGAACTTGGCGAACAGCAGGGTAACGCCGCCGTGGCGGCCGAAATAGCCCTCGGTTCTCTTGACGCAGGTGCCTGCCTCCAATGAGAGCCGGCAGATGAGCCGCACCACGCGGCCGCCGTACCGCACACCGGCAAAATACCAAAGGGAATCCGCCAGGCCGCATGCGAGCAGGACCGAGGCCATGACCGGAACCGCGTGCAACTTGTGCGCGGCTGTCAGCGATCCGGCCGTGAGCAGTAAAGGAACAGAAGGCACCGGCACACCCAGTTGCTCCACCAGGACCCAGAGGAACAGGATGCCATAGGCGTAGTGAAGAAAGAAATCGAGTGCGATCGGCATAGGGGAGTACCTGTTCTAAGGATGACAGCGATGAGAGCCGCGATGCGAAAGTTCTCGGACGAACGACGGCAAAGGCCCGCCTGAGCGGGCCTTTGCCGTGAATTCCAAGTTCAGGGCGACGCCCCGTCTGCGCTGCTTCGGGGCACTTCCACCGGGCACTACCGTCCGGCTTACTTGACGTGCACTTCCGGGTCGACGGAGTAACCGGCTCGTAGAAGCTGATCGTTGTTCTCGCCCTGATCCAGGTTGATACGCACCGGGATGCGCTGGACGACTTTTACGTAGTTGCCGGTCGCGTTTTCCGGAGGAAAGAGTGATAAGCGTGAGCCGGTTGCGCCGCCGATCTGCTGGACAGTGCCGTGGTACTCGCGGCCGCCCAGAGCGTCAACCTTGATGTCGACTTTCTGGCCGACCTGCATGTGCTGCAGCTGCGTTTCTTTGTAGTTCGCGGTGACCCAAAGATTCGTAAGTGGCACGATCGTAAGCAGGTTCTGGCCGATGCTCACGTTGCCGCCAACGGCGACGGTCTTGCGGTTGATGATGCCAGTAACGGGCGCGGTAATACGGCAATAGCTCAGGTTGAGGCGGGCCTGGTCGACACGCGCCTGCTGCTGCTGGATATCAGCATTCGCGGCATTCGCGCGTGCCTGCTGGACCTGGACCAGTTTGGGGCCGTTAACCTGCGCCTGTTGAGCGTTCTCGCGAGCGGAGTCGAGCCGGGCCTGGGATTGCCGTGTGGAAGCCTGCTGCGCAATAACGTTCTGCTGGGCTTCCAGCAATGCCGCATTGGTCGCGGCCGCCGTTGCCACGGCTTGATCGTACTGCTGTTTGCTGATCACGTCTTTGGCGACGAGCGGCGTGTAGCGGTCCACGTCCAGCTGGGCTTTTAGGGCGTTCGCCTTGGCCTCGTCGACGCGGGCTTGTGCTGCAGCGGTTTGCTTGTTCGACTGCGCCACGCCTGCCTCGCCGGTTGCAACATCCTGGCCGCTGGTCGCGACCGTGGTGCGTGTCTGCACTCCGGTAATCGGCACGTTGGCGTTGGCCTGCACATAGCTCGCCTGCGCGTTCGCCAGCTGCGCCTCGGCCTGCTCCAGAGCGACCTGGTAGTCGCGAGGATCAACCTCGGCGATAACGTCGCCCTGGTTCACCTTCTGATTGTCGCTCACGTACACCTTGACGACCTGGCCTGCCACACGGGCGGAGACCTGGTATAGATCTCCGTCGACCTGCGCGTCGTCCGTGCCCTCAGTAAAGGTGGAGCGGTAGTAAAAGAAACCAGCCATCAGCGCCAGAAGAAGTACCACGGCGATGATGATGAAGGTGCGGCGTGATC
>CAXUEG010000137.1:0-7664 GCA_964249935.1 uncultured Terriglobus sp.
GGGCACTGGTAATAGACCAGAGCGAGCACTGCGGGCTTTCCATTCTGCAGATAGTCGCCAAGGTGGACGGGCCTGCCCATCTCGTCCGTCCACGTGGACTGGAGCGGAACCTGCCCGTTCAGCCGCTGATTGATGGCGGCATCCTTCAGAACGGTTGGGAGCTCGTTGCCGTACTGGTCGCCGGTCTGCTTGTCGCCATAGCCAGCAACCTGGGCCTGAGTACCGAGCGGAAGCGAAGCACAGCCGAGCAGCAGCGCCGCTGTAGCCACAACGCGCTTCGCTGCCTGAATTGTGCCGGTCATGCTCACGTGGTTTGCTTCCTTTGCCCTACCGTGGTGCCTTTTCGAGCTTGGCGTGCTCGCCATTGGCGCGAGCGTTCTGTTCGTTCTTCAGTTCCATAACCTGACCGCGGCGCTCGATCTCGTCGAGTTCGTAGCTGGTACGTGCGAAGCCGTTGGTCAGTGGTGCGTGGACGAGGTGATCCACGTCACCGGTCATGGTGGGACCGCCATTTGCGGCAGCGATGTTGACGGGGCCGCCGTTCGGACCAGTGCCGGACGCGATCTGCATCTGTGCCCCTCCACCATTGGACGACGGCAGGCCACGCTTTACAAGCAGCTGCATGGCCACATCTATCGGTATCCGAACGGAGCCGGGGTTGCCGCTCGCGGCGCCCTGACCTGGCTCAACCTGCGTGTAGTAGTTCAGCAACAGATCTTCCCGTGCGTGCAGGTCCGCGGTGGACTGGCTTGAGTCGTCGGCGTCGAGGCGCGGCGTTGGGAAGCTCTGGGCGACCAGCGCCGATTCGTGCTGCTCCATCTCCGGATTGTTGGACATGCTGTCACCGCGGTGCAGCCCGACCGGTGAACCGCCCGCGGCGGCGGCCTGCGGATTGCGCGAAGCCTCATCTCCGTCCTGCTTGAGCAGGCCGTAGTTCAGTGCCTTGCCGGCCGCATAGCAGAAGACAAAGAACACCACCAGGAAGGCGAGCATGCCGCCGAGGAAGACCACCACGCCCTTGGTGTTGACGTCGGTGACTTCATAGCCCGGGTGCTCCGCATCCGTTTTCGGCTGGGCGTGCGGCTGCGGCTTCTCGATGCCGTGTTCGTCGTGATGCTCAGTGTTCTGTTGACCCGAATTAATGGGCATGTTCCGGCTCCAGAATCTCCGCCGTATGCGGATCGTTGACGACCACCAGCGGACGCTGCTGCAGGTTGTACAGGTAGTAAAAGCCCCAGAAGCCAATAATGCTGAGCGGCAGCATGATGTACGCGAGCAAACTGATACCGCCGCCGGCGAAGTTGGCCATGGACTTGGGGAAGTTCGGCTCGATCAGCCAGAAAAGATCAAAGGCGCGGGCAAACACCATGAAGGCAGTCAGCGCCAGCATCTTGCTGCGGCTGCGCTTGAAGCCGCGGCTCAGCAGAAGGGTGAATGGCACCACCCAGTGAAAGATGAAGTCGAGCGAGCAGATGACCCACCATCCGCCCCGAATGCGGTTCAGGTAGAAGTGAATCTCTTCGGGTGAGTTGGCGGACCAGATGATCAGGAACTGCGCAAAGGTGAGATAGATGTTCAGCATGACGAAGCCGAACAGAAACTTGCCAAGGTCGTGCTGTTCGGTCACGCGCAGTGCGGTGGCGAAGGGCTGCGTGCGCGACAGGCGAACGACTGTGTGAATCGAGACGGCCAGCACGATGTAGCCTTGACCGACCAGGAACTGCAGACCCCACATGGTCGAGTACCAGGTGATGTCCATGGACATGATCAGATCGATGGCAACGATTGTCAGCACGACCGAGTAAAGCAGGATGCCGATTCCCGACAGGTTCTCCGACTTGATCCGCCAGTATTCGAAGGAGGCGAGCGAGCCCGCGTCCGGGTCGGCGTCGCGCTGGATGGACCAGTTCCGGAGCAGGCCGCCCCAAAGGCCGATAAAGGCAAATACCACGAGAAATTGCAGCGTCACACTCATCGGGGAAAGCATGAGGTGCTTCCAGTTCAAAGCGTGCGCTTCGCCCTCGGAGATCAGGTGGCCGGAGAGCGCGTTGTCGATCGCTGCATGGGTCGGAAAGGCCATCCAGAGATACAGCTTCTTGCCAAAGAGCATGACCGGGATGAACAGCGCCACCAGAAACCAGAACGTGCCGACCATCGCCTCCAGCGGGCGGCGGATTACCAGACCCCACTTACCGCCGGAAACATACTGCAGCATCAGCACGCAGAGGCCGCCCCCGCAAAGCGAGAAGACCAGAAACCAGCCGAGCAGAAGAGCGCGCGCGAAGTGGTCGCGGCCGTCTGGCGTGATCAGGAAAAGCAACGACAGGACCAGTCCCACGACACCGACCAGGAGGGAGCGGGTACGCCAGGCCGCAACCACCGGTGGCGCGCTCAGATTGGCCGGCAGCACACGCGGGCCGTGATCCATGCGCAGGGCCGAGCCGTGCACATTGGTATGGCCGTGGATGCTGTGTGTGTCTAATCCCTGTTCGTGTGCCATTCCGTCTCTCGTTCTAGCGTCTGGTGCCGTTCAAGTCGTGCGTTCGTTGAATGATCGTCAGCGTGGGCCGTTCAGCGTGGCCGGGGAAGCGGAACTAGCCGGATTCGGCGCAATCGGTGACCCGACTCCGCTGGCTGCACCCTGGGCTGCGTTTGGGCTGCTCTCAATCCCCGATCCCCGTTTTCCCGGAGCGTTGGCGCCATTGGTATATGCGTCCTGACCCGGAATGCCGTTTTCCTGGTTATTCGGTGTGCCATACACCGCCGTGGCAGGCAGCGTCCATTCCGCCATAAAGTTGCGTGGCAAACCTACGGATTCGGCAACGTCACCAAGCTTCTGGACCTTGTTGCCGCCGGTATCGGCGATGGTGGCGTTCTGGCTGAGCTGCAAAGCACGCACATAGGCGACGACGGCCCAGCGATCTTCGACGGTGCGCATGCTAGCGTACTCAGGCATGCCGCCGTATCCGTTGGCGATCACGTTATAGATGTGTCCAAGCGGCGCCGTGCGAAGCCGGTCCACGTGGAAGTTTCCAGCTGGCAGGTAGCCCCGCTGAACCACGATGCCGCCGCCGTTGCCGACGCGGGAGTGGCAGGCGGTGCAATACACGTTGTAGCGCTCCTGGCCACGCGCCATCGTGTCCATCGTGAGCGGAATGGGCAGACCGTCGCCCTCCTTGCCGCCCTGCATGCCGGTCATGAAGTAACTGGTCGCATCGTTCTGGCCGCGAGCGACCGTGTTCTCCACCTGCGGGCGCGCGGAGCGGCCGTCCACATAGAGCGTGGTGCCGCGCTGCGGATAGAACTTGGGCTGGTTGTGCATGTCCTGGCGGCAACCCGCAAGGCCAAGCACGGAGAGCGCGGAAATCGAGATTGCCAGCAGGCGCTGCCTGCTCCAAGATTTCCGTCCCCGGTTCGTATTTGTCTGGACGGCCTGCATTACAGGTCCACCTCCACCACACTCACGGCGTGGAACTGTTCGAGAAACGCGCGGCTGTCCGCAAGGTCAAAGCGCGGGTCCGATGCTTCCAGGCACAGGAAAAACTTGTTATCGGTCGCGCCGGTGCGGAAGTTTGGCGCATTGAAGAGGGGATGGTAGGGCTGCGGCAGGCCGTTCAGCGCGAACATGCCGAACGCGGCCGACAGACCAGCAAAGAGAATCGTCCATTCGTAAGCCGGGATGATGAACGCGGGCCACGAAAACAACGGGCGCCCGGCGACATTGATCGGGTACGAGATCGCGGACATCCACGTTTCCATCAGAAACGCGGTGGTCAGGCCCATCAGGCCGCCCATCAAAGTCAGCAGCGGCACGCGGTTGTGGTGCACATCCAGCGCGGTCGCGGCTTCCTCAACCGGGTAGGGCGTGTAGCATTCCATGCGGCGGTAGCCGGCGGCGCGCGCCTGCTCGGTGGCATGCACCATGGCGCCGGGGGTGGTGAATTCGGCCAGGAGGCCGTAGACTCCCTCTTCGACTGGCATCAGACCGTCTCCTCGATTGTTTCCTCGGCATCCAGGCCGCCGGCCAGCTTGGCCTGGGGCAGCATCATCTTGATTTCATTCATCGGGATCATGGGGGCGAGGCGCACAAACAGCAGGAAAAGCGTGGTGAACAGGCCGATCGTGCCGAGGTACAGCATGTAATCCCACTTGGTAGCGCGATACGTGCCCCAGGAGGACGGCAGGAAGTCGCGGTAGAGCGAGGTCACGACGATCACGAACCGCTCAAACCACATGCCGGTATTCACGATCAGCGACAGGATGAACAGATACGCCACGTTGACCCGGAGCTTGCGCGACCACAGCGTCGTCAGCGGGATTGCGATGTTGGTCAGGATCAGCACCCAGTAGCCCCAGCCCATCGGACCGAACATGCGGTTCCACATCATGAACCACTCCCAGTGGGAGGCGGAGTACCACGCAAAGAAGACCTCGGTACCGTAACCGTAGGCAACGATCAGACCAGTGCCCAGCATGACCTTGGCCATGTTGTCCAGGTGACGGAGCGTGACCAGGTCTTCCATGTGGTAGAACTTCCGGATCGGAATGGCCAGAGTGAGCACCATGGCAAAGCCGGAGTAAATGGCGCCCGCGACGAAGTAGGGCGGGAAGATCGTGGTGTGCCAGCCCGGCAGCGCCGCGACGGCGAAGTCGAAGCTGATGACGGTATGGACCGAGAGCACCAGCGGCGTGGACAGGCCGGCCAGGAGCAGCGAGGCGGTTTCATACCGCATCCAGTGGCGGGTGGAACCGCGCCAGCCGAGCGACAGGAGGCCGTAGAACCACTTCGCGAAGGGGTGCACGGCCTTGTCGCGCAGCGTGCCGAAGTCGGGCACCATGCCGAGGTACCAGAAGACGATCGAAATCGTCGCGTAGGTCGACACCGCGAACACGTCCCAGCAAAGCGGCGAGCGGAACTGCGGCCAGATGTTCATGGTGTTGGGATACGGAAACAGCCAGTATCCCAGCCACGGCCGGCCGATGTGCAGCACCGGGAACATGCCCGCGCAGACCACGGCGAAGATCGTCATGGCCTCGGCGAACCGATTGATTGAGTTGCGCCAGCTCTGCTTGAACAGCAGCAGGATTGCCGAGATCAGCGTGCCGGCATGGCCGATACCGATCCACCAGACGAAGTTGATGATTGCGAAGCCCCAGGCGCCTGGGATGGTGACACCCCAGATACCGACGCCGCGCAGCACCAGCCAGGTCACCGCGACCACCAGAAGTGTGGCGACACCGCCCGCTGCGATCAGGCCGAAAAACCAGCCCAGCGGCGTGTGAGAGGTGAGCACCACGTTTGAAATCTTTTGAGTCACGGACGCGAAGTTGTGACCGGGCGCGATCACGGCATACTCGCCGGTGCGCGGGTCAAGCATCGGGTCGTTCACCGGATGGCGGAGTGGTTCGCTGATCGGTTTCGTTGCCATTACGCCGTCTCCAGCTCTGGGTTCGGGTTGGTCACGCCGGCGATGTAGCTCGTCCGCGGACGGAAATTCAGGTCGGCAAGCACCTGGTAGCTGCGCTCCTCGGCTTTGAGCTTGGCGACGCGGCTGGACTTGTCGTTGATGTTGCCAAAGGTGATGGCTTCGGTCGGGCAGACTTCCTGGCAGGCGGTGACAATCTCGCCATCGGCGACCGCGCGCGCTTCCTTGTCCGCCTCGATCTTCACGGCTTCAATGCGCTGCACGCAGTAGGTGCACTTTTCCATCACGCCGCGCGAGCGCACGGTCACTTCCGGGTTGCGCATGAACTTCAGCGACTCCGTGTCGTAATCCGCGTAGAGCAAAAAGTTGAAGCGGCGCACCTTGTAGGGGCAATTGTTGGAGCAGTAGCGGGTGCCCACGCAGCGGTTGTAGACCATGGTGTTCAGGCCTTCCGGCGTGTGTACCGTTGCACCCACGGGGCACACCTGTTCGCAGCCCGCGTTTTCGCAGTGCTGGCACATCATGGGCTGGAAATGCGCCTTGGGCGCGTGCAGATCGCCCTCGAAGTAGGTGTCGATGCGCAGCCACTGCATATTGCGGCCGACCTTGACCTGCTCGCGGCCGACGACCGGGATGTTGTTCTCCGCATAGCAGGCGACCACACAGCTGTTGCAGCCGATGCAGCTGTTCAGGTCGATCGTCATGCCCCAGGCGTTCTGGATACCGCCATTGGCATGGTCCTGCTTGGTGTAGCTCCACGCGTCGGGAAAGAAGCTCTCGTCGTGGTTGGGCGCTTCCTTGGCCTCGCTGCCCTCGTGCGCGTAGCCCGGGGTCTTCTGTGCCTCGGCCAATGGCACCGTGCGGATGATCGCGCGCTCCATGGCCTCGTGACCCGGCAGCGATTCCGCACCTGAGGTGTCCGGGTGCTGCAGGTCGCTCTGCGCCATCTTGCCACGCTTGTCCATCGAGTGAACGCTGGTCACGCAAAGGTTGTGCTTTTCGCCGGTTGGATTGATCTTTAGGCCCGTGGACAGATACGGCGAATCGACCGCCTGCAGACGGTAGGCATCCGAGCCGACAAACTGGGCATTGCGGCCGAACCAGCGGCCCTGGCCCAGGTGGATCGTAACGGCGCCGTCCGCATGGCCGGGCACCATGAGCGGAGCGAATCGTACCTTCTGGCCATTGACTTCCAGTTCGATCAGCTCGTCTTCGTTGGCCTTCAGCTCGGTCATGGTGTTCAGGCTCATCAGCGCGGCATTGTCCCAGCTGATGTGCGTGATCTGCTTCGGCATCTCCTGAAGCCAGCCGTTATTGGCGTAGCGTCCGTCGTATAGCGATGCGTCGGGGCGGAACAGGAGCTCCAGACCGCCATTGGCCTGCGGAAGGGGCGCGGCAGTTGCGATGTTCGCCGAACCCGAAGCACCGCTCGTGCGTGCCGCGTAAGCGGAGCCCTCGACCCACCCATCGTGCAGCGCCTTACGCCACGCGGTCTGCGGATCGCCCTTCAAATAGGTCGTTGCGTTCGCCTGGACCACCTCGAACGCGGAAAGGCCCGGGTTGTCGAGCAGCGTCTGCAAGACGTCGTGCGCGGTCAAACCACCGTACAGCGGGTCGATCATGGGCTGAACGATGGAGATCGTGCCATCGTAGGCGCGGGCGTCGGACCAGCTCTCCAGGAAGTGCGCCTGATTGATGTGCCACATGGTCAGAACGTTGGTCTCGTCCTGGTACATGCCGAGCGACGCCGTCCACGGCACCTTGCTCATCGCCGGGCCGAAGCCGAGAGTGGCGGGTGTGGAATAGATCGGGTTACCGCCCAGGAGGACGAGCGCCTTGACCTGTCCGCCGTTCATGGCCGCGACCAGATTGCGCAGGTCGGCGTACTGCTCGGTCGGGATTTCCGCGACAGGCTGGGTGTAGACAACGGTAGAGCCAACAGCGCCGAGTTGCTGATTCATGACAAACGCGGCGGCATGTGTTGCGACCGAGGCCTGCGGGCCGGCAATGACAACCGCCTTTGCCCCAGACCTCTTCAGGTCGGCAACCAGGGCGGTGAAGAACTTCTGGGTGGACTCGTCGCCCCCAAAGGAGCCGCCGGACGGCAGCGCCAACGCGAAACGATCGATATCGCTCGGCTTGAGCGCGAGGCGGTGGTCCGCCTTGGCGCCGGTGACGGTGTGGTTGGTTTCCACCACGTACAGGCGGTTCATCGTCTTGCCCGGCTCATACTTGCAG
>CAXUEG010000138.1:0-7662 GCA_964249935.1 uncultured Terriglobus sp.
CCGCAACGTGCTCGAAACCACGCTAGACCTTAGCGGTGTCGCCTTTCTGACCGGCCAGCGGCGCGCTCTTTCGCCCATTGTCAGCCAGATGCGCCTCAGCGCGACCAACCACCTGGACATCGAGTGGGACATGAACTACGACACGGTGCTCAACAAATTCACCCAGAGCAACACCTTTGTGGACGTTCACGACGGCGACTGGTTCGGTGGCGTCAGTTACGCGCGGCTCAATGCGCCGGGCCGTTTTCAGCGCCTCGATGTCGACCCCACACAGGACACCACTTCGCTGCTCTCCGACTTCAGCCAGATGCGCATGCTGCTCGGCTACGGCACACCACTCAAACGCGGCTTCAGCGCCGCCGCCAATGTCGGCCTCGACCTGACGGTTCCACAGCCGCAGTACGCCGCGCTCCAGGTGAACTACAACTGGAACTGCTGCGGCCTCAGCGTGGAATACCGCAAGTACGAACTTGGCAGCGTCCGCAATGAAAACGCCTACCGCTTTAACTTCACCCTCGCCAACATCGGCACCGCCGGCAATCTCCGCCGCGCCCAACGCCTCTTCTAACGCTCAGCGCTGCTTCGCAAAGCCCATCATCCTGCCAAAGAAACCGTCCACCATCCGCTTCGGCAGGAGCCGCGGCAGCGTGTACTCGCGGAACTTGTTCGGAATCACCTCATACCGCAGCTTCGGCTTCCGCGCCGTCATCGCGTGCCACACCGCGTCCGCCACGCGCGACGCCGGCAGGCCGCGCTTGCCCATCTTCAGCATCTCCTCGCGAAACTTCGGCAGGACTGAGCCGTACGGCGTGCTGCTGTACTGAGCCATGTCGGCCTGCTCACCCTTGTCCCAGATCGGCGTAACGATCGCACCCGGCGCCACAATGCTCACTTCGATCCCGAACAGCAGCAGCTCTCTCCGCAGCGACTCGGACATGCCCTCCAGCGCGTGCTTGGACGCGCAATACGCTCCCATGAACGGAAACCCTGCCTGGCCGGCAACAGAGGAAATCTGCGAGATGCGCCCCGGGCCGCCCTGCCGCGAACGATCCGTGCCCAGCAGCGGTGCAAACGCCTGCGTCACCCGCAGCGGTCCCAGCACGTTCACCTCTTGCTGGTACAACATCTCATCTAGCGACAGATACAGCATGGGCCCGGACACCACCAGGCCGGCGTTGTTGACCAGGCCGCCGAGCGTCTTGCCGCCCAGCGCAGCGGCGACTTCTGCCGCGCCTGCGGCAATCGCACCCGCATCGGTTACATCGAAGTGCAAAGGCACCACGCCCAGCGCGCTCCGCAGCCGCTCGCCATCCTCCGCCTTGCGCACGCTGCCGAAGACCTTCCATCCACCCTTCGCAAACCGTTCCGCAATGGCATAGCCGATGCCGGTCGACGCCCCCGTAACCACGATCGTGTTCTCGCTCATGCTGCACTCCTCTTTGGATTCTATCCTGTACACCTTACACCTTCATGGTGTACGGTGTACAGGTAATCGGATGAGCGCAGCCAACCGAAGATGCAAGAGAAAGTAAGCTAGAAAACGTGCCTGCCGTTCCCAAGACCGATCGCGACGCCATTCTGCAGGCCGCGCTCGTCCGCCTTCGGCGCGACGGCCTGCCCGCGCTCTCGCTGCGCGCCCTGGCTGCTGACGTCGGCATCGCCCCCAACGCGCTCTACCACTACTTTCCGAGCCGCGCCCATCTTCAGAACGCTCTCTCTGAAGAGGCCGCTCGCCGCCTGCATGCAGCGCTGCAGCGCGACGCCGCAAAACACAGCGGCACGCCGAGCGGCAGAAGTCTGGACCGGGCCGCCCGCGACCGCATCGCCGCACTGGCAGCGGCTTACCTCCGGTTCGCCCGCCGCGAGCCGCACCTGTATGCCGCCATGATCCATGGCCCGTGCGGAACGGAAGAACCGCAAACGGCCCACAACGCGCTGTGGAACTTTGTTTGCGATGCTGCAGCCGCGCTGCACGGCACCGAGCGCGCTGAGAGCGCCGCCGTAAGCTTGTGGGCGCTGCTCCATGGTGCCGTCTCACTCCAGCAATCTGGCGCGCTCGCCGACACATCGCCGGACGAAAGCATTGCCTTCGGCCTGCAAGCCTGGACGGACGCCTAAACTAGCTCCATGGTCTATCCCGCCACGCGCATGCGCCGCCTCCGCCGCACCGAAGCCATGCGCTCGCTGGTCCGCGAAACTCACCTGCGCCCGTCGCAACTCATCTACCCGCTCTTCATCTGTCCCGGCGAAGGCATCCGCAAGCCCATCGGCTCCATGCCCGGCGTGCACAATCTTTCCATTGACGAGGCGCTGAAGGAAGCCGCGACCTGCGCACAGCTCGGCATCGGCGGCCTTCTGCTCTTCGGCCTGCCCGAGGCAAAAGACGACCTCGGCTCCGGCGCCTACGCCGATGACGGCATCGTCCAGCAGGCCCTCCGCGTCTTCAAGCAGGACCGCGCCCTTGATCCCCTTGTCCTCATCGCCGACGTCTGCCTCTGCGAATACACCAGCCACGGCCACTGCGGCGTCCTCGTCCACGAACGCGGCGAGGTCCACGTCCACAACGACCAGTCGCTTCCTTTACTCGCCCGCGCCGCCGCCATGCGCTCGGCGCTCGACGCCGCCGGCCACCACGACACGCCCATCCTCAGCTACGCCGCCAAGTTCGCCTCGGCCTTCTACGGTCCCTTCCGCGAGGCCGCCGATTCCGCACCGCAACTCGGCGACCGCCGCGGTTACCAGATGGACGCAGCCAACGCCCGCGAGGCCATGCGCGAGATTGAGGGCGACGTCGCCGAAGGCGCCGATATGCTGCTGATGAAGCCCGCCGGCCCCTATCTCGACATCATTCGCGCCGCGCGCGACCGCTTCGACCTGCCCATGGGCGCTTACCAGGTCTCCGGCGAATACAGCATGCTGCACGCCGCCTTCGAACGCGGCTGGCTCGACCGCGACCGCGCCATGCTTGAGAGCCTCCTGGGTATCCGCCGCGCTGGCGCCGACTTCATCGTTACCTATTTTGCGAAAGATGCGGCGAAGCTCCTGGGATGAAGCTCACTCTGGTGACGGCTGACCCAAGCCGGAGTTTGAACGCCAGGCGCATGTAAGCAGCTACACCTGATGCCGCGGAAGAAGGGCTGCCTGCGATGCCTCGCGCGAGCGGATCACGCGTTCGTGGAGAACTCCCGGTTCGCCGGTCGCCCAGGCCGGTTTGCGCTGCGCCAGGACCGCTTCCGAGCTCCCAACGGGCGCGCATTGACGCGACGGAACACCTTTGGTAGCTTCATCACACATCGCACAGGAAAGCGCTTGCACTCGCATCGCGGCCTTCATGGCGTCCCGTTCCGAGGAACAGTTCCCGCGCATCTTTTGGTGCGAATTCCTGATGGTACTTGAGGGTAATTATGCGTCGCATGCTTCTTACCGCACTTTGCTCGCTCTTTTTTGCAAGCGCTTGCACGGCTTCGACCCCGCGTGTTGATCACCCTCTTGACGCCCTCACGCCCCAGGAATATTGGACAATCTACGAGACGGTCCGCGCGGCGGGCTCCCTGCACGAAAAAACCCTCTTCGCCAGCGTCCTCCTTCACGAGCCCGACAAGTCCGTCGTCCTCGCCTGGCACAGCGGCATGCCCATTCCGCGCGCCGCCGACATCGTTCTGTACGAGAACGGCCATTCCTACGCCGGCGTCGTCGATATTGTCGCCAAGAAACTCATTGGTCTTCACGAACTTCACGGCGAGCAGGCTCCCTACACCGACACCGAAGAGGGCGAGGTGAGCGACGCTGTCGTAAAAGATCCCCGCATCGTTACCGCTCTGAACAAGCGCGGTATTACCGACCTCCGCCATGTCGTCTGCTATCCCGAACCGGCCGGCTATGTCGGCCTTCCCGAGCAGAAGGATCCTGACAGCCGCATCGGCTGGGGCGGCTGTTCCGACTCCGAAGGCGCCATCTCCGGCACGTGGGACCGTGAGGTGGGCGGCCTGTTCTTCGTGGTGGACATGAAGGCCAAGAAAGTTCGGCGTGTGACTGACTACGGCGCCACCCCCATGCCCGCCACCACCGGCATTTACGACGGCATGGGCGGCGAGGCTATCCGGGGCACGCAGCCCATTGTTACCCTGCAGCCCGCAGGCCCCAGTTTCACCGTAGACAAGGGCCTGATCTCCTGGCAAAACTGGCGCTTCCGCTTCCGCCTCGACCCGCGCGAGGGCGTCGTGCTCAGCAATGTCGCCCTCCAGGACGGCGACAGGCTGCGCTCCGTCATGTACCAGGCCTCGCTTTCTGAGATGTACGTGCCCTACCAGGATCCAGAAGAAACCTGGAACGCTCACGTTTTCCTCGACGGCGGCGAGTACTTCATGAACAGCGGCCTCGGGCTCATCAAGCCCCTGGTCGCCGGCATTGACTGCCCCGACAACGCCGTCTTCTTCTCCGGCTTTTTCGCCAGGGAAAGCGGCGCACCCTCTGAGCGTCCGCAGCTCGCCTGTCTCTTTGAACGGACCAAGGGCGACCCCGCCTGGCGTCACAGCGACCCGAATGGCACCTTCGGCCGCCCAACCCGTGAGCTTGTCCTGCGCGCGGTCGCTACGGTCGTCAACTACGATTACATCCTCGACTGGCGCTTCGCCCAGGACGGCACCATTACAGGCGGCGTTGGCGCCACCGGCATACTCGAGGTCAAGCCAGTCACCGACACGGACGTGAGCAAAGGCATGTCCCCCGGCCTCCAGGACAAGAACGCACCCGGCGGCCCGGTCGAGTTCGGTACCCTTGTCGCGCCAGGCACCGACGGCGTGGACCACGACCACTTCTTCTCCTTCCGCCTCGACCTGGACGTGGACGGCCCGAAGAACATGCTCATGGTCGACCGGCTTGTGCCCTACAAGGTGCCCAACAAGGAAACCTATGGGCGCCACATCATCTGGGCCGCGCAGCCCTTCATGCCGACCTCTGAGTCCGCGGCCAAGTTGAATATCAGTCTGGAACACCCGTCCATGTGGCGCATCGCCAGCTCTGACAGCCACAACAAAACCGGCTACAACACGGCGTTTGAGATCATGCCCGGTCTCACCGGCACCAGCCTCATCCCCGCCGAGGAATGGCCGCAAAAGCGCGCCGGCTTCTCCGAGCATCAGCTCTGGATTACGCCCTACAACCGCGACGAACGCTTCGCCGCCGGCACCTACGTTTCCAACAGCCGCGGCACCGACGGACTTCCCGAGTGGACCAAGAAGAATCGGAACATCGCCGGCACGGACATCGTCGCCTGGTACACCGTCGCCTTCCACCACATGCCCCGGGCCGAAGACTGGCCGCAGATGCCCACCATGTGGCACGAGTTCTACCTGCGGCCGTTCAACTTCTACGACCGGAACCCCACCCTCGACCTGCCGCTGAAGCCATAGCCGATAAGCGCTTGTCTCGCAATCGCCCCACGAACTCCCGGGCCCAAACAGCCTCACCCAACCACCAAAAGCATTGTCATCCTGAGCGCAGCGAAGGACCTGCTTTCCTCACCCCGCCACCACCCTGCCATTTCGACCGGAGCAGGACAGCTCCACCGTCCTGCGCAGTGGAGAAGCCCGCATCTCCCAAACATCGAGCGCGAACCGCGAACCCGAAACGCAACCTAGGTACACTCACGCTTGATGCGCACCCGCTGGATGACCACATCCCTTCTGCTGCTTACGGCCACCGCCTTCGCGCAGGATCCCACCATCGATCGCGGCGATCCCGCCGAAGGCAGGAGGCTCGCCCGCAAGATCGCCGGCCGTTACCGCTCCACTCAAGACAACGGCGACGTCACTGGCCGCCACTACAAAACGACGGACACCCTCACCATCACAGCCGTCGGCCCGGCCTCCATCCACTTCGACACCTCGCTGAACTTTTTCAATGGCCACACCTGCGGCCTCTCCGGCGGTGCGCTCTATCGCAAGAACGGTAGCTTCGTCTTCGATGACGACCCGAAAAATCAGGTCGCGGAGGAACCCCTCTGCCGCCTCGCCATCGTCCCCTCGGCAACAGGCGTCGACTTCAAGGACCTGACCGGCGGCTGCAAAATGATGTACTGCGGCGCCCGCGGCAGCTGGAACGGCGAAGGCTTCACCTTCGCGGAGCGCCACCAAAGCACCTCACCCACATCGCCGCACTGAAGCTGGCCAAGGCCAAACGATGTCACCCGATCCGGAAAGCATCGTCATGCAGAGCATCGGACAGCGTCATGCGATCAAAACGCATTGTCATGCTGAGCGCAGCGAAGGACCTGCTCTCTTCCGCCCCACCACAAACCTGTCATTTCGACCGGAGCAGGACAGCTTTACCGTCCGGCGCAGCGGAGAACCCGCGTCCTCAACGCGAGCGCGAAGCTTGAGCCCGAACCACAAGGCAAGCCCAGGATCGCCGCCTCGCCAACTACAGTCTAACAATCAGATGACTCCGAAAGAACACGAGCCCGCACGCATGCGGGAGACCAGCGCTCTCGCGCTTGAATGGGAACGCCTCCGCGAAACCGTCGCCGGCCGCACGCAATCGCCGCTGGGCCGCGCCCGCGTGCTCGCGCTCGAACCCGGCCGCGACCTCCGCACCATCGAGCAGCAGCAGCAGCTCACAGAGGAGATGGGCCACTACCTTGCCGTGGGCGGCGACTTCGGCTTCAGCGGCGTCTTTGACGCGGACACCCTGCTGGACAAGGCCCGCATCCCCGGCGCTTCGCTCGAGCCGCTGGAGATCCGCCGCATCGCCGAGCTCGCCGAGCACATCAGCGACTGGAAGCAGCTGGTCACCGAGCCGCCCGAAGGCCTGCTCGACCGGTGGCCCGCCGTTAGCGCGCTCTCCGCGCCCGTGGTCGCCACCAATTTTTACAAGCTCCTCCAGCTCGTCAGCGGCAAGATCGAGCCCGACGGCACCCTCGCGGACGAGGCGTCGCCCGAGCTCGCCCGCATCCGCCGCGCGGCCGAGCGCCAGCACAAAGCCATCGAGGAGGGACTCCGCCGCCAGCTCCGCGCCGTCGCCGACGCCGGCGGCGCACAGGACGAGCTCATCACCGTCCGCGGCGACCGCTTCGTCATCCCCGTCAAAACCGAGTTCCGCCGCCGCGTTCCCGGCGTCGTCCACGGTTCGTCCTCCTCCGGCCAGACCGTCTTCGTCGAACCCATGGAGACCATCGAGCAGAACAACGAGCTCGTCCGCCTCCTCGACGAACAACAGGCCGAAATCCACCGTATCCTCGTCGCCATGACCGAGGCCATCGGCGAGCAGGCCGGCTCCATCTCGCGCGGGACCGAAGTGCTGGCACAGATCGAGTCGCATCTCGCCGTCGCGAAGTTCGCCCGCGACCTCCGCTGTATCCGTCCCACCTTCACTGACGGCTAGCCGCACCGCGACCCCAACGCAGACACAGACGGCAAGGAACTCGCCGCCCTTTCGCTCGAAGGCGCGCGCCACCCGCTACTTGAAATGCGCATGCTCGCCGAGCGACGCGAAGCCGCTCGCACCCGCCGCGAACGCGACGAGGCCACCAGCGGCATCGTCCCCCTCACCATCACCCTCTCCGGTACCGCAAAACAACTCATCATCAGCGGTCCCAACACCGGCGGCAAGACCGTTGCGCTCAAGACCGTCGGCCTGCTCGCGCTCATGGCCCAGGCCGGCTTG
>CAXUEG010000139.1:0-7621 GCA_964249935.1 uncultured Terriglobus sp.
CGCGGTGTGGCCACGGTCCATGCTGCCGAGCGCGCCGCGCACGCCGAAGCCCCGTTCCAGGAAGTAGATGCCGTTGCGCGATTCGAGCCCGATACCGTCGTAGTCTCGCCAGAAGACTGCGGAGATGTCGACGCCGCCCTGCAGCATCAGGTCTTCCACGAGGCGGCCGAGCGGGTTGTCGACCAGCGCGGTCACGATGGCGGAGCGAAGCCCGAAACAGCGGCGCAGGCCACGCGCAACGTTGTATTCGCCGCCTCCTTCCCAAACGCGAAAGCTGCGGGTGTTCGCAATGCGCCCCTCGCCGGGGTCGAAGCGGAGGAGAACCTCACCGAGGGCGACGAGGTCCCAGCGGGTGTCGGCGGCGGGACGTAACGGAAGCAACGTCTCGTCTGCCATCGAAGTCGCGATCATTAGCGCAGCTCGACGATAGGCGCGCCATCCATGTCGTCGTAGGCCTGGTTTTCGCCGCCCATTCCCCAACAAAAAGCGTAACGGCTTGTGCCCACGCCGGCGTGAATGGACCATCCAGGCGAGACGATAACTTCCCGGTCGGCGACAAGAAGGTGGCGCGTCTCCTGCGGCGGCCCCATCAAGTGGAGGACGCGATGCGCTGGGTCCGTGTCGAAATAGAGGGACAGCTGGAACCGGCGAAAGTGGGAGTGCGGCGGACTGGTGTTCCAGTTGGAGCCGGATTCGAGCAATGTAAAGCCCATGACAAGCTGGCAGCTCTTCAGGCCGTCGGCGTAGACGGCTTTGTAGATGGAGCGCTTGTTGCACGTTTCGACCGCGCCAAGCTTCACCGGCTCCAGATCGGCGAACTTGACCATCGCGGTCGGATGCTGCATGTGCGCCGGGTAGCTGAGCAGGTAGAAGGCGGCGGGGTCCGCCTCGACTTCGCTGGTGAAAACAACGTCCCTGCTCCCACGACCGACGTAGACGCAGTCCAGCTTGTCACACGGAAAGGCTTTGCTATCGACGGTGACGGTGCCTTTGCCGCCGACGTTCAGAATGCCGAGCTCGCGGCGCTCGAGAAAGTATTCGGAGCGGAGTGCGGGGTCGGTGGGCAACGTGAGCGGGCCAGCGGTGGGAACGGCCGAGCCGATGACGGTGCGGTCGAGGTCGACATACGTGAAACCGATTTCACCGGGCTTGAACAGGTCTTCGAGGAGGAAGGTTCCGCGCAACTCCGCCGTAGTCATGCGGGGGTAGCGGACCGCGTCGGCCATCTGAAGCAGCTTCATCGGGTTCTCCTACTTCGCCTGGCTCGCGGCGTCGGGTGCCTGCACCTTGATCACGTAATACAGAAAGTATTTGCCTGCCGGCACCACGGTCTGGTGCGGGACGCCCGGGGCGATGTGAACGACGTCGCCCTTGCGCATCGGTTGCGCGGTACCGCCGACCACACGTGTGCCGCGAATTTCGCCGGGCGAGGTTTCCTTTGCGTTCTCGACCGTGCCGCCGGTGATCACGGTCGCTTCGCCGTCGAGCACAATGAAGAAGTCGCTGAAATTCTTATGCAGCTCCGCGCCGCCGGGTTTCGTTCGCGCCGTGAGCATCGTGAAGTGGCCCGGATAGCGTTCCAGCGTGACGCTGACAATGCCGTCGGGGCGTTGGCGTGCCTGCTCCAGGAATTCGTGCGCCTGCTTGTCGATATCGGCGCCGGTGCGAATGTCGACCGGGTCCGTGCTCAGGGGTGGCGGCGCGGTTTGAGCACAGATGTTCGCCGCCGCCAGCGTTGCGGCGATGCCGACCATTGCACTGGAAGTGAGAAGACGAAGTGCGCGGATCGACATCGTTGCTCCTTGAATAATTGTTGCCGCTGGCTACTGGTTGACGCCGCTGGCGAGAAAGCCGCCGTCAACGACGATAGTTTCGCCGGTGACGAAGCTGGCGGCTTCACTGGCAAGATACACTGCGGCGCCGACGGTCTCTTCCGTCTGGCCGAAGCGGGCCATGGGTGTGCGCATGCGGAGTTCCTTGCCGCGCTCGGACTTATCGAGCAGTTCGGCGTTGAGCGCGGTGCGGAAGACACCGGGCGCAACGGCGTTAACGGTGACTCCCCGGCTGCTCCACTCTACCGCGAGCGATCGCGTAAGCGCGTTGACGGCGGCTTTGCTGCAGGCGTATGCGGTGACTTCCTTCAGAGACACATAGCTGTTAAGCGAGGCGATGTTCACGATGCGGCCATAGCCGCGGTCGAGCATGGGCTTGCCGAAGATCTGGCAGGCGCGAAGGGTGCCAGTCAGGTTGGTGTCCATGATGTCGTTCCAGGTGTCTTCAGATACGGTAAGCGTTGGCTCGCGCTTGATCTTTCCCGCGGAATTGATGAGGATATCGACTTGGCCGAACTCACTGAGTGTAGCGTCGCGGAGTGCTTCGAGCGACGCGCGATCCTTCACGTCGGAAGCGAGACGGAGTGCCTTGACGCCCTTCGCCTCGATCTCTGTGGCGGCCTCTTCCACCTGTTCCGAACGCCGAGAACTGGCGACCACGTGCGCGCCGGCGTCCGCCAGGCCAAGTGCAATGGCGAGACCGATGCCTGATGTGCCGCCGGTGACGACCGCGACTTTGCCAGTCAGATCGAAGATGTTCTTTCCCAAAGCTCTACTCCTTGATGGCGCGAGACACGGAGGTGCTCAGGGCCACATGTTCCTGTTTCAAAAGTTCGTCCACAACCTGGTCGGGGGTGCGATCGTTGCAGATTTTGATTGCGTCCTGAGGTGTTTCGAGGGTTGCGAACTGGCTGTCGAGCAGCGTGCTGCTCATGAACTCGTGATGCCGCTCGGCGAGGCGGCCGGCAATCAGATCGCGCGAGCCTTCGAGCAGGACGAAGTCGATCGCTCCTTGCGGAAGCCCGTCTTCGAGCTTGTCGCGGTAGATTTCTTTCAGTGCCGAGCAGGCGAGGACGCAGCCGGTTCCCTGCCGGGCGTGGTCCCGAAGCAGGCCGTTGAGTATGGCGAGCCAGGGCCAGCGGTCCTCGTCGGTAAGCGGGTGGCCGGCGTGCATCTTGTCTTTGTTCGCCTGCGGATGGTAGTCGTCGGCATCGAGGAACGGGATGCCCAGCCGTTGGGCGAGCACTTCACCAATGGTGGTCTTGCCGGAACCGCTGACGCCCATGAGAACGAATATGTGTGCTGCGGTTTGCGGTGTTGCAGGCGTGGAGCTCATTCGAAGCGCTCCTTGTAAGCCCACAGGCCGAGGCCAGGGTTGGAGACGTAGAAGATCTCTTCGCCGTGAACAGTGTTCCAGCCGTCCTTGAGCTTGTCGGGGTTGTATCTCTGCATCACCTGTTGCGGATCGCCGTACTGGAAACCGGCTTTTTTAATCTCCTCGCGCGTGAGGTGGCCGGGGCAGTAGGTGATGCTGAAGCGGCCTTCGCTGGAGCCGTGGATGAGGTGCGCGGCGGCGGATAGATTGCCAGCGAGCTCGGGGTCGTGCTTCACCCAGTCGAGCGTTTTGGGCGTGCCGTAGTAGCCGTAGCGACGGATGAGTTTGTCGATGGTCGGGTCTTCGCCAAACTCGTGCACTGCGGGCGCAAGGACAATGAGCTCGGCATCGTCGGCCAAGGCCATGCGGGTACGGTAGACGCTCTTGTTACCGAGCCACGTGCTCTTGAACTCATGCGGGTCGAGGTAGACGACGGCCTTTTTGATCTCGCGGTCCATCATGACGAAATTGACTTTGAGCGCGAGCTCCGCGGCCTGGTAGAAGCAATCAGCATCGTCGCCGATATAGAGACCGCGAATGGCGAGTTGGCCCGCGGCGTTTTTGCCGACGACGGTGAGCACGTAGACGATCGGCAGGTCTTGCGCGAAGTGTTCGCTGGCATAATTGAGCACGGCGCGGACGGGGTTGTCGGCGCGGCCCATAATGCGCTCCATGCCGTAGACCGCGCCCAGGAAGTGCGAGCGGTGAATGCCCATGACGCCGCCGGTGCCGACGAAAACATTCTTGTTGTAGTTGGCCATGCCGAGGACTTCATGCTGCACGACCTGGCCGATGGAGATGATGAGGTCGTGCCCGCCGTCGCGCAGCAGCTTGTTCACCTGCGCGGGCCACGCGTAATCGAGTTTGCCTTCGCTGACCTCGCGCATGAAATTGCCAGGGACTTCGCCAAGGGTGACGACGTCGTTGCGCCAGTCGTGGACGCGAAAGAGGTCGCGTGGCGTCTGGCCGAACATGGTCGCAATCTCTTCATCGCTCATGGGGCGGTGTGTGCCGAGCGCGGGCAGAACGTCCGTGAGCGCGTCGCCGTAGTGACGCCACACCATCTCCGTGAGCACGCCCGCCTGCGAGTGAAAGCGCGAGAAGTCCGGCGGCAGCGCGAGCACCTTCCTGCGCGAGCCAAGCTGCGCGAGCGCCTTGAGCAGATGCTGCTCCACTTCGGCGGGCGAAAGCTCCGTCTCAGGCGACCCGATGGCGAGCAGCGTACTCACAAACGGTATACCTTGCGGGCGAGGTTGACGGTGAGGTCCTCAATGAGCTCGAACGCTTCACCTTCATCGATGCGGTGCTCGGCGACCAAGCGGCCGAGGAATGCGCAGTCGACGCGGCGGGCCACGTCGTGCCGGGCGGGAATGCTAAGCAGGGCGCGCGTGTCGTCGTTGAAGCCGGCGGTGTTGTAAAAGCCGGCGGTTTCGGTCACCTGTTCGCGATAGCGCATCATGCCCTCGGGCGAGTCGTGAAACCACCACGCCGGGCCGAGGCGCAGGCAGGGGTAATGGCCGGCAAGAGGCGCGAGTTCGCGGGCGTAGGTGGACTCGTCGAGCGTGAAGAGAATGAACGTGAAGTTGAACTCGTTGCCGTATCGGGTGAGCAGCGGACGCAGGTTGCGCACGTACTCGGTGGCCGACGGAATGTCGGCGCCCTTATCGCGGCCGAACTGTTCATAGAGCTTCGTATTGTGATTGCGCACGGAGCCGGGGTGCAGCTGCATGACGAGGCCGTCTTCGACGGACATGCCGGCCATCTCGGTGAGCATCTGCGCCTGGAAAAGCTCACCCTCTTCATGGGTTGCGCTGCCACCGTAGATCTTGGTGTAGAGGGCTTCGGCTTCAGACTTGGAGAGGTCCGCGGTGCGTGCGGTCAGGTGGCCGTGGTCGGTAGCGGTCGCGCCCATCTGCTTGAAAAAGGCGCGGCGGTTGCGCAGTGCGTTCAGGTAGCCAGTGAAGGTGCCGGTATCCTCACCGGTGATCTCACCAAGTTTGTCGATGTTTTCGCGAAAGTTGGCGAACTCGAAATCGACGACCGAGTCCGGGCGGAAGGTCGGGATGACGCGGCCCTTCCAGCCGGACGCGCGAATGGCCCGGTGGTGCTCGAGCGTGTCAAGTGGCGAGTCGGTGGTGGCGAGCACTTCAAGATGGAAGCTGTCGTAGAGCGCGCGTGGGCGCAACGAGGGCGTTTGCAGGGCCTTGTCAATGGTGTCGTAGAACGTGTCGGCATTGTCAGCGCTCAGGCGTTCCTCAAGTCCGAATAGCGAACGAAAGGCATAGTCGATCCATATGCGCGTGGGCGTACCGCGGAACAGGTAATAGTGGCGGGCGAAGATTCGCCAAACCTCGCGCGGGTCAGCCGGGTTGCCGCTGATGCCAAGCGACTCCAGCGGCACGCCCTGCGAATAGAGCATGCGAAAGATGTAGTGATCGGGCTGAATGAAAAGCGCTGCCGGATTGGGAAAAGCTTCGTTCTTGGCGAACCAGGCAGGATCGGTGTGACCATGTGGGCTGATGATCGGCAGGTCGCGCGCTACCGCGTACAGCCTGCGGGCGATCTCGCGCGCAGAGCTCTCGGCCGGAAACAGCCTGTCTTCGTGAAGCAGCATGGGACCGCGTCTCCTGCAATTCTGTAAGGCGCAAAACGTTTCAGCGCCTGAGCACAGCAAGCCTATCAAATGACGCCTCGAACTGGCTGCTTTGCGGAAGTGTCTTACCGGACGGACCACCGCAGGTTCTCAGACGCGATGTCGGCATGGCGAACACGGACACAAACCTCCGTTTCGTTTAGCTTGCTGATATGCCGTTGTTGCCGCGCTTTGCCTCTCTGCTTGCCTTGTCTGCCGTCATCGGATCCGGAGTGGCGTGCGCACAACTGACTCTGGTTCCCATGCCGCGCGAGATGCAGGAGCAGCGCACGGTGCCGCTGAGCGGCGGCGTTGCCGTGCTGTGCGAGGGATGCGATGCAGACGATACCTTTGCCGCGCAGGACTTGTCGGAGGGCCTCCGCGAGCGCGGCGTCAACGTGGTTCCCGGCGCTCCGGTGAGCATTATGCTGCTGCGCAGCGGCTCAAGCGAAGGCCGGGCAGCGCTTGGCAGCACGGCGCTTACGCCGGAGATGCAGGCCGAGGGTTACGCGATCGTGCCGCACGGCAATGGGCTGGCCGTCGTTGCAGCCACGCCGGCCGGTGTTTTCTACGGCGCGCAGACGGTCAAGCAGCTGATCGACAACGCGAAGCCGGGGTCAGCACTGCTGCACCTTGAGACCATCCGCGACTGGCCGGCGATGAAATATCGCGGCCTGCACGATGACCTCTCGCGCGGCCCGGTGCCGACGCTCGACTTCCAGAAAAGGCAGATTCGCCTGCTCAGCAGCTACAAGGTCAACGTGTACTCGCCTTACTTCGAGAACACGATGCAGTACGCAAGCGACCCGCTGGCCGCGCCTGCGGGTGGCTCGATCACGCCGGCTGAAGCACGCGAGCTCGTCGCATATGCCGCGAAATACCACGTGATGATCGTGCCCGAGCAGGAAGCCTTCGGCCATCTGCACTTCATGCTGAACTGGGAGAAGTATGCCAACCTGGCGGAGACGCCGCACGGTCACGTGCTGGCTCCGGGCGCTCCTGGCACGCTGCCGCTGATCCAACGCATGTTCGGTCAACTTGCGCAGGACTACCCTGCCCCGCTGCTGCACCTGGGTGCCGACGAGACCCTGGAATTGGGCAAAGGCCAGACCAAGGCGGATGTGGACGCTCGCGGGCTTGGGCCGGTCTACCTCGACTTCATGCAGCGCATCGTCACCGCGCTGAAGCCGCTGAACCGGCGGTTTCTCTTCTGGGGCGACATCGCCATGCGTGAGCCCGCTTTGCTGAAGGCCGCGCCCGAGGACTTCAAGCGCAACACGATCGCGGTTGCCTGGGAGTACAACCCGCACCCGACCTTCGTGCCCTATGTGAAGCCGTACACCGACGCAGGCATCGAGTGCTGGGTGGCGCCCGGCGTGAACAACTGGAACCGTCCCTGGCCCGACAACACCCTTGCGCTACCGAACATTCAGGGCTTTACCGCACAGGGCCAGGCCAGCGGCTGCACCGGGCAACTGAACACCATCTGGGATGACAATGGTGAAGCGCTGTTCAACGCGAACTGGTACGGCGTTCTCTTCGGTGCTGCCGCGGCGTGGCAGCCGGGACAAAGCTCGATCCCGCAGTTTCAACGTTCGTTCGGTCGTGCCTTCCACGGCGATCCCACAGGCAAGATCGACCAGGCGCAGCAGGAGCTGACCGCCTGCCACACGCTGCTGAAGGATGTGGTGACCAAGGGCGGCGATGCAAATGACTTCCTCTTCTGGGTCGACCCGTGGACGCCGGAAGGCCAGACCATCGCTGCGAAACTGCGGCCCATCG
>CAXUEG010000140.1:0-7513 GCA_964249935.1 uncultured Terriglobus sp.
CGACGATTTGACCTTTGACGACGCATGGTACCTGTCCGGTGCGCCGTGGGAAAAACCAGAGCTATACGCAAGCGAGGCGGCCCTGTTTCAAATGGACAAGGTGAAGACCCCAACCCACCTGGTCGGCGGCGATATGGACAACCGGGTGAGCTTCTTTGAGCAGATCGTTTTCGAACGTTCGCTGGAACGCTTGCAGGTTCCACATGCACTTCTGCTGTTTCCAGGAGAAAATCACCCGCTCGGCAAAAATCCATGGCACGGATACATCAAGTTACGCGAGGAGTTGAAGTGGATGGATCAGTATGCAGGAAAGTAAGTGCACGATGAGGAGAGTGTGTGTGAGGCGACATCACGGGTATCTTTCGGGTGTTCTGTCGGTCGCGTTGCTTGCGATTCCACTCACATCTGCGGCTCAATCTGTCTCCTCGGCAGCGTCGCTGGCGAAGGCGAATGGAACGGGCGCAGTTGAGTATGTGAGAGCAGGCAAGGTGTTTGATAGCCACAGTGGCCGATACATCGAAGGCGCAGTGCTGGTTGTGCAGGATCAGCGCATTCGTAGTGTGGAAGCCGCGAGTTACGCGATTCCGAACGGTGCGAAGGTAATCGATCTGACGAACAGCTATGTCTTTCCCGGACTGATTGACTGCCACACACACCTGACTGCACGCGCCGATAAGTACGACGAAATCAACTATTTCCGCGAGACGCCGTTCACCGCTGCGATTAATGGCGTAGTTAATGCGAAGAAGACCTTGGATGCCGGCTTTACCACGGTACGCGACGTGGGTTCGCCGCCCTTCGCCGCCGTTGACCTGCGTAACAACATAGATGAAGGGTTCATCCCGGGGCCGCGCATCGTTGCGTCAGGGCCTGCTATTTCCATCACCGGCGGGCATGGTGACCTCAACAACTTTTCACCTTTGGTAAGACCCATGCTTTACCCTGCCGATCGCGATTTTCAGATCGCCGATGGTGAGCAGCAGGTGCAGCAGACCGTTCGCGCCCAGGTGAAGTACAACGTGGACGTGATCAAGATCCTGGCGAGCGGCGGCGTGCTGAGCAAGGGAGACCAGCCGGGCGCACCACAGTACACTCTGGCCGAGTTGAAAATGGCTGCCGACACTGCACACCAGGCCGGCCGCAAAATTGCCGCACACGCGCACGGCACCCTCAGCATTAAATGGTCGATTCTTGCTGGTATCGATTCGATCGAGCACGCCTCGCTGGCAGACGACGAAGATATCCGGCTGGCAAAAGAGCACGGTACTTACTTTGTAATGGACATCTACGATGATGATTACATCCTGCATGAAGCACCGAAGTTCGGCCTGCCGCAGGAGCAGATCGATAAGGAGCGCGGCGTGGGTCAGAAGCAGCGCGACACCTTTCGCCGCGCGTGGAGCGCCGGAGTCAAGATGGCCTTTGGCACCGACGAGGGCGTCTATCCGCATGGCGACAATGCGAAGCAGTTTCACTACATGGTGATGTACGGCATGACGCCCGCAGAAGCCATACAAGCAGCTACCCTGCATGCGGCGGACCTGATCGGTCGCTCCAACGACGTTGGGGAATTAACAGCGGGGCACTATGCGGACTTGATCGCGGTGAATGCGGACCCACTGCAGCACGTCGAAGTTATGGAACACATACCGTTTGTGATGAAGGGAGGAATCATTGAAGTGGACTTGCGGCAATCCGGCAGCGGTTTAAAGTGAAGACCGGATCACCAACGTTCTTACCCGTCCTCCTCAAAATGTGAGGAGACTTCTATCCGTCGGCACCAGTGCCATGCACGATCCCTGTTCTTGCTTGTTTCGTTGGAATCATGCGAGGCTCGCCGTCTTCAAGTCCTTGCGTGAGCCTTGAAGTGCTTTTTCGGATGCAGAATGCTTTTAGACCTTCGCAATTTGCGTTAGCCGTACGTGAGACCCATCTCTTTTCCTTGCGGCTTCTCAAGACGTGCAGTGCAGGCTTCCGCGTCGCTGAGCGCTTGGACGGCGATGCTTCCCATAAAAGGACGGGGTCCCATCGGGCGACATGTTCCGCCTGGAACCGGACACCCTACGACCCGAGAACTTGCTGAGTGAAACAGAGCGTTCCGCAAAGCCACAGAATGGCACCCGAGAATGGTGCGCACTCCGTCGGGTAGCGCTCCAGGAACTCGCGGCGGTCTGGGGTTCGATGAGGCTACCGTCGTGGGAGCCAGAGCTACCACTCGGACCCATTTTCAGCTGTAACAGGCATCACTCACGTGACGATGTTGACTGCATGGACGTGAGTCGACCGTCGTTTGCAGATGTTTTGGCACTTTCTGTAGTTTCAGGGTCAGCTGTAAGAGAAGTGGCGGAGAGTGAGGGATTCGAACCCCCGATCGCCTTGCGACGATGTCTGATTTCGAGTCAGGTGCATTCAACCGGGCTCTGCCAACTCTCCGTGTCCTTCATGGTATCGCAATTTCCGGAACGAAAGACGCTTCGTCAGGCCGAGTTCGACTCCGCGTTCCTCACTTCAAATACGTCCAGGGCCTCCTCCACAGGCGCCCGCCAATCCATTTGCGTTGTTGGGTCGTTCCGGCGTGTCACGCGGACACTCAATGCAGAACACTTGTGCTTACGCGCTAACGCAAGCATCTCCTCAAAAAATTCGTGATACACGCCTGGGGGCGTTCGCTTGCC
The DNA here is from genome assembly GCA_964249935.1 of uncultured Terriglobus sp. Classification (GTDB taxonomy): domain Bacteria; phylum Acidobacteriota; class Terriglobia; order Terriglobales; family Acidobacteriaceae; genus Terriglobus. Next base: position 2,676 of record CAXUEG010000140.1, read on the forward strand.
AAGGATCATTGCTGCAAAGCTCTCCTGGACTTCTTCGCCGGTGTCCGGCTGTTCTATTACTTTCGTGAAAATTGCCACTCCCTGAACCGGGTCTGCTGGCAACATGAGTCCCGATTGCGAAATTGTCGTCATCTGAATCATGCTGCAGCAGTTGTAGCAGCACTTCCCGGTATACCCGAGCAGAATGCAGGACAAAGCTAGCCGCATCAAAATCAAGTGTCGTTTTCCGAAAAGCGGACCCGCCTTCCACAACGCGCTTCCGCCGTACTATGCGGAAACGCGAAGTACCACAATCTTCCGCTGGAATTTGCACAGCTACCCTACATCTTGTGCTTGCTTCCTTCTCTGGCCCGAGCTAGAGTAGGCATACTTCGAAAGTGAGTTGGCTTCGTACAAAGCCGGCCCGCTCCTGAAAGCGAAGTAAAAGCGAATAGAATACGATTGCGGGCAGCTTGGCGGGCTGCTCCAGCTGTCCAGTTCCCGCGAGGGACCGGCGCTCGTACCAGAACGATCCCGGGCGGCGGCGGCCCACCAAGCAAGGAGCACTATGGCAACTACCACCATGCAAACAAGCCTGTCTGACATCACACCCGGCTTTCCCTCACGCGACGAAACGCCGGTCATGCATGTGAAAAAGCGCAACGGCACGCTTGAGTCTGTGGACGTGAACAAGATCGTCCGCGCCGTGCAGCGCTGCGCCTTCGGCCTGCAGCACGTAGACTCCATCCGCATCGCTTCCAAAACGATCGGCGGCCTGTATGACGGCGCTACCACGCGTGAGCTCGACACGATTTCCATCGACACCGCGGCCTCGCTGATTGCCGAGGAGCCGCAGTACTCCAAGCTCGCCGCCCGTCTGCTGCTTGCGACCATAATCAAGGAGGTTGCCAATCAAAATCTCCATTCCTTCTCGCAATCCGTCGAGTACGGTTTTCAGCAGGGCATCGTCTCGCCCGCCACGGCCGAGTTCGTTCGCGTGCACGCCCGCAAGCTGAACCACGCCATCGACGAAGGCACGTCCGACCGCTTCGAATATTTCGGTCTGCGCACCGTCTACGACCGCTACCTGCTGCGCGATCCCCTGTCCCGCAAAGTCATCGAAACGCCGCAGCATTTCTTCCTGCGCGTCGCCTGCGGCCTGGCCGGCACGCCCAACGAGGCCATCGAGTTCTACTCGCTCATCGCCGCGCACGAGTACATGCCCAGCTCGCCCACCCTGTTCAACTCGGGCACCCGGCATCCGCAGATGTCGAGCTGCTACCTGCACGACTCGCCGGGCGACTCGCTCGAATCCATCTACGACGCCTACAAGGACGTCGCCCTGCTCTCGAAGTTCTCGGGCGGCATCGGACTTGCCTTCCACCGCGTCCGCTCTGAAGGCTCGCTCATCCGCGCCACCAACGGCCTGTCCAACGGCATCGTGCCGTGGCTCCGTACACTCGACTCCTCCGTCGCCGCAGTCAATCAGGGCGGCAAGCGCAAGGGAGCCTGCTGCGTGTACCTGGAGCCGTGGCACGCAGACGTGGAGAACTTCCTCGAACTCCGCGAAAACACCGGCGATCTCTCCCGCCGCACCTATAACCTGAACACCGCCAACTGGATCCCCGACCTGTTTATGAAGCGTGTGGACGAGGACGGCTTATGGTCGCTCTTCGACCCCAAGGTCGTGCCGCACCTCCCTGACCTCTTCGGCCCCGAGTTCGACGCCGCCTACACGCAAGCCGAGGAAGAGAAGCTCTACGCGAAGCAGATGAAGGCGCGCGACCTGTACGCCCGCATGATGCGTTCGCTTGCCGAAACCGGCAATGGTTGGATGACCTTCAAAGACGCCTGCAACCTGAAAAACAATCAGACGGGCAAGCCTGGCAACGTCATCCACCTCTCCAATCTGTGCACAGAGATCACCGAAGTCACCAGCAGCTCAGAAACCGCCGTGTGCAACCTGGGTTCTATCAATCTGGGCCGCCACACCACCCTGAACGAAGACGGCCGCGTCGTCTTCGACTTTGAAAAGCTGGCCAACACCGTCCGCATCGCGGTGCCCATGCTCGACCGCGTCATCGACATCAACTACTACCCCATCACCACCGCGGCCGATGCGAACAACCGCTGGCGCCCGGTCGGCCTCGGCGTCATGGGCCTGCAGGACGTCTTCTTCCAGATGCGTCTTCCCTTCGACGCTCCGGAAGCACAGGCGCTTTCCGCTAAAATCCAGGAAGAAATCTACTACCACGCGCTCGTCGCCTCGATCTCACTCGCCGAAAGGTCCGGTCCGCATCCGTCTTTCGATGAAACTCGCCTCAGCAAGGGCCAGTTCCAGTTCGATCTCTGGAACGTAAGGCCAACCGACGAGGCGCGCTGGAACGACCTTCGCGACCGCATCGCCAGGTCCGGCGTGCGCAATTCCCTGCTCATCGCCATCGCGCCCACGGCAACCATCGCGTCGATCGTCGGCTGCTACGAGTGCATCGAGCCCCAGGTCTCGAACCTCTTCAAGCGCGAAACCCTCTCCGGCGAGTTCCTTCAGGTCAACCGCTACCTGATCGACGAACTCAAGGCGCGCGGCATGTGGAACGACGTCATCCGCACCAAGCTCAAGATTGGCGAAGGCTCCATCCAGAACATTGACGAACTGCCGGACGACTTGAAGCTGATCTACCGCACCGTGTGGGAGGTTCCCATGCGCTCACTCATCGAAATGGCGGCGGCGCGCAATGCTTACGTCGACCAGGCGCAGTCGCTCAACCTTTTCGTCGAATCGCCAAACATCGGCCGCCTCTCCTCCATGTACATGTTCGCCTGGAAATCCGGCCTCAAGACCACCTATTACCTGCGTTCCCGCCCCGCGACCAAGATCGCCAAGACCACGGTCCAGCGTGCCGCCATGAGCTCCGCGCAGCCGCTTGCCGGCATTCCCGGAACGCTGCAGGCGCACGAGCCCAAATCGTCTGAGGTCCCACCCACCGTCCCGGCTGGCGAAGCCATCGCCTGCTCGCTGGAAAACCCCGAAAGCTGCGAGGCCTGCCAGTAGGCCGCACCACGTCAAGCGAGCGCTTGCACCGCCGCTCATTGTCATCCTGAGCGCAGCGAAGGACCCGCTTTCCTTCGCTGCGCTACGAACTCTCACGGAGTCCACGGACTCCGACCCAAGCACCGCCAGGAGCCCTACCATGTCCGCAACCCTCGACCCCGTCACCGTCGCTAACACCGCAACGGCAGGCCACAGTTCCATCACCTCCGGCTCCTCCGTAGCCGTCCCCGACTCCATCCTCGATCCCGGCCTGTGCCTCACGCTCCGGCCCATGAAGTATCCGCAGTTCTATGACATGTTCCGCGACGGCATCAAGAACACCTGGACCGTCGAAGAGGTTGATTTCTCGACCGACCTCGTCGACCTTCGCTCCAAGCTCTCGCCTGCGGAGATCCACACCATCAAGCGTCTGGTCGCCTTCTTTGCCACCGGCGATGCGATCGTTTCGAACAACCTCGTCCTCAACCTGTACAAGCACGTCAACTCTCCCGAGGCGCGCCTCTATCTCTCGCGCCAGCTGTACGAGGAGGCCGTGCACGTGCAGTTCTACCTAACGCTGCTCGACAACTACGTCCCCGACCAGGAAGAGCGATACGAAGCGTTCGCCGCCGTCGAAAACATCCCGTCCATCCAGAAAAAAGCGGATTTTTGCATGCGTTGGATGGACTCGATCGAAGCGCTCGACACCCTGCAGACCCGTGAGGACCGCCGCAACTTCCTGCTCAACCTCATCTGCTTCGCGTCGTGCATCGAGGGCCTGTTCTTCTTTGCCGCCTTCGCCTACGTCTACTTTTTTCGGTCCAAGGGCCTTTTGCACGGCCTCGCCTCAGGCACCAACTGGGTCTTCCGCGACGAAAGCTGCCATCTCGAGTTCGCCTTCGAGGTCGTCAACGTCGTTCGCCAGCAGGAGCCCGACCTGTGGGACGCACAGCTCGAGCGCCAGATCGTGCAGATGCTTGAGGAAGCCGTGGACTGCGAAGCGCAGTTCGCCGAAGACCTGCTCGCCGGCGGTGTCGCCGGTCTTTCGGTCCGCGACATGCGCGCCTATCTTGGCTACGTCGCCGACTCACGGCTACAACGACTCGGCATTGCACCGCATTTCAACACCAAGAACCCTTTCAGCTTTATGGAGCTACAGGATGTTCAGGAGTTGACCAACTTCTTCGAGCGCCGCGTCTCCGCCTACCAGACTGCTGTCGAAGGCGAGGTCGCCTTCGGCGAAGACTTCTAACTTGTTCGTCTCGGACCGACAAAAGAAGCTGCTCTTTTCAGGCAGCTTCTTTTCTTTTCATCTCATCCATCCAGCAGCCATGTTAGACACCGTCGCAACTCTCGTGCCCACCGGCGCCGAAACCGTCGACCCGGACCAGGTTGAAACCACAATCCAAGCCAAGCAGATCGGCGAGCGCATTCGCCGCCTGCGTACCCGTCGCAGCATGGGTTTAGTCGAGCTCGGCACCCGCACCGGCCTGTCTGCCAGCTTCTTGTCGCAGCTCGAAACTGGTCGTGTCGTGCCGACCGTCCGCAACCTGGCCCGCATTGCCATGACCTTTGGCAAGGACCTGAGTTACTTTTTTCGCGAGGATCAGCCCGCGCCCTTTCGTATTATGCGAAGCACGGAACGCATCCGCCTGCACCGCGCCTCTGACGCAACGCCCGCGTTCATCTCCGAAAGCATGCATTCACTCGTCTCCGACGGCCAGATGGTACCCTGCCTCGCAGAGTTCAATCAGAGCGATCGCGACGAGGTCTTCCGGCACAAAATGTTTGACGGCGTCGAGTTCACCTTTGTGCTCCAGGGCCCGGT
>CAXUEG010000141.1:0-2665 GCA_964249935.1 uncultured Terriglobus sp.
TGTCTTGGGCGGATCCACGATTTTTTTGTTTGCTTTCGCACTGATCCAGACGATGATCAAAAGCACGAGCGCGTGGAAGCCGACCGCTACCGCTGTGGATACGGGGTCGCGCTTGACCGCCATCGGGTCCTTGACTGCGATGGGTCTGGACTCGAGTTCGAGCGGCGGCAGCTTTTCCGGGAAAAAAGCGTCGCGGAAGTTCTGAATGAGCGACTGGAACGGATTCGCCGAAGCTTCCAGTTCCTTGGGCCGGCCCAGGTCGGGCACTGCGCTGAAGCGTGGCGCGGAGCTGCTGTCCGATCCATAGACCAGGCCTGGCGCGCGCCGCGTGGAAGACGACTCGTCCAGCTGGTTGTCGTCGAGCTCGGGAGGTGTGATGAGAGTGTTCGCCATTGCCTCGGTTCCGGTGTGCGGCGGGTGCGCGCCGCGTGATGCGATGTGTGCCGCTGTGGCGACGTGCCGTGCTCCGTCAGACGGAGTCTGTCAGCAGGCGGTGCGAATGTCTGACAGACTCTGCCGACATTCTAGTGACATCGAGCGAGCAAAATGCTCCGGTGTTGCGGGGCGAGTCACCGCGGACGCAACAGACCGTACATGATTGGACGCAACTGCGTACAACTTGGTCACATCGGGAGGGTGGATAGAAGGCTTCGCAGTTCCATGGGATGGTTGCGCTATGAAGCGAAGAACCCGGGCGCGGGCATCGTGCTGCCGCATACAATAGTGGTTTGGGCGCGTTCAGCAATTGACCGGACCTGGCCGGGTCAGGCCGCACCTGGCCCTCGTTTCAGGCCGTCGCCCGTGGAGCCACAAGCGAAGCATGCAAGCGAATGAGAATAACCTGGGCCGCGGCGCAGACGTGGAAACCGCCGGTCAACTGCAGGCGAAAGCGCTGAAGGACACGCTGAATCTGCCGAAGACCGCCTTTCCCATGAAGGCCAACCTGCCCGTGAACGAGCCTGGGCGGCTCCAGCAATGGGAGAGCACCGACCTGTACGGCGAGATCCGGCGGGCGCGCGAGGGTGCGCCAAAATATGTTTTGCACGACGGCCCGCCCTACGCAAATGGAGCGATCCATCTGGGACATGCACTGAACAAATGCATCAAGGACTTCATCGTAAAGTCCAAGACGATGGCAGGATTTGACGCACCGTATATCCCCGGCTGGGACTGCCACGGTCTGCCGATCGAAATCAAGGTGGACGAGCAGCTGGGCCGCAAAAAGCTGGAAATGGACGCGGTCACGGTGCGGCGAGAGTGCCGCGAGTACGCGCAGAAGTACGTCGCGCTGCAGCGGTCGCAGTTCGTTAGGATGGGGGTGCTGGGCCGCTGGCACGACCCCTACCTGACAATGAGCAACGCCTACGAGGCACGCATCCTGGAGACCTTCTACGCGTTCTTCGAGAAGGACTTCGTCTACAAAGGCCTGCGGCCGGTGTACTGGTGCATGCACGACAAGACCGCGCTGGCCGAGGCCGAGGTGGAGTACGAGATGCACACCTCGCCCAGCGTCTACGTCCGGTACGCGCTCAAGAGCGACCCGGCGGCGATCGCCCCAGAGCTTGCCGGCGAGCAGGTGTATGGACTCATCTGGACGACAACGCCGTGGACGCTTCCGGCGTCCATGGCCATCGCGTTTCACCCTGAGTTCGACTACGTGGCGCTGAAGAACACCAGTGGCGCGGTGTACATCGTGGCGCTTGGGCTGGTCGAAAGCGTACGCACGGCGTGTCACCTGGAGGATGCGGTTGAGGTGGCTCGGTTCAAGGGTTCGGCGCTCGAACAGCACCGCTTCCAGCATCCGTTCCTGCCGCGTGAGGTCATCGGCGTGATGGCCGAGTATGTGACCACGGACGCCGGCACGGGTGGCGTCCATACGGCTCCCGCGCATGGTCCCGATGACTTCGCCACAGGCAAGAAGTATGCCTTGAGCCAGGTGTGCGAGGTGGACGAGGCGGGCCGCCTCCGCAATGGCCTGCCCGAGTACGACAACCTGAATGTGCACAAGGCAAATCAGCCCATCATTGCGCTCCTGAAGAGCAAGGGCGCGCTGCTGGCCGAAACCGAGATCCATCACAGCTATCCACACTGCTGGCGTTGCCATCGGCCGGTGATCTACCGCGCGACCGAACAGTGGTTCATCGGCATGGAGACGTCGCTCGATGGCACGACCTTTCGTCAGCGTGCGCTGGACGAAACCCGGAAGGTCACGTGGGACCCGGCGTGGGGCGAAGAGCGCATCAGCAACATGATCGCGACGCGGCCCGACTGGTGTATCTCGCGCCAGAGAATCTGGGGCGTTCCGATTGCGGTATTCCTCTGCCAGACGTGCCATGAACCGTTGCGGGACGCCGCGGTGAACAGGAGCATCGTCGACCTGTTCGCGAAGGAGAGCGCCGATGCCTGGTATACGCATTCGGCGGAGCAACTGCTGCCCGCCGGGACAAGCTGCAAGAGCTGTGGCGCACAGGACGACTTCCGGAAGGAGATGGACATCTTGGACGTGTGGTTCGAGAGCGGAGCAAGCTGGCACGCGGTGCTCGAAGCCGAGCCGGAACTGCGCTTCCCTGCCGACCTCTATACCGAAGGCGGCGACCAGCATCGCGGCTGGTTCCACTCTTCGTTGCTGAGTGCGGTTGGCATTCGCGACGAAGCGCCTTACAAG
>CAXUEG010000141.1:2675-4650 GCA_964249935.1 uncultured Terriglobus sp.
TTACAAGTACGTGGCGACCAGCGGATGGACACTGGATGAACAGCGGCGCGCGTTTTCGAAGTCGCTGGGCAATGGCGTTGACCCAGTCAAAGTCATGGACGAACTGGGCGGCGACATCGTCCGGCTGTGGGTCGCGAGCGTTGATTTCCGCGAAGACGTGATCGCCTCCGTGCCGCTGATGAAGCGCCTAGCGGAGGAGATCTACCGCAAGCTGCGCAACACCTTCCGTTTCCTGCTCGCGAACCTGGATGGCTTTGTGCCGCAAAGTGATGCGGTGGCCTGGGAGGAGATGGAGGCGCTGGACCAATACATGCTGGCCCGCTGTGCCGAGGTGGTCACCAAGGTGCGTGGGGCATACGAGGCTTTTGAATTCCATCGTGCGTACCATGCGCTGAACGAGTTCTGTAATGCTGAGCTTTCGGCCTTCTACCTGGATGTTTTGAAGGACCGGCTGTACACGCTTGCACCGAAGGACACGCGCCGGCTGAGCGCGCAGACGGCGGTATGGAAAATTGCGGAGGCGCTGGTGCGACTGATCGCACCGGTGCTCTCGTTTACCGCGGACGAGGTCTGGGGCTATCTGCCGCACGTCGATGGTCGGGAAGCAAGCGTGCACATCGCCCAGTTTCCTGCAGAAAACGAGCTCGCCTCCGATGCAGAAGCGAAGCAGCTGCGTGAGGAGTTCGGCCGTTTGCGAACAGTCCGCGAAAGCGCCATGAAGCTTCTCGAAGCAGCGCGTGCCTCAAAGGCAATCGGCAAGGCGCTCGACGCGAAAATCGTCCTACGTGTTCCGGACGCGCCTGTGGCACCGCTGCTTTCAAAATACGAGCGCATTCTGCCGGAACTCTTTGGGGTGTCGCAAGTCGAGTTGCAGGCCATCGACCCGGCGCTTGGTTCGACGGCGCTGGAAGCGGAGTTCGCAAAAGCCGACGGTGACCGCTGCGAACGCTGCTGGCGCTACACAATGGATGTTGGCGCTGAGGGCATGTTTCCAACCGTGTGCGCGCGCTGCGCGGACGCGTTGGAAAAGATCGGCTTTCCGCCGTACTCCTCCGCACAGGAGGCAGCATGATCGACGAACGCAATGGAGAAGGCGTGCTGCTGAACCCGGGAGCGACGCACGTGGAGACGGATCGCACCGGCGCGACTTACCTGGTGCAGCGCGACGCCCGCCCCTGGCTGTTGCTGCTAAGTTTGATCGTGGTGCTTGCCGATCGGCTGACGAAGCTCTACGTAACCGCGCACCTGCAGACGGGGCAGTCAGTGACCGTGATTCCGCATGTGTTCCGCATCACGCATGTGCTCAACTTTGGCGCGGCGTTCAGCATGTTCGCCGAGTCGGCATCGCCGGAGGCGGTGCGCTGGTCGCTCGTTGTGTTCTCCATCGTGGCCGCGATCATCGTCCTCGGGCTGTTGTGGCGCATGGGAAGGGTCTTCTCGCCTGCCGCGGTGGGTCTGGCGCTCATCTTTGGCGGCGCGATCGGCAATCTGTACGACCGGATGAAGCTGCACTACGTCGTCGACTTTCTGGAGGTGCACATCGTGCACTACCATTGGCCCGACTTCAATGTAGCGGACAGCTGCATTACGGTCGGCGCGGTGCTGATCCTGATCGAGCTGCTGTGGCCGAAGCAGAAGCAGACGCACGTGGAAGACGCCGTGGTGGTGGAGTAGCGTGGCGATCACCGAGCTCGGTCTGGAAGCAAGCATGCCCGCGGATGTAAAGGCGGCGGCACCCACCAGCATCGTCATCCGCGGCGCGCGTACGCACAACCTGAAGGGCGTGAACGTCGACATCCCGCATCATGCGCTGACCGTAGTCACGGGCGTGAGCGGCAGCGGCAAGAGCTCGCTTGCATTCGACACGGTGTATGCCGAGGGCCAGCGGCGCTATGTCGAATCGCTGAGCGCATACGCGCGGCAATTCCTCGAACGCATTGAAAAGCCGGACGTCGACTTCATGGACGGCCTCGCG
>CAXUEG010000141.1:4660-7473 GCA_964249935.1 uncultured Terriglobus sp.
CAGCGATTGCCATCAAGCAAAAAAATCAGACGCGTAACCCGCTCTCGACCGTGGCGACAGCGACCGAAATCTATGACTACATGCGGCTGCTGTTCGCGCGCTGCGGCACGGTGACCTGCCTGCACTGCGGCGGTATTGTGCGGCGCGACACGGTGGATGAGATCGCGGCTTCGCTGCTGCTGATGGTGGAAGGCACCCGGCTGTACGCGCTGTTCCCCATCGAGCCGCGGCCTGTCACGCTGGAACCGATGCAGGAGTTCCTTCCGGCATCGCCCGATGTGGAAGGGCAGCCAGCACCCGCGCTAAAGCCGAAGAAGCTTGCCAGCAAGAAAGCCACAAAGGTTGAGGCCACCGCGCCCGTGCTGGATGTGAGCGAAAAGCTGAAGGCGCGCCTGACCGAGCTTCGCGCCCGCGGCTACAACCGCCTTTTCCAGAACGGCGCGATTGTCGAGTTTTCCACGCCGGAGTCGCTGTTGGAACTCGACTTCTCACAGCCCATTTATGTGCTCGCTGACCGCCTAAGCGTGAGTGCCGAAGTGCGTTCACGCATCGTGGACGCAATCGAGACCGGCTATCGCGAGGCGAACGAGATCGTCTTCCAGACCGCGCCGCGCGATGCAAGCGAGCCGGTGCGCTTGCGGTTCTCCTCCGCGTTTGAGTGCGCAAGTTGCCACCGTGCCTATCGCGAGCCGGAGCCGCGGCTGTTCAGCTTCAACAATCCGTTCGGCGCATGCCCGCGATGCCAGGGCTTCGGAAACACGATCGACTTCGATCCCAAGCTGATCGTGCCCGATGAGTCGAAGTCGCTCGACGAGGGTGCGATTGCGCCGTGGTGCACCGAAAAGTACCGCCCACATCACGGCGAAATGAAGCGGTTTGCGCAAGCGAACAGCATTCCGCTGAAGACGCCGTGGTACGACCTGACGCCCGCGCAGCAGGAGCTGCTATGGGACGGCAAAGGTGCGTTTACCGGTATCCGCGGCTTCTTCGCGCACCTGGATACGAAAAAGTACAAGCTGCACGTGCGTGTCTTTCTTTCGAAGTATCGCGGCTACGCGCCCTGCCCTGCCTGCAAGGGCCAGCGGCTGCGCGCGGAAGCGCGTGCGGTGCTGCTGAAGGGCCGGAACATCTGTGAAGCCGCGGGCCTGACCATCACGGCCGCCCGCGAGTTCTTCGACTCACTCACGCTCTCACCGGCGCAGATGGAGATCGCGGGCAAGATCCTGGAAGAGGTGCGACAGCGGATCGGCTTCCTGGAGCAGGTGGGGCTCGAGTACCTGACGCTGGACCGGCTTTCCTCCACGCTTAGCGGCGGTGAGTCGCAGCGCATCCAGCTGGCTACGTCACTTGGGTCGAAGCTGGTGGGAGCGTTGTACGTGCTGGACGAGCCGAGCATCGGCCTGCACTCGCGCGATACGGCGCGGCTGGTCCGCATCATGCATGAGTTGCGCGACCTGGGGAACACCATCCTGGTGGTGGAGCACGACCCGGATGTGATTCAGTCGGCGGATCACCTGATCGACCTGGGTCCGGGCGCTGGCGAGCTGGGCGGTCACCTGCTTGCGGCCGGGACGGTGCCCGAGGTCGAGGCCGACCCGAACTCGCTCACCGGCAAATATCTCTCCGGCCGCGTTCGCATTCCCGTGCCGAAAGATCGGCGCGAGCCCGGGCGCGAGATGCTGAAGCTGCGCGGAGCGCGCATCCACAACCTGCGCGGAGTCGATCTCGACATTCCGCTGGGCATGCTGTGCTGCGTAACCGGCGTCAGCGGCTCGGGCAAATCGACGATTGTGCACCAGGTCTTGTATCGCGGGCTGCAGTTTGCGCTCGGCATGGAGGGTGCGACCAGCGACGCCGAAAAGCTATACCGCGAACTGAGCGGAACGCAGAACCTGCGTGAGGTGGTCATGGTCGATCAATCGCCGATCGGGCGCACACCGCGGTCGAATCCGGTGACATACCTCAAGGCGTTCGATGCGATCCGGGAACTCTTCGCCTCGCAACCCGATGCAAGGCGCAAGAGCTACACGGCCGGCTCGTTCAGCTTCAACGTGCCGGGTGGCCGGTGCGACGTGTGCGAGGGCGACGGCACCGTGACCGTTGAAATGCAATTTCTTGCCGACGTGGAGCTGCCGTGCGAAGAGTGCGGCGGGACACGTTACAAAGCTGCCATCCTGGACGTGAAGTACAAGAACCGCAACATCCACGACGTTCTGAATATGACGGTAAAGGATGCGCTTCACTACTTTGCCGGCCACCCAAAGATCGTGGACCGGTTGCAGGTGCTGGACGAGGTCGGGCTCGGCTACGTGCGGCTTGGCCAGTCGGCGACCACGCTAAGCGGCGGCGAGGCGCAGCGGGTCAAGCTGGCGGCGCACCTGGCGAGCATTCGTACCATCGGCAGTGGCAAGTCGGAGGCGAAGAAGGTCGGTAGCCGGGTGCTTTATATCCTGGACGAACCGACGACGGGGCTGCACTTTGCGGATGTGGCGACGCTGCTTCAGGCCTTCCGCAAGCTGATCGAGGGTGGCGGTTCCCTGCTCGTCATCGAACACAACATGGATGTAATCAAGAGCGCTGACTGGGTGATCGATATGGGCCCGGAGGGTGGCGCAGCCGGCGGCCGTGTGGTGGCGACGGGCACGCCCGAAGAGATTGCGCGCGTGCCGGAGAGCTACACCGGCCGCTGGCTGCGACCGGTGCTGGGTATACCTGCGGAGCAACCAGCTGAGATTGACCATGTTGCGGCTTAGTCTCCTCGGCGCGCTGCTGCTGCTGCCGTTCACGGCGCGGGCACAGTGGCAGCTGCCCCC
>CAXUEG010000142.1:0-2402 GCA_964249935.1 uncultured Terriglobus sp.
ATCCTGCTGACCGTGATGGCGCGCGCGGTGGGCGATGCGACGTGGATGGGCGGCCTGCTGTGGGCGTTGACGCTCCTGCTGCTTGCGGCTTCGCTACGCTACCTGCGCGAGCTTTGGCGGGTGCCACTGTTTGGCAGCGCGGTGCTTGCGCTCCTGCTGCCGATCGGGTTCATCGGCTGGCACACGTGGTTCATTCCGCATTACTATCTGCCGTGCGTTGCGCCGATGATGCTCGTGCTCGCGCTGGGCGTTCACGCACTGGCGCGGCGTGCGCATGGGCCTGCCGCGCCGCGGCGAATGCGGGTGGCGCATACGGCGGCGATGCTGGTGCTGGAAGCCGCCTTCGCTCTGATGCTGATCGAAACACTGAGCACGGCGTTGCATCCGCGGTACACGTGGTGGAGCGCCGCGCAGGACATTGCCGCGCGCATGAAGAACGAAGCCGCACCTGGACAAGCGCCGAAGCTGCTCGCCGGTTCGGCCGATGATGTCGCGTTGTTCACGGGAGTTCGCGGCGTCAACCCGGAGTGGCCGATCGGCGGTCTGCCCGCGCTGGTGGCGCAGGAGCAGCCAGGATGGTACGGCGGCTATCTGCCGTGGGACGCGCAGCGCATCGCCGCAATGCAGCAGACGCTGCCCCTGCAGGAGGTCGCGCGCTACCATATCGAGCCCGATCCGGACCACCAGGTGTTTGTGTTGTACCGGGTCGCGGCGGCCAAGCCCGGGAATGCGAAGGCGCCCTCCCGTTGAGGACGCGTCAGTCGAGTTGAGCGTGCAGGGCCCGGCTCAACTCGTCGCGTCTGCAGGCGCCGTTGCGACGCACCCAGACATTCAGGTGCGGGCTGGAGCGCCACGCGATATCGAGCAGACCGCCGCGGTGCGACCGCGGGCTGGTCGGCAGCAGGACCAGGTCGTACTGTTGTTGCACTGCAGGGCTGTCGACGACCTCATAGGCCATGACGGTGTAGCTGACCACGACGTCGGGCGCGGCTTCGAGAACGTAGGCCGCGGGAATACCGCCCTTGGGCGCGCCACTGCGCAGCGGCTGGTAGCGCAGCGCCGCGGGCGAGGCGATGCCGAAGCCGTCAAGCAGCTCGCCGGGAAAAGTGAAGCCGAGGCCACCGATCTCTGACGCGAGCACGCGCGCCGTGGGGCAGGTCTGTTCGAGCACCGAGCCCACTTCCAGGTACTCCTGCACGCGAACGTAATCGCCACCGTCAATAAGGCTCTTTTGGGCAACGGTGGGAGCAATCGCGCCGCGCAGCATCTGTGGAAGAACGTGCGCTTGTGGCGCGACCAACCATGTAAGAATCGCAAGCTGTGCCACGCCCGTTGCGGCGCGAACGGCAGCGCTTAGACCCGATGGCTTCATGAGCAGCACACCCAGCACGAGCGGCAGAAGATAGAGCGGACGGTACCACTCAAACAGGACCGTGCGGCGCACGATGTACTCGGCGACGATCAGCAGGCCGCTGAGCGCGGCGGCGACGGGCAGGAGCGATTGCCATGCGCCGGGGGCCGCGCGATGCTTCCAGAAGAGGCGGACCGCTACCGCGACAAGCAGGAGCAGCAACAGAAACACGAAACCGTCGCGCAGACGTACCCCGATGAATTGCTGCACTGTGCGAGCCAACGTGAAGTCGTAGGAAACCTGCTTGGCCCGCATGCTGTTGGGTAGAAGGACATGGAACTGCACGCACGTCCATGCGGCCATGAGGAAAAGGACGGCAGCGCCTTCGAGCGCGGCGAGGCGGCGGCGACGCGACCACAGCAGCGCGGCTACCGTAGCGAGCAGCCATACGGGCAACAGCTCCAGCCGCGTGACGGCGGCCATCGCCAGCAGCGGCAGAGCGAGGCCGAGATCCTGCTGTGCTGCGGACCATGCGCCAAGCAACAGCACGATAGCCAGTGGCGTTTCCATCTGGCCGACGGAGCTGCTGATCAGCAGGATCGCGGTGAGCAGCGCGGCGATCAGGGCGAAGGCGTTGCGAAACAATTCGCTTTGCATTACAAAGCTTCGTCGCGCAATGCTGAAGGCGAGCACACATGCGCCCCAGAGGAGCAGCGCTTCGAGCAACGGCAGCACACCGGGATGCGACGGCACGTGCAGCGCCGCCATGAGCAGCGTCCAGAGCGGCGAGGATGTGGCCATAACACGCTCGCCGGTGTTGAACCAGGCATGGCCGGTCGCGAGCAGGTTGCGGGCGATGCGCAGATGAATCCAGGTGTCATCGAAGCCCATGTCGCGCAATTGCCAGTGCAGCCAGAGGCTGAAGACAAGACCGGCAGCGGCCACCAAACTCCATGTTGCTCTGCTTTGCTGCGTGCCGATCATGCGTCTTCAGCATAGCGGCTCGCTCGCGATGGTTCCGGTTGCACACCCTGGCCGCACGAAGCGAGAT
>CAXUEG010000142.1:2412-7464 GCA_964249935.1 uncultured Terriglobus sp.
GGTATAACCAGGCGCAAATGCAAAAGGCCCAAGCGTGTGCATGGGCCTTTTGCCGGATCTGACGCTGTCTAGGCTGTGACGATCTCGGTATCGCTGGTAGCCGCGACGGCGTGCGGGCCCGGGTGTGTAGCGCTGAAGCTCAGCTTATCGCCGGTTGCGTCGACCGAGACATGGTCGCCGTTGCGGACTTCGCCGCTCAGGATGCACATGGCAAGAGGGTCCTGCAGCAGCCGCTGAATCGCGCGCGTCAGCGGACGTGCGCCGTAGGCGCGGTCGTAGCCGGAGCGGAAGAGCAGCGTGCGCGCCTTGTCGGTGAGCGTAATGGTGATCTTGCGATCACGCAGCAGCTTTTCCAGGTCGTGCAGCCGGAGGTCGACAATGTGCGTGAGCTGTTCCTCGCCGAGCGGATGAAAGACCACGATGTCGTCGACGCGGTTCAGGAACTCCGGCCGAAAGTGCTTCTTCAACTCATCCATGACGCGTCCCTTCGCGTCTTCAAAGCCGGCCTCACCGCTGGCCCACGCCGTGGTCAGGTTTTGCGCGCCGATGTTCGACGTCATGATCAGCACCGTGTTCTTGAAGTCCACGGTGCGGCCCTTCGAATCGGTCAGACGGCCGTCATCTGCAGCAGCACGTTGAAGACATCCGGGTGCGCCTTCTCGATCTCGTCGAAAAGGATGACGGCGTACGGACGCCGGCGCACCGCCTCGGTGAGCTGGCCGCCCTCGTCGAAGCCGACGTAGCCCGGAGGTGCACCGATGAGGCGTGCGACCGCATGCTTCTCCATGTATTCACTCATGTCGATACGCACCATCGCCTGCTCGTCGTCGAAGAGGAACTCGGCAAGGGCGCGCGCGGTCTCGGTCTTGCCGACGCCGGTGGGACCGAGAAAGATGAAGCTGCCGATGGGGCGCTTGGGATCGCTGAGACCAGCGCGTGAGCGGCGAATCGCGTTCGCCACCACCTCAAGCGCGAGGTCCTGGCCAATGACCCGCTCCTGCAGGCGCTTTTCCATCTGCACGAGCTTTTGCACTTCGCCCTCGAGCATTTTCGACACGGGGATGCCGGTCCAGCGCGACACGATCTCGGCGATGTCCTCTTCCTCGACCTCCTCCTTGAGCATGCGGTGCGCGGAGCCGGACTTGAGCGCGTCCTGCTCGGCTTCCAACTCGCGCAGTTCACGCTCCGCGCGGGGCAGGTCGCCATACTGGATCTCCGCGGCGCGCTGCAGGTTGCCGCGGCGCGACTGGTCATCCATCTCAAAACGGAGGCCCTCGACGGTCTTCTTGAGTTCGGTGATGCGGCCAATGGCGTCGCGCTCGCGCTGCCACCGCGCGCGCAGGCCACTCGCCTTCTCTTTCAATTCGGCGAGTTCGCGCTCAACGACTTCGAGGCGGTCATGTGAGTTCTGGTCCTCTTCGCGGCGCAGGGCGGTGGCTTCGATCTCGAGCGACATGGCGCGACGGTCGATCGCATCGATCTCTTCCGGCACGGAGCCGATCTGGATGGCGAGCGCGGCTGCGGCTTCGTCGACCAGATCGATGGCCTTGTCGGGAAGGAAGCGGTCGGCGATGTAGCGGTGGCTCAGTTCGGCCGCCGCGATGATTGCGGAGTCCTTGATGCGCACATTGTGGTGCGCCTCGTACTTTTCTTTCAGGCCGCGCAGGATGGCGATCGTGTCCTCCACGTTGGGCTCGCCGACGTAGACCTGCTGGAAGCGGCGTTCCAGTGCGGCATCCTTCTCGATGTACTTGCGGAACTCGTTGAGCGTGGTGGCGCCGATGGCACGCAGCTCGCCGCGCGCCAGAGCGGGTTTGAGCATGTTGCTGGCGTCGATCGCGCCTTCCGAGGCGCCGGCGCCGACCAGCGTGTGCAGCTCGTCAATGAAGAGCACGATCTCGCCGTGCGAATCCTCGATCTCTTTGAGTACGGCCTTCAGGCGCTCCTCGAACTCGCCGCGATACTTCGCGCCGGCAAGCATGCTCGCCAGGTCCAGTGAAATAACGCGCTTGTCCTTCAGGCTTTCGGGCACGTCACCGCTGACGATGCGGCGCGCCAGGCCCTCGACAATGGCGGTCTTGCCAACGCCGGGTTCGCCGATGAGCACAGGGTTGTTCTTGGTGCGGCGCGACAGCACCTGCACCACGCGACGGATCTCTTCGTCGCGGCCGATCACGGGATCGAGCCGGCCTTCGCGCGCCTGCTTCGTCACATCCTTCGCATATTTCTCAAGCGCCTGGAACTTGCCCTCGGGGTTCTGGTCCGTCACGCGCTGCGTTCCGCGCACGGCGGTCAGGGCTCGCAGGATCGCATCGTGCGTCGCACCCACAGCGGTGAGCGCGGCCTGCACGGGTTCGCCGCGCTGTTGCGCGAGCGACAACAAGAGGTGCTCGGTCGAGACAAACTCGTCCTTGAAGTTGTCGGCTTCTTTGAACGCCTGCTCGAGAACGCGGTTGAACGCCGCGCCCGCGTTGGGTTGCTGGTTTGAGCCCTGCACCTTGGGCAGCTTGCCGATGGCGGCGTTCACGCTCGCCAGCAGCTGCTGCGCCGGCACCTGCATCTTTTCGAGCACGGGCAAGACGATGCCTTCGCGGTCCTCAAGAAGCGCCGCGAGCAGGTGCATGGGCAGCACCTCCGGGTTGCCGTGTTCGGCGGCCATCTGCGCGGCGGCCTGGATGGCCTCCTGCGACTTGACCGTTAGTTTGTCCCACTTGATCGCCATAACTTACTCCTGAACTTCCAAACTCATCCAAATGGAATCGCCGCCGCCACCCAACCCGCGTCAGACACTGTACCGCCCGAGTCGCTGCCGGAAACACCGTCCACGCTCGCCGCCGCCATGCTGCTCGCCATCTCGGGCGGCCTGCTGGATGCGACGGTTTATCTCCTGCACGGCCACGTCTTCGCCAACGCCATGACCGGCAACGTCGTTCTGCTCTCGATCGCGCTGATGGCTCACGACTACCCGCAGGCTTTGCTGCACCTGACGCCGCTGATCGCGTTCGTGTCGGGCGTCGCGCTCGGCAAATACGTTCTGCAGTTTCATCCCGCCTCGTCGCTGCGCCTTGCCTTGCTGATTGAGATGGCTGGGCTCGCCCTTGCAGGCGCTCTGCCCATGCAGTTCTCTTCTCACATCGTGGTCGGCCTGGTCGCGCTGACCGCCGCCCTGCAGATCACGGCGTTTCGCCGCGTCGGCAACATCGCGTACAACACCACATTTGTTACTGGCAATTTGCGCGCCGTGCTTGACGGCGCCTTCGACCTGTCATTTCCAGCGGAGCCAGTCCAACCAACCCGGCAGAAGGGCCGCCGCACGTTTCGCGACGTGGGCCTGATCTGCCTGGGCTTTCTTGCCGGAGCGCTCATTGGCGCCGTCTGCGCGCCGCGCCTTGGGAACCGCAGCTTCTGGATCGCCGATCTGCTGCTGCTCACAGCCGGCCTCTTTCTGCGCGGAATCAACGCTCCGCGGCAATCCTGAAGGGAAGGCTGCCGGAACCGACTCAGCAGCCTTCTGAACGCTTACGCCTGTGCGACCTGGGCTTCGGTGGCGGCGGGCTGGTTGCTCTCGCCGTTCACGGTCTTTGGCTGCTCGATGGTGGGAGCGGCGACACTGACCTTGATCTGCTTGGGCTGCGCGGCGGCCTTCTTCGGCAGCTCGACCGTGAGCACGCCGTGCTCGGAGTGCGCGCCCACCTGCTCGGCGTCCACGGTCTGCGGCAGGGTGAAGCTGCGCACAAAGGAGCCGAAGCGGCGCTCGATGCGGTGGAAGTTATCCAGCTTCAGGTCTGTGTGAGCCTTGCGCTCGCCCTCGATGGACAGCGTGTTGTTTTCCACCCGGATGTTGAGGTCCTCAGGCGCGATGCCGGGCGTTTCGAGGGTCAGGACGATCTTGGTTGCGTCTTCGTACACGTCCACCGCAGGAACGAAGCTACCCGTGCTCTCGGGACGGGCGAAGTCCTGGAAGAGGCTGTTGAGCAAGCGGTTCTGCAGGGCAGTGGCGTCGTGGACCGGAACGAAGCGGCGGGTGATGGTCATGGTCGGAATCTCCTTGAGCGTTGCCGACTCAGGTCGGCTCACTACATCTGACGCAGAGCATAGCATGAAGGATGCATAAAACATGAGCGTCTTCGACTCACTTATGCGCATAAGCCGACGGGACGTGAGTGAAAAACCTTAACGGAGTGTCAGGCTGGCCCGCGCGTAGAGCTCAGGGCGAGAGGCGGTCCAGTGATCGGCTAACCAGTCATCCGCGGGCCGGTCGTAGTAGTTCCACGGGAAGTGGCGGGCGTTCATTCCAATGAAGTGTGCGCCACAGGTCCCAAAAGCAGGTGTTTTGGGCCAGAACGGGGAGGATAGGTTGACTTCTCCGAGGCGGACAAGGTGCAGATTACCGCCGAGCAGCCCAGGGAGGCTGGCCATGGCGGCGGCCTGCAGGCCCTGTTCCTCGATCTCGCCGGAAAGATCAAGTGGCTTGCCAGAGAGGCGGCGGCTGTCCACGTCGGCCTGCGTTAGCGCTAACGTAAGGGCTTGTCCGAGGTCGACGCCGGGTGGCAGGCCGCGGATGCCGGCATTGAGACCGCGCACACCGAGGCTGGGGAGCGCCGCGTCGCACTGCGGATCGAAGGCGCCAAAGCAGCGATCGGCATCCTCCGCGAAAAGGTACGAGTCGGGTTCGGAGAGCCAGCGGTGCATGCCGGCCGGGATGTCCCAGAGAATGACGTCGTTGTCGATGGCCAGTTCGTATCGGTCCGGAAAGGTGCGGAGCGGCGCGAGCTTCCAGCCCATGCCCTCGATGCAACCGTGCTCGCCGGTGCCCAGCCACGGAAGCAGTTGCGGCGCGAAGTCGGCGCGGGTCACCGCGCACCAGTCAACGTTAGCGTTTACTTTGGCCGGCAGGGTGCCGGTGCGGCGCTGGGCTTCATCGATGCTGAGTTCGTTGACGCAGACCAGGTACTTCGCCGCAGAACCGAACAATCGGGTGGCGCAAGTGATGGAAAGGCGCAGCATTTCGAAGCCGCGCTCGCGGACGTTGCCGATGGTCCAACGCACGGC
>CAXUEG010000143.1:0-5122 GCA_964249935.1 uncultured Terriglobus sp.
GTGTGGCACGAGTCGGTCAGGGGACACCGAAGAAGGCCTACGATGCTCGCGCGCGTAGGCCCCGGTTGTGATCGCAAAGGCCCGGTTCTCGTGCAGCGTCAGTAAGCGCGATCGTTCGGTGTCCAGTTTGGGTCGGCGTACGAGCCCGGTTCGGCCGGCAGAGCGAAGTAGATCACGAGGAGCGTAATCACAATTTCGAGGGTGTCAAAAATGCTGCCTTCGGGGCCGGTTGCCCCGCCGCTGAGTAAGACGGAGCCGACCGCGTGGCAGCCGAGCAGGTGTTGCTGTGCCATCAAGCCGCTATCAGCCGTACCGAAGAGGAAGGACTGAGCCCAGTCCCAGGCTGCGTGGTATCCAATGGCCCACCAGAGCGAGCCGGTCCGCCAAAGTGAATAGACAAAGACAAAGGCGATGACAACGGTCGAAAAGATGCCGAAAGAAGATTCGCCCGGGTTGCTGGTATGGCCAAGGCCGAAGACGGCAGCGAACAGCACGGCGGCGACCCAGAAGCCGACCACTACGCTGCGCCGGTAGCTTATGCCAAGGGTGCGAGCGAGGCCGGCGAAGCCACGCGTCAACGTGAACTGGAAAAAGCCGCGTGTCAGGAATTCTTCGGCGAGCCCAACGCAGAGGAACGCGAAAAACCAGAGCAGGCCGTAGCGCAACGTGGCTCCGCCGTGCAACAGGACCCCATCAAAGGCGAGATGACCTGTTCTCAACAAAACAAAGACCAGCAACGATAGCGAGCCAAGGCCGAGCGCAGTGCCGGCCAGGAATTGCCGCAGACGGTGCGCATTCAGAAGATCGATGCCATAGCGACCAAAGCGGCGACGCTCGACCAGCGAAACGACGAAAGCAGAAAGCGCCGCGAGAGCAAAGCCGCCAAGGTCACTTTGGAAGACAAGGCCCAGCCCCATCATCTTCGATCGCGCTGGTGGCGGCGATCCATGGCGCAGGGCGTGAATGGTCTTGTTCGTAAGGAAGGAGAGCGCAACGAGGATGGCAAGGAACAGCAGCAATGACCAGCCGGCGCGAAGGCCGTCCGGCCCATAGAAGATCGCGCGGACGTTTTGCGGGCGCTGCTGTGGGAGTGCGGCCTCGTTGTCGTCTTCGGGCGGGGGTGCCCACTCGGGTGCGCCGGTCTGGGGAATGGGCTGGGCGTGCGGTTCGATCGGCTCGGGCATGGATGCGCTTACGGTAGCGCGGTCGAGATGCTTTCGCAAAGCTGGGCATGAGCGCTAGCAGAGTGCAGAGCGAGAGCAGCGTGCGTGCGGCACAGGATCAACAAAGCTAGCGATGAAGATGATCGACGTTAGGACTGTAGGCCGGATCGGAGGGCGAGCCTGGTTCGGAGCGCAGCGTAAGCGCCGCGATGATGGCCGCGATCAGAAGAATCGCAAGCGCGTAGATGCTGCCCTCTGGGCCTGTAGCGCCGCCGCTTGTCAGAATGCTTCCCAGCGGATGCGAGGCGTAGAGCGGGTGCAGGATGGCTCGTCCGCTGTCCTTGACGCCGAAGAGAAAGGATTGCGCCCAGTCCCAGGCCGCGTGCCACCCTATCGCCCACCAGAGCGACCCTGTACGCCACAAGCTGAAGGCAAAGATGAGGCCGACCAGCCCCGCCGACCAAAGACCGATTGGGCTTTCGCCCTCGTTCCCAAGGTGCCCCAGACCGAACAGCGTGGAGGACAACACGGCGCATACCCAGAAGCCGAGTACGCGACGCCGGCGTTCCGGCATGCCGGCCGCGCCTGCAATGCTTGCGATGCCACGCGAAAGGGTGAAGTAGAGATAGCCGCGGGTCAGGTACTCCTCAAAGAGTCCGACTTCAAGGAATGTGAGCGCCCAGACGAGTCCCCATTCCACCACCGCACCACCATGGAGCAGCCGTCCATCGAAGGAAAGCCGATGCGTAAAAAACAGCGCCGCAATGAGCAGGGACATCAGACCGCCGCCCCAGAGGCAGCCAACCAGGAACTGACCCGCGCGCGGTATAAAGCTGCCCAGTCCGTATTGCCGGAGACGGCGATGCTCGAGACGCGCCATCAGGGCCGCCAGCAGAATGGTGCAGGTAAACGCAAGACCGTGGGAGTACAGGGAGACGCTTATCGGGGTCGCCGGCTGGCCATGGACCGGAACGTAACGGTTCAGGTGCGCGAGTTTCAGCAGCCAGAAGCACAGGAACTGGCAGCCGATCAATGGGACATAGAAGACGAGGATGGACCAGCCTGCACGGAGGCCGTCTTTGCCGAAGAAGACTGCGCGGAGCTTCTGCGGGCGCCCTTGCTGGAGGACAGCCTCGTTGTCATCCTCGGGCGGCGGGACCCACTCGGGTGCGCCGGTCTGCGGAATGGGCAGGGCGTGCGGCTCGATCGGCTCTGGCATGGTCAGACCTTCGTGGTGCGGTCGCGCGAACTGCGCGCAATCGGTTGAGGAGTTTTTGAAAACCTATCAGAACGGGAGTGAATATCCGGCACGAATGTTGTGTTTGGAACGAAAAAGGAGACGGAGGCCGCGCAACTTCTCTAGAGGAGGTGTGTTGCTGGAAAATTTTGCGTTTTCCACAGGCTTTCCTGCATGAAAAGGAGTCGATGAGGCGCTTATAGTCCGAGGCAAGCACTCCTGCCGTTTGCCCGCACGACCCTGTTTTCACCCGCCACCCGCACGCGGCGGACGACTTTGTTTCTCTCGCAGCGCGCCTCTCCCATGCCTAGACGCGGCGGCGACTCTGGAGGTTTTACATGAAGCGCACTCTTGCCGCCCTGCTGGTGGCGGCCGCCGCCGCGACGCCTGCACTGGCCGAAAAACTGATCCCCGCGGGATCGATCATTCAGTGCACGATCGCAGAACCCAAGGTCTCGTCCAAGACCTTCGACAAGGGCGACCCGGTTCTGTGCCAACTGAGCCACATGGAGTATTACGGCCGCTCCGTGTTCCCGTATGGAGCGTACATCGAGGGCCGGTTCGTCGATTACAAGGATCCGGGCCACCTGGTCGGTAAAGGGTGGATGGAGCTGGATTTCGACAAGCTGATCATCAACCAGACCGACGACGTGATTCCGATCCAGGCCAAGGTCGTGGAGCTGCCGAACTCCAAGATGCCGGTCGACAAGGAAGGCAAGATCCACGGCACGGGCCACGCGACGCGCGACACGGTGGAGTGGCTGATTCCGGTGCTGTGGCCCATCGACCTGATCAACCTGCCGCGGCGGGGACCCAGGCCGGTGCTGAAGGCCGAGCAGCGGCTGACGCTGAAGGTAATGGATGACTTCGGCATTCCAACCAAGGATGAGATTCAACAGGAGCTGCATCCCAATCCGCCAGCGTTGATTCCACGGGCGGACTACGCGGCGCCAATCGAGCGGCAGCCGGCGTACTACGCACCCGCCGCGCAAAGCTATGTGCCGCAGCAAGCGCCGACGACGGTGATCTACAACAACGTCTACGGCGGGCAGCAACAGCCGATGTACCAGCAGCCGCGGCCCCAGGTGGTGCGTGTGCCCCAGCCGTATCCGGTGCGCGTACCGTACCCGGTGTATCCGCCCGTTGTTGCGGTGGGACCGCCGCCCCCGCCACCGGGGTACTACGGGTATTAACTCTGCTGCAGGTGCTCTTTGGGCCTCGCAAAAAAGGGATCGTGCTAAGGCACGATCCCTTTTTGCGAAACCAGATGTGGCAGTGTGCGGTTCTAACTTTGCTTATCACGGTCGGGGATGATTGCGACCGTAAATAAAGAGGCCTACAAGACTGATAAGGCATACGCATGAGGCCGAGGCCAATGCCAAAGAGGCCTATTCGTGTCAGGCGCTGACACCGCGCACGGTGCTGGAGCGCAGGCGAGACCGGATTTTGCTGCGGATCTCCTGTTCTGCGGCACGTGCCATCGCGATCGTCTCCTGTATCGGCGATAAGCTCAGATGCGTTACGGGTAAATGCGGTTCAGGGTGCGGGCGAAGGGGATGGTTTCGCGGACGTGTTCGAGGCCGCAGACCCAGGCGACGCAACGCTCGATGCCCATGCCGAACCCCGAGTGCGGGACGGACCCGTACTTGCGCAGGTCGAGGTACCACTCGAACGATTCGAGCGGCAGGTTGTGGTCGAGGATGCGCTGCTTGAGTAAGTCGTACGAGTCGATGCGCTGCGAGCCGCCGATGATTTCGCCGTAGCCCTCCGGTGCCAGCACGTCGACACAGAGAGCTTTACTCGGGTCCGCGGGATCGGGCTGCATGTAGAAGGCTTTGACCGAAGCCGGGTAGCGGTGCACCATGACGGGGCGATCGAACTGGTTGGAGAGGTAGGTCTCGTCGGGCGCGCCGAAGTCGTCGCCGTAAGTGTGCGGGTTCTCGATGAGCCCCTTGCTGTGTGCCTCTTCGAGCATCGCGTGGGCCTCGTCGTAGCTGAGGCGCGGAAACGGTGCCTGGATCTTTTCGAGCCGGGCTGCCTTCTCGTCAGAGCCGGTAGTGGTCTTCAGATCGGCGCGATGGATTTCGAGCACACGGTGGACGATGTGCGCCAGGAAGTTTTCCGCAAGCTGCATCAGGTCGTTCAAACCAGCGTAGGCGACCTCCGGCTCGATCATCCAGAACTCGGTCAGGTGCCGGCGGGTCTTGGATTTCTCGGCGCGAAAGGTCGGCCCGAAGCTGTAGACCTTGCCCAGCGCGAGCGCGGTGGCCTCGACGTAAAGCTGACCGCTCTGGGTCAGGTAGGCGTTGCCCTCGTCAAAGTACTTCATTTCGAACAGCTCGCTGGTGCCTTCGCAGGCGGCGGGCGTCAGGATGGGCGGGTCGGTGCGGATGAAGTCCTGGGTGTCGAAGAACTCCTGTGCCGCGCGCATGATGGTGGCGCGCACGCGAAGAATGGAGGACTGGCGCGGCGTGCGCATCCACAGATGGCGGCGCTCCATCAGGAAGTCGGTGCCGTGTTCCTTCAGCGTAATGGGGAAGGGCTCCTCGTCAGGGACACGCTGGGTGACGTGGATGTTTTCGACATCGAGTTCATAGCCGCTCGGCGCGCGCTTGTCGGCACGGACCTTGCCCGTGACGGTGACGCTGGATTCGAGGGTGAGTTTCTTGATGGTCTCGAAGACCTCGGGCGCGACTGCTGCCTTGGGGACGATGCCCTGGAT
>CAXUEG010000143.1:5132-7442 GCA_964249935.1 uncultured Terriglobus sp.
CGTAAGATGGGACAGAGGAGCTTGCCGGACTCGCGCAGGTTGTAGAGCCAGCCGCGGAGCTGGACGGACTCCCCTTCGTGCTGGCCGATGTCGCGGATGGTGGTGAGTGGGGCGGCGGGTGTTGCAGCGTCAAAGGCGGCGGTCGACATACAGGTTCAAGTGTATGCCGGTGTGTCGAGCCGAGTCGCTACTGTCCGAGGAACGTGACGTTCGGTGCGGCGGGTGCGAGATGCTGCTTTGCGGTTCGTCCTGGCTTGTTCCAGGCACGCGCACCGGCGATGAAAAAGCCGACGATAACTGCGGTGCCGAGCAAGTTTGGAACGATCGCAGACCAGGGTTGGTACTGCGGAAAGACCGTTGCCGCGAACGTCGCGGTGAGTGCGTCGAATGCTCCAACGATCTTGAAAATGTGTTCGTGCACCCACGTCCGCTGCAGCCATGAGGTGGGAAGCACCAGGCGCATCAGGTCGTACGAGCTGATGAGGATGAGGCTGCCGAGCACCGTCCAGGTGAGGACCGGGGCCCAGGGCTTCTGGAGCCATTGCATGGCAAGGACGAAGAGCAGCGGCGCGGTGATCCCGATAACGGCTGCGACGCGGTCCAGCGTGCGCGGGCGTTCTCCGCGGAGCCGTGTGGCTCGAAAACCGGAGAAGAGGCTGTAGCTGCTGGCGATGGTTGCCACGGCAAGAAACGAGCGGAACTCGAAAATAACCACTCCGGCGATCGCACTCAGGATCACGATCGCATAGGCGTAGACGAAGGTCATACCGGCGCGGCTGTGGAGTTTTCCGCGCTTTCTGGCGACCAACGCCACGACGCCCGCAACGATGGCGATCGTTCCAGCGATGATGTGGGCCACGATGTTCGCGATGTGCGCCGCGGTGTAGTGGTAGAACATGCTTCCATGATGGCAAGCGGCGGCTCTGCTGAGCAGAGTAGCGGCTCACGCCTCTTGCATGACAGGTGTCATCCCGCGGCGCGCACCACGTTGCAGGTTGGCCCGGATCAGCGTTCCAGTTGCATCTGGAGCTGTTCGAGAGTCTTGCCCTTGGTTTCGGTATAGGCGAAGGCGAAGGTGAACACGGCGATAGCGGTAACGCCTGCGAAAAGGTAGAACGGCACGGCGCGCGACATGGTGACCGCGATCACCGGAAAAGCGTAAGCAATGATCGCGTTGAAGATCCAATGCGAGGACGAGCCGAGCGCCTGGCCCTTGGAACGCACGCGATTGGGAAAGACCTCGGAGATATAGACCCAGATAACCGCGCCCTGCGACACGGCGAAGAAGGCGATAAAGAACACGAGGCCCCAGACCAGCAGCTCAAGATGCTGCTTCGTCTGAAAGATGAGACCGACCGCGGTGAGGCAAAAGACCATGCCGGTGCTGCCGACGATCAGCAGCGTCTTGCGCCCGACGCGATCGATCAACGCCATGCCGAGAAAGGTGAACACGAGATTGGCAAGGCCGATGTAGATCGACTGCGAAAACGACGACATGCGGCTGAGGCCGGCTGAGGCGAAGATGTCGTTGGTGTAGTAAAGGATGGCATTGATGCCGCTGAACTGCGTGAACATGCCCATGGTAAAGGCCAGAAAGATGGGTACGCGATACCGGCGCTGAAAGAGCGGCTCGTTGCCGGTGCTGGTCTCCATGTGGATGGCGCGGCGTATGTCTTCTAGCTCACCCTGCGGGTTGTCCGCGCCCATCTCGCGCAGCACCGTGAGCGCGTCAGTCAGACTGTTCTGCGTGATGAGGAAGCGCGAGCTCTGCGGGATGGTGTAGAGCAGGATGAGGAAGATGAGCGCGGGAAGTGAAGCGATGCCAAGCTGCCAGCGCCACTCGTTCTGGCCAACACCGATATGTGCGATGTACCAGTTGGAGATGTAGGCGATGAGGATGCCGACAACGACCATGGTCTGGAAAGTGCCGACCAGGCGGCCGCGCCACGAGGCGGGCGCGAGCTCCGCGATATAGACCGGGCCAAGCACGCTGGAACCGCCGATCCCGAGCCCGCCGATGAAGCGAAAGATGAGAATCCACGGCCAGTTCCACGCCAGAGCGCAGCCGATTGCGCTGACTAGGTAAAGCGCGGCCATGATGCGCAGAGCGTTGCGGCCGCCGAGCCTGGTGCCGAGCCAGCCCGCGATGAAGCAGCCGAGAACCGTGCCCCACAGAGCGATGGAGACGGTGATGCCGAGGGTGTTGGCGTTGAGGTGGAAGACCCTGGACAGCTGCTCGGTTGTGCCGCTGATCACCACCCTGTCAAAGCCGAAAAGAAAGCCGCCGAGCGCGCCGACCGAGGTCGAGAG
>CAXUEG010000144.1:0-7419 GCA_964249935.1 uncultured Terriglobus sp.
GTGCTGAAGGCGCAGCAGATACTGAGTGAAAAGTACAACGTGGAAGCGGATGTCTGGTCTGTGACCAGCTATGTAGAGGTGCGGCGCGAGGCGCTTGCAACCGAGCGCTGGAACCGTTTGCATCCAGGTGAACCAGAGCGGAAGCCGTACCTGCTGACCGCCCTTGGCGACAGCAAGGGACCGGTAATCGCGGCGAGCGATTACATGAAGGTGATGCCGGATGGTTTGTCGCCCTGGCTCGGCCAGCGGCTGGTCACGTTGGGAACCGACGGCTTCGGCCGTTCGGATAATCGCGAGTATCTGCGCCGCCACTTCGAAGTCGATGCGAATGCGATCGTTGCTGCGACCTTGTCAAGACTGGTGCGTGAAGGCAGCGTAAAGGCAAAGGCAGCACAGAAGGCATTTGCGGAGCTGGGAATCGATACAGAGAGTGGCGACCCGTCGCGCAAGTAAGCTGCGGGCACGTACGGATTGGCGAACACCCGGCTTCCCTGCCGGGTGTTCTATTTTGTGGCGCCTGTGTAAGGATGGAGGCACCTTGGGCAAACCTCTGATCAGTGATGCGCAGATGCTCGCGATGCACGCTGCCATGGTGCAGCTGCGGCAGGCAGCGCTGCGGCGCTCCGCGGCGGCGGCACAGGGTGCCTGGCCGATCGCTCTGCTCGCGGCAACGCTGCTTCAGTTGCGCAGTGAAGATTTTCTGGTGACCGCGGGCGAGCTTCCGTTGGCGGCAATCCCGCTGCGCGGCGCTCGGCAATCCGGTTTCCAACCGGACCTGCTTCCGTTCTCGGTGGCATGCTCGCCGGAGATGGCGACAGCGGTGGCGGTGGGGTACGCACTGGCGCAAAGCCACTCGACGCGACCGGGCGATCACGCGCCGTTGGCGCTGGCGATGGTGGGTGCGCGCACGCCCCAGGCGGAAGCGCTGCAGCTTGCCGGCCAACATCTGTTGCCACTGCTCGTCGTGGTACGCGATGAGCCGGGCAAGCCACGTCCGCCGCTGGCAGTGCCGGTGAACGTAGAGGTAGTTCCAGTGGACGCGGAAGATGCCGTGGCAGTGTGCCGGGTCGTACAGGAGTCGATGCTGCGCGCACGCAATCGATGGGGTGCGGTGGTGTTGCGGGCGATCACTCTGCCAGGCAGCATCGATCCGCTAACAGCCCTTGAGGCTCATCTAGAGCGTCGTGGCATCTCGCCCGCTCTGTCCATGGGCGAAAGCCGGTAGACTATAGCCGTGGCGCCCTTGCATAACCGGTTTCCGCAGCGTCGCCTCGGTGCAACAACAATTACGGTCACGGCAGTGTTGCTGACTCTGACTGCAGCCTTGCAGCCAAGCGCCAGGGCACAGGCGAACCCAGTGGACAACGGAGCGGCGCCTGCACCCAAGGCTCAGCCGTTCCTGCCGGATTCACAAGTGCCAGCGCCTGCCACCGCCTCCGGTCAGGCGCCAGCAAAGCCGGTGCCGCAGCAGTTGCCGGACGGCCCGCTGCCCGCGCGGCCTGCGTACCTGCCGCCCAAGACGAAGACGCACAGCAAGCCGCAGGCAGATGCCCCGGGAGATCTTCCGAATCCGACGCCGCCTCCGGTAATCGCAGCTCGGCCTACACTGCGGCATCCCGTGGTAGCGCGCAACGCCTACGATGGCACGCCGCAGGTGACCTATGACCGGCTCGGCTCCGCGTACATCCCGGTGGACAGCTGGATGTACCCAGCGCTGCTGCGTCTGTACTCGATGGGCTTTCTGGATACGGCCTCTTTGAGCATGCGGCCGTATACGCGGCGCAGCGTGCTGCACATGTTGTTGCAGACTGAGAGCGACGTTCGCAACAGCGGGAACGAGGAAGCGCTGGGGCTGCTGAATACGCTGGAAGACGCGCTAGAGGGAGAACCGGACAACGGCGGCACCCAGCCTCGCGGCCTGGTGTATGGCGTAGAGCAGGTCTATACGGGCGTGCGCCAGGTCGGCGGCCCGGTGTTGCGCGACAGCTTTCACGTCGGCCAGACCTTTGTGAATGATTACGGACGCCCCTACAGTACCGGGTTTAACAGCTACAACGGGTTTGCAACGCTTGCCGAAAAAGGACCGTTCTCGTTGTACGTCCGTGCGGAGTACCAGCACGCCCCACACTTTACCGGTTACACCTCTGCGCAAGCCAGCACACTTTCCAGCGTGGATGAGATCGACTACAACGGCCCAAACCGGCCAAACAGCACCATACCCGAAGGCGTTCTGCCCGCGCAGAACAATTTCCGCATTCTTGAGGCGAACGCCTCCGCGCACATCTACGGACACGAAGTCTCGTTCGGCAAGTCCGATGCGTGGCTCGGGCCCGGTCTCGGTGGCGCGATGGCGTGGTCCAACAACGCGGAAGACATGTACACCTTCCGCATCAATCGCGTGGAGCCGCTCTGGATTCCCGGGGTCAGCCGCATCTTTGGCAATTTCCGGTACGACTTTTTTATCGGCAGCCTGAAAGGTCATACGTACCCGAATTCACCCTGGGCGCACTCGGAGATGATCTCCGTGCAGCCATTTCGCGATTTTCAGTTCAGCGGTCAGCGCACCATCATCTTTGGCGGCGAAGGCGTACAGCCGGTGACCCTGCACAGCTTCCTGAAGGGCTTCTTCAGCGTCACGGACACGACGCAGACGCAGAAGTATTCCCCTGACAACCCCGGAGCGCGCTTTTCCTCCGTGACTGCCTCGTGGAGGCTGCCGTTCCTACGCAGGATCGCAACTCTTTACACCGACTCGGAAACCCACGACGACGTTTTCCCGCTTGCCTCCCCACGCCGCGCGGCGTGGCGTCCTGGCATCTACCTGTCGCAACTGCCGTTCGCGCCCAAGCTCGACCTCCGTGTCGAAGCCACCTATACCGACTTCGTGACCACGCGTTCTGAGAATGGCACCGGTCAGTACTGGGAAGTGATACAGCGGCAGGGTTACACGAACAAGGGATTTCTGCTTGGCGACTGGGTTGGCCGCGAGGGCAAAGGTGGCAATGCGTCTCTGAGTTATCACATCTCGGGGGACGAATGGCTGTCGTTCAGCTACGCGCGCAAGAAGAACGCAAAAGACTTTATCCCGCTCGGAACGACGCAGAACGATTACCGGGTCGACCTGCTGAAGCGCGTGCGCCCAGACGTGGAAGTGGGCGCCTGGTATCAGCGCGAAACCTGGACGGCTCCCTTTGTGCGCGCCGGGCAACAGGCGAACGACACGGGAAGCCTACAGGTGAAGTGGTACCCACGCCTGCGATCTACGAACGACCTGTACTGAACACGCGTTACCCACTCAGGGGCGAGCGTAGTCAGGGTTGCGGTCCTGCAGAACCGATAGCTGGGACCGCTGAGAAGCGATGGCATTACACCTTCGAGCGAAAGTATTCCAGCGACTTCTGGAGACCTTGTTCGAGCGGCACCTCAGGCTTCCAACTCAGTAATTGCTCCGCCTTCGCGATGTCGGGCCGGCGCTGCTTGGGGTCGTCCTCGGGCATGGGCTTAAAGGTGATCTCGGAACTGGCACCGGTCACCCTCTTCACCGTCTCGGCACATTCCAGAATCGTCCACTCCTCAGGGTTGCCGATATTTGTCGGCAACGGCTCGCCCGATTTTGCCAGGGCAACGATGCCGCGGATGAGGTCGCTGACATAGCAGAAAGAGCGCGTCTGCTTGCCGTCACCGTAGATGGTGAGCGGCTCACCCCGCAGAGCCTGCATCATGAGGTTGCTGACTACGCGGCCGTCGCTGGGCTGCAGGCGAGGACCGTAGGTGTTGAAGATGCGAACCATGCCGGTGCGCATGCCGTAGTAGCGGTGGTAGGCCATGACGGTCGCTTCGCTGAAGCGCTTGGCTTCGTCGTACACAGAGCGCGGGCCGATGGGGTTTACATTGCCCCAGTAGCTTTCGGTTTGTGGATGCTGCAGCGGGTCGCCGTAGCACTCAGAGGTGGATGCGTGAAGAAAGCCAGCACCGTACGCCTTTGCGAGTTCCAGCGCATTCACCGTGCCGTCTGACCCGACGCGTAGCGTCTCCGGGCCCAGGCGCATGTAATCCGCCGGGCTGGCCGGTGAGGCGAAATTGAAGACAAAATCTACCTCACCGAAATCGAACGGGCGACAGATGTCCGCCTGCTCATACGTGAAGCGCGCTTCGGTCGCAAGGTGCTTCAGGTTATCCAGCGAACCGGTGGCGAGGTTGTCCACACCGACGACGGAGCAGCCCTCCGCAAGCAAAGCGTCGCATAAGTGCGAGCCGAGAAATCCCGCCGCGCCGGTGACCAGCACGCGGCTCCAGACCTGTCCCACAAAGACTCCTTCTTGTTCATAGGCGATCCATATTCGTTGGCCGCACGCCTATCGTTGTTGCCCAGATGTCAGCTGCTGCAAAAAGAGACTAGACGAGCGCAGGCTCGCCTAATCGGACCGGGTGTGCGGCGGGACGTCCAACACTCACGTAGGAAAGCCCTGCGGAGGCAACGGCGTCAGGATCGTACAGATTGCGGCCGTCCAGCAGGATCGGATAGCGCAGGGTCCGCTGCAGCCGCTTCAGATCGAGCGCCGCAAACTCCGCCCAGTCGGTCAGGATGAGGAGCGCATCCGCGTTCTCCGCGGCGATGTACGCGTCCTCAACGTACTGCATGGCCGCCGACTCGGGGAGCACGGCACGGCTGCGCTCCATGGCCGCGGGATCATAGGCACAGATGCTGCAGCCTTCCGCGAGCAGCATCTCGATCAGGTCGAGCGCGGGGCTCTCGCGAATGTCGTCCGTCTCCCCTTTAAAGGCGAGGCCAAGCACGCCGATACGCTTGCCGCGCAGCGTCCACAGGGCTGAGCGCACCTTGCGCAGAAAGCGCTTTTTCTGCTCGACGTTGATCTTTTCGACCTCGGTCAACAACGAGAAGTCGACGCCAAGCTGGTCCGCGACGGAACGGAAGGCGGCAACGTCCTTGGGAAAGCAGGAACCGCCGTAGCCGACACCGGGACGCAGAAATTTGGGGCCGATGCGGCTGTCCAGACCGATGCCGCGCGCCACCTGCTCCACGTTGGCATCGGCCGCCTCGCACAGGTTTGCCACGGCGTTGATGAACGAAATCTTCATTGCGAGAAAAGCGTTCGAAGCGTGCTTGATGATCTCTGCGCTTTTGGTGGTGGTGAGCAGCAGCGGGGCCGGCGACTTGTCATCGAGACGGCCGCCGATGGCATTCTGCCGCGAGTAGTAGGAGCCGCCGGTCAGCGGCTTGTAGATCGCGTCCAGCACCTCCGCCGCGCGCGGGCTGTCGGCGCCGACCACGATGCGATCCGGGTGCAAGAAGTCCTGCACCGCGCTGCCCTCGCGCAGGAACTCAGGGTTCGACACCACGTCGAAGAGGCTGCGATCGACGCCATTGCGCTCGATGGTTCGCCGGACCCACTCGTTGGTGTACACCGGCACGGTGCTCTTCTCGACGATCACCTTGTAGCTGTCGAGGTGACGTGCGATTTCGTTTGCGACGGCCTCCACATAGGACAGGTCAGCGTCGCCAGCTTCAGACTGGGGCGTACCTACCGCGATGAAAATAGCGTCGGCCTGTCGCGTCGCCTCGCCAAGGTCTGTGGTGAAGGTGACACGGCCGTTGCGGTAGCGGTTCAACAGCTCGGGCAGATGTTCCTCGTGAATCAGGGTGTCGCCGCCGCGAAGCGCGTCGACCTTGCTCTGATCGTTGTCGACACAGGTGACCTGATGACCAATCTCTGCAAAACATACGGCGGCAACCAGCCCGACGTACCCTGATCCCACAACGGCGATGTTGATGGCTTGATCCATGCGCGTGCACTTACTCCTGCTTATAAGTTCCCCGCGCAGATGTTGAAGCGGGCAACCCGGTTTGTAGCTGCTCTGCATCAGTGTAGAAGAAGCGGCAGCTTCTAGAACTGCTTTCAGCAGGCGTGCAGTTGCTTGTGCTGAACATCTTTTTCGGCAAAATGTCGGTTATCATCAACCGAGATGGCTCCCGTTCGATCGCAGTTTCCAGCGGCTCCGGCGTCGGACGACGCCGAAGCCCAGGCTGGATTTTCAACTGCGTCTACCGAAAGCACGCTTTCCGAAGCGCTGCTTGTGCTTCGGAAGCGGAAGTGGGTTTTGGCTGCCATGGTCGTGCTTGGCATGCTCTATGGCTTCTACCAGGCGTTGACCCAGCCCGTACGCTACACCGCCTCCGGACGCCTGGAGGTCGGCTCCGGAGCTACGGCCGCGTACCGCGAGCCGGGTTTCGCCGGGGGCGAGAATCTGAACAACGAAATGCTGATCCTGCAGAGCGAATCGCTTATGCTTACGGTCGGCCGCGAGATGGACCTGGCGAACAACCCCGCCTTTTTCGGCATCACGAAAGGCATCCTGCCTCATCGCAATATCGATGACCCAGGCATTCGGCAGGCCGTGGTAGGAACGCTGCTGGGCAGCGTGAAAGCGGCAAACATTCCCGGAACGCAGATTCTGATCATCAGTTGCGTTTCCGCAAACCCCAAGCTTTCCGCGGACATCGTGAACCACGTGATGGACGCTTACATCACGCGCTCTTACCAAAGTAAGTACGCCTCCACGGAGCGCGTTTCGAAGTGGCTGAGCGGGCAGTTGAGCGACCTGAAGGCGCAGGTGGAGGCTTCGCAGGAACAGTTGATCGACATGCAACGCAAGCTGGGCGTGCTTGGGATCAGCTTCGATCCGACGCATCTGCCCACAACGGAGAGCACGGCCAAGGTCGATGCACTGTCCGGCGCACTGAGCCAGGCCCGGATTGCACGCATCGTGGCGGAATCGAAGTATCGGACGCTGCAGGGCGCGGATCCAGACAATCTGGAAGGCCTGCTGGATGTGTCGGGCCTGGACGGTGAGTTGAACCGGTTGCGGGGCGACATCGCCACGACCAAAGCGATCATTGCGGAAGAGATGGTGACGCGCGGACCGCACAATCCCAAGGTCGAGGCCGACCAGCGCCACCTGGGCGAGTTGCAGCGCGAAGTGGACACCGAGCAGCACCGGCTGTTGAGCCAGGCGCACGACGCCTTTGTCGCCGCCCAGTCGAACGAAACCCAGACCACATCAGCCCTGGAACAGGCAAAGAATGAGGTGTACCAACTCCGCGACGCGGCGGTGGAGTACACCCTGCGGCAACGTGAGTACGAGACGAATCGTTCCCTGTACGACGGTCTGCTGTCGCGACTGCGCACTGCTGGCGTGCAGGCCGGCCTGGAATCCCTGGAGATCGACATCATCGATCGCGCGCTTCAGCCGCCCGCGCCGACGCTGAAGCCGACCAGCAGCATCCTGATCCAAAACAGCATCTTCGGATTGATTGGCGGAGTGGTGCTTTCGTTCCTACTGGAGACTCTGGATACCGGGCTGCGCAGCGTGGCCGAGATTGAAAGCGTGATGCAACTG
>CAXUEG010000145.1:0-1366 GCA_964249935.1 uncultured Terriglobus sp.
CGTAGATTGTGATGGCCATGATCGCGATGGACGCTGCAATCTCATACCAAGGGACCGTCTACACCGAGATGCGCATGTACATGAGCAGCGGCGTACAAAACGGAATCAGCGAGAGAATGCGTGCCGGAAGACTACCGGGTGAGTGCAGGATGAGCGGCAGTGCGACCATGCATCCGGCCAGCGGAAGCACCAGGAACATATTCAGTTGCTGCAGCTCCTGCTCGGAGTTCGTCATGGCGCCCAAGGCCGCTGCCATGGCGGAGTAAAGCAGATAGCCCATGAGGAAGTACACGATGAAGAAGAACACCTGTGCGGTAGAGAACGAGATGCCCGAGGATCTGCCGCCGACATAGTGCGCGATGATCGCGGTGTGCGTGAGCAGAACGGCGGCAAGCATCCAGATGCCAACCTGGGTCAGACCGACTGAGCCAACGCCGATGACCTTACCTGCCATCATCTCCAGCGGCTTCACGGTGGCGAGCATAACCTCGAAGACGCGCGACGTCTTTTCTTCGATGATCGAGCGGGCCACGTTCATGCCGTAAAGCATGATCACCATGTACATAAGAAAGAAGGTGACGTAGGCTGCGGCGAAGTTCGCTTCGGTGTGATCCGCTTGCCCGACGTCGGCAGATTCCAGCTCCGCCGGTTTCATCATGTCGGTGACCTGCGTCTGCGACAACCCTTGCTGCATGAGCCGTTCGCGCGTCAATACCGCGTCAATGGCGTGCTGCACCGAGGAGCGCGTTGCCATGTCGGCAGAAGATCCCTGCTTATACTGCAATACCGGCCGTCCGCCCGGGTAACGCGGCGGGCTGATCCAGAGATAGCCGTCCAGGTCTTTGCTCTTGAGCATGCCGTTCAGATTGGCGCGCGTCTTATCGCTGGGCGGCGAGATGACGTCAATCGTCATTTCCGAATCCTTGCCGTGCTCCAACTCGTTCTGCAGGTCCGTGGCGAGCCGTGTGTCGGAAGAAACGACGGCCAGGTGCGAGTTCGATTTGCTGTGCTTCGCGATCAGGATGGAGCCGCCGATGCCCGCCGCCATGAGCACCGGGATCAGGATGGTCGCGATCATGAAGCCTCGGGTACGGACGCGTTCCAGGTACTCGCGGCGCGCAATGAGCAAACTGTTGCTAAGCATCGACACGGCCTCCCACGGCGCTGATGAAGATTTCTTCCAGCGTCGGTTCCTTCACTTCGAACTTGTCGATGCGCACTCCGTTGCGAACGGCATCGATGAGCAGCGGCTGCGCGTTTGGATGATCGCCGCGCAGTGTCACATCAGCGCGCCCGGCGTACTCTTTCACCTCGGCGACCTCGGGATTGCGCAGGAAGCCCGAATCTCCCTCATAGAGGATCTCGA
>CAXUEG010000145.1:1395-6872 GCA_964249935.1 uncultured Terriglobus sp.
CGCGGGTAGCGCGACTTCACCTCGCGCATGCCGCCCTGCAGCACCACACGGCCGCGATGGATGAGCGCGATGCCGTCGCACATGCGCTCGACCTGGTCCATGCGATGTGTTGAAAAAAGGATGGCCTTGCCTGCAGCGCGCAGCTCAAGCATGGTGTCCTGCAACAAGGCGCCGTTGACCGGGTCAAGGCCGCTGAAGGGCTCGTCAAGAATGATCAGGTCGGGTTCGTGCAGAAGTGCGGCAATGAACTGGATTTTCTGCTGCATGCCCTTGCTCAACTCTTCGGTCTTCTTGGGCAACGCTTCCGCAATTTGCAGACGGTCAGCCCAGGACTTTGCACGGCGCTCCGCCTCATGGCTGGTCAACCCGTGCAGCCGGCCCATGAAGATGAGCTGATCGAGCACAATCATCTTCTTGTAGAGACCGCGCTCTTCGGGCAGGTAGCCCACGCGCTTCAGAGCCTCGCGCGTGAAAGGCCGGTCAAAGAGTTCGACCGTGCCCGAGTCTGGCACCGTGATGCCGATCATCATTCGGATGGACGACGTCTTGCCGGAGCCGTTGGGGCCTAGCAGGCCGAACATGGTGCCCGGATCGATGCGCAGGGTCAGTCCTTCGACTGCGACCTTGTTCTCATAGACTTTTCGGACTTGATTCAGCTGAACGATGGGCATGGGTTGGAGCGAAAAGCCGTTGCAGATGCGGAGTTTGCGCTACTTGAAGTCTAGCAGCCCGCGTGTCTTGCGGCTCTGAAACAGGGTTGCGCCGCTGCTACCATCGCAGGGAATGATTGCGCTTGAAACGCCCGTGCAGCAGTTGAGGGGCGTGGGTCCGCGTAACGGCGAAGCGCTGGCGCGCCGCGGCGTGCATACGGTCGAGGACCTGCTTTACCACCTGCCCTTTCGCTATGAAGACCGGCTGCATCCCAAGCCGCTGAGCGAGCTGGTCGCGGGTGAGACAGCGAGCATCATCGCGGAGGTGCGCGGCAGCTTGCTGCTGCGCACGCGTCGGCAGCCCATCTTCGAATTGACCGTGGGACACGGCCTGCAAGCTCTCAAAGCTATGTGGTTCGGTGGCGTGTACCTGAAAGACCGGTTCAAGCTGGGCGACATGGTCGCGCTCCATGGCCGCGCGGAGCCCAGCCGCTCGCAGGGTGGCCGCTTCAAGATGGTTCAGCCGCAATTCGAGGTGTTGCCGACCGCGACGAGTGACGCCGGCCCACTGGCGCAGTTGCTGGAGGTCGGGCGCATTGTGCCGGTTTACGAGTCGCTGGGTGGAACCACGAACAGCGGAGCTCGGCTGACTTCGCGCTGGGCGAGACGGCTGCTCTGGCAGGTGCTGGAGGACCTGGCGCAGGGACCGCCGCTGCCGGAGGTGCTGCCCTCCGCAATGTTGAAGCGGCTAGGTTTGCCGGGCCGCCTGCAGGCACTGCGTGAGACGCACTTCCCCCCGGAGGGCACATCGAACGACGCGCTGCGGGAGTTTCGCACCGCGGCGCAGCAGCGGCTTGTCTTTGAGGAGTTGTTCTATCTGGAGCTCGGCCTTGAGCTGAAGCGAAAACGCCTGCGCGAACGCGAGGGCAATGCGTTTGAAACCGGCGATACGGTACGCGAGGCGCTGAAACGGGTGCTGCCGTTTCGTCCGACGGCGGCGCAGAAGCGTGTGCTGGGCGAGATCGTGGAGGACATGCGGAAGTCCACGCCGATGCGCCGCCTTTTGCAGGGCGATGTGGGCAGCGGCAAAACCATCGTTGCGCTGCAGGCCGCGCTAGTGGCCATCGAAAACGGTGCACAGGCCGTGCTCATGGCGCCTACGGAGATTCTGGCGACGCAGCATTACCTTTCCGCGAAAAAGCTGCTCGCGCATGGCACGCGACCGTACCAGGTGACGCTGCTTACCGGTTCGCTGGACGACGCGAGCAAGCGGCACGCGCGGTCGCGCATCCTGCGGGGTGAGGCGGAGTTGATCATCGGCACGCAGGCGCTGATCCAGGAGAAGGTAGACTTCGCGCATCTTGGACTGGTCATTGTGGACGAGCAGCACCGCTTCGGTGTTCGTCAACGCTTCACACTGATGAAGAAACCCGGCACTGCCGAGCCCGACGTGCTGGTAATGACCGCAACGCCCATTCCGCGCACACTTGCGATGACGATTTATGGCGATCTGGACGTGAGCGTGATCGACGA
Organism: uncultured Terriglobus sp.; assembly: GCA_964249935.1. Classification (GTDB taxonomy): domain Bacteria; phylum Acidobacteriota; class Terriglobia; order Terriglobales; family Acidobacteriaceae; genus Terriglobus. The sequence continues at coordinate 3,579 of CAXUEG010000145.1, forward strand.
GTTGCCGCCAGGCCGCACGCCCGTGGTGACGCGCCGCGTGGTCCAAGAGAAGGCGCAGGACGTATGGGAGTTTGTGCGCAAGCAGGTGCGGCTTGGCCGCCAGGCTTATGTGGTCTATCCGCTTGTGGAAGGCACAAACGACGATCAGCCGGAGCTGGACTTTGCGGCCGATCGCTCGCTTTCGGCGAAAGAGGACAGCGAGCCGGTGAAAGCCGCGAAGAAAACCGCCGGGAAGAACCGCAGCCACAAGCACGCGCCGTTGAGCGGCATGGGCGACCGTGCACCGTTGCGCTCCGCCGTGGAGATGTATGACGATCTGCGCCACGGCGCATTCGGCAATTTGCGTGTGGGCCTGCTGCACGGACGCATGCCTTCCGACGACAAAGAGATCGTCATGCGGCGCTTTCAACGCGGCGAGATCGACGTGCTGATCGCCACCACGGTGATTGAAGTTGGCGTCGACGTGCCGAACGCAACCGTGATGGTCGTTGAACACGCGGAACGATTTGGCCTGGCGCAGATGCACCAGTTGCGCGGTCGTGTGGGCCGGGGCGCGGCAAAAAGCTATTGCGTTCTGATGACCGGCGAGCGCGTGAGCGAAGAAGCCGAGTTGCGGCTCGATGCCATGGTGCGCACGCAGAACGGCTTTGACCTGGCCGAGTTCGACCTCCAACAGCGCGGTCCGGGCGAGTTCTTCGGCACGCGCCAGGCCGGTATGCCGGACCTGCGTGTGGCCAGCCTGGTACGCGACCGGCGCATGCTGGAGATTGCGAAGTCTGAGGCGCAAGACCTGGCCGCTGGCCGCCTGCACGATATGACCGATGCCGAGCGCGACGTGGTGCGGACCCAACTGAAAGAGCAGTGGCAGCGTCGCTATGGCTTGATTGAAGCTTGAGCGACGCTGCCAGATCTCTTGAAGACGGCCAGATTTAAGAGGCGCGCTGCACCTGCATCGCGGGATCCGACGCCAATGCAGGGGTCCACGAAGGGGCGGAAACGACGGCTTTCCGGGGCCCGCGCTTGCGCGCCACCAGGATGCGCACACGCTCCAGCAGTTCCACCGCGGAGCACGCTCCCTTGGGCAGGAAAGCATCGGCCTCCGAGCCGCGATCGAACTGCGCCACGGTGCCGGAGATCATCAGCGTCGGCACGCCTGGACGCACGGCACGGGCTCGCCGCACCAGCTCATTGCCATCGACATGCGGCATAACCAAATCGCATAGCAGCAGATCGATGGTGCCCGTCTCCGGCGCTTCCAGCTGCAGGAGCGCATCCTGCGCGCCTGCGGCCGTGAGCACGCGGTAGCCCCGTGTTTCCAGCAGGAATTTGCGCACCGCCAGCGTTTGTTCATTGTCATCGACACAGAGAATCACCTTACGAGGACGCATATGGCCTTTCATTCCGCAACGCGCCGGTTAGGCGCAGAGGGGGCGTTTGACTCGCCCGGAGGCAAGCCTTTGGAACTGGCGATTGCTCGCCTTTGAACGACCGATGGCGTTCGCGCCGTTGCGGCACGTTGCCTGAGTCGGGGGAATATTGGAAGTGACTGCTGGTTACTGCTTCCGCACGATCGCGGCGCTCTGCGATCAACGTTCCTCACACTACGGCGATGTACCAGCCGTGGCAACGGCGAAATTACGGCGAAACGAGTGCGTTCTAACCTGCCCGGCTTTCCAGCGTCCCGTGAAGTCTTGCGCCTGCAGCAAGTTGCCTTCTGCAAGCTGTGTGGAAAGCCGCAGGATCATGGCTGGAGAAAGCGTCCGGTTGCCACAGGAATGGTGCGGCCTCGTACACGCACACCGCTCGCTCCGCGCTCGCTGCGGGATGCCTGCGCGAAAATCCGGCTCGGCCGATGAACGAATTCGCCCTGCAGGATGGTCATGGGTTCGTCGGGTGCTGCCGCGCCATGCGCAACCAGGTAGCTGATGGCGCAACCCGCGGCCGAACCAGTCGCCGGATCTTCGCCGCCATACAGCGGGAGCCGTGCCCGCCAGGTCCGTTCGTCCTCCTGCGCAATGAAGTAGGAAAACTTTGCCGGCGTACTGGAGCGCAGCGCCTTCTCGCGCGCTACGTCGGGCTGTAATGCGGCCAACGCTTCGCAGGACGCGAGCGGGACGATGAGTACGGGTAGACCCGTGCTGACAATCTCTGGCTGCAGCTGCGGGTGCGCCTGGAATGTTTTGAGACCGAGCGCCTGGCTTAGCTCGCCGGGTTCGATCCTGCCGAGAAAAACTGGATCCGGCTGCAGCATCTCAGCAAGAATGCTTTGCGCCGGTGCCGCTAAGTCGTCGTCCTGCGGAAATCGCACGCGAACCGGTCCAGCGTTCAGCCGCAAGGTGATCTCTTCGGCATCCGCGAACTCAGGCCGCGTGAGGCGCAGCCAGCTCGCCGTGCCAAGCGTGGGGTGGCCTGCAAATGGCAGCTCCTCCTGCGTGGTGAAAATGCGCACACGCACCTCGTCTTTCCGTACCGCAGCAGCATCTTGCGGAAATACAAATGTCGTCTCCGACAGGTTTGTTTCACGCGCGATCGCCTGCATCTGCGTCTCGCTCAATCCAGTTGCATCCGGGAACACAGCAAGCATATTGCCCTGGTATGGTGCGTCGGCGAATACATCCACCTGCGCCCAGTCGAGCCAGTGCTGATGTGCCGCGGCAGCAGACCACTTGTTTGACATGGCAGACCTCCACCGCTATGGTTGCAGCAGATGAAGCGTTGCACCACCGCCGTGTACCTTGCCTGCAGCCGCTGCTGTTGCCGTGGCTTGGCAGGGCCGCCGGTCTGATCGCTTGCGCGCAGAATTGCACCGGCCCGGCCCACTCAAGCATCTGCTTTTGTGGGCTTCGTAGTTTGCACCGCGTTCGTCAACTGCCAATCACACTGAGAAATCTGCAACACGTGCTCGCCAAAGGAAACCATGTCACTGCGCATCAACGACACCGCACCCGACTTCACGGCTGAAACAACGCAGGGTACGATCCGCTTTCACGAGTGGATCGGCGATAACTGGGCCGTTCTGTTCAGCCACCCGAAGGACTTCACGCCCGTGTGCACCACCGAGCTTGGTGCGGTGGCCAGCCTTGAGTCGGAGTTCGCGAAGCGCGGTGCGAAGGTCATCGGTCTGAGCGTCGATCCGGTGGACAGCCACTCAAAATGGGCGCAGGACATTGAAGACGTCGGGGGCCACGCCGTCACGTACCCGATGATCGGTGACCCCGAACTGAAGATCGCGAAGCTGTATGACATGCTGGCCGCCGATGCAGGTGACACGAGCGAGGGCCTCACGCCGGCGCT